>CAZBOX010000021.1:3934-39135 GCA_964493595.1 uncultured Candidatus Obscuribacterales bacterium | reverse complement strand
GAACGTGTCGCTCAGCTGGTGCCGAAGACTGGCAACAGCGATGCGGAAACAGTTGCATTGAATAATCAGGCCGTCGTGCTGCGAAATGAAAAAAAATACGCTGAAGCCGAGGTGCTTTACAAGAAAGTAATTGAGCTGAGAGAAAAGGAAAAGGGCGCGGACAGCCCTGATGTTGCAGCGGCGCTCAACAATCTGGCCGGCATGTACCGTGAGCAGGAAAAGCCGGAACTGGCGCAACCGCTCCTGGAGCGTGCGCTCAAGATTCTGGAGAAGGCCAATAATGAGGATGCCACCGCCGTATGTCTCTCCAATCTGGCCACCTGTATGCGCGAGCAGGGCGATTTCGCGGCCGGTGAAACGCTAGGGCGCCGCTTGCTGGCTATTCGCGAGAGACACGAAGCAGAGCAACCGCGTGCTCTTCTGGAAGCACAGACTAATCTGGCCCTTGCTCTGGATGCTCAGGATAAGTATGAAGAGGCAAAACCGCTGCTGCAGAAGGCTGTGGCGCTGGCTGAGAAGCTTGAGGGCGACGATAGTCTTCTGTTTGCTACAGCCATGAATAACCTGAAAGAAATCTACCTCCACATGGAGGACTACCAGTCTGCTGAAGACATTCTGAAGCGTGTTATCAAAATACGCAAAGCTAAACTGGGTGATACCAATGTCGAAATTGGCAAAGATATGAATGATCTTGCTTTGATCTACAAACAGCAGGGCAAGTCTGCCGATGCTGAACCTTCCTTCAAAGAAGCTGTTTCTATCGACGAGAAGGGCGGCGGCGCCAGTCTTCCCGAATTAGCCAATAGCCTCAATAATCTGGCCCGGTTATACAGAGATGAAGGTAAATACACGGATGCCGAACCGCTGTACAAGCGTTCGCTTGAGCTAAGAGAACAGCTCTATGGCAAGCAAGACCCAAAAGTGGCTGCTAGTTTGAGAAATTACGCTGCTCTGCTGCGCGACATGGGCCGCGCTGATGAAGCCAGTGCGATGGACAAACGCGCTAGAGAAATCGAAACCAAAGAGTAGAATCGCGCAGCGGAAAATTCCACAAGAGGAGCTCAATCGTGAGCGAATTGACATTTCGTGCCGATGCCGAATCCTTGAAGATTCTGGAAAAGGTCGGACCGGAGAGAAGAGATGATTTTATCAATCGCGCCGTCAAAGCCTATGCCACCGGAGGTGGTGCGTTCGATTATGCCTCCGGAGGTGCGAACACAAATTCTGCACTGAGTCTGTCGGCTGGCCTGGCAGCCGGGCTTGGTGGGGCTTCGGCAAGCCTATCGTCCTTGAGCTCAAGCGGAGCTCAGGCGGGCACTGTTGCTGCCCCCGGCGATCCCGGCTCGCAGCTCAGCGCAGAGCTGGAAAGATTGCTGGGTGCCGGCAGCGGTGTGACGTGCAGACTGGCAGAGGGCGACGCACAAATGGTCGAATTTTTTCAGAGCGGCTCGAAGATAGCGACGCTGGAATTGTCAGAGTGTCAATCTATTCTCAAAAGTTTACGCCCGCCGATATCTCTGGCCGAAGTGGTGGAAATGCTGACGCTTATGAGTGTCGGATAAGGTCCGCCTTTCAGCTCTTCTTATCGTCGTTGTCGTCATCCAGAATCATGCAGTCGACGAATGTAACCCCGCGGGAAATAGTCCCCAGCTTCATGGCTCCGCCTTTGGAAAGGTCCATGACGCGCTTGGCGTGATAAGGACCGCGATCGTTGACGCGGACCACAACGGTGTTGCCCGTGCGAGGGTCTTCGACTAAAACTTTGGTGTTGAATTTTAACTTCAGATGCGCCGCCGTCATCTTCATCATGTTGAATCGCTCCCCGCTAGCGGTGAGGCGTCCATCAAATCCCGGTCCATACCAGGAAACATTGCCGCTGAAAGATTTGTTTTTGGCGGACGCTTTTACGTCTTTCTTTGAATCATTGTCGGCTGAAGCATCTTGTTTGACTGCTGCAGCTGCGTTTGCCGCAAGCGCGGCATCGCCAAAGCTGAAAAAGGCAAAAATTGTCGCAACACCCGCCAGAATTTTTTTCGAGACTTCCATGTTAGATACCTGAAACTGCATGTCATCCATCAGAAATCACTCACTGTAGTTTTGATTCTACCCAGCGCGAGTACATTTTTCTTTCCCGCGGGATGACGCAAGAGATGTCCTTATGGTTCCGGAATTATGCAAAATCAATAAAAAACAGATATGAGTCGGGTACTATACCGCTTTTCCGGGATCTGGTCCAAACTAATGTTCGCTATCTTTCTGGCCGTTTTATCAGCAATGTTGTTTGCCGGCGCCGCGCCCGCCGGAAAGTTTATGCTTGCTGCACTTCCGCCGTTTCAGCTGGCCGGTCTTTTCTATCTGGGCGCCGCTCTGGGCGTGTCACCGCTGGTCGCCAGGAGCATCTCAGAGGGCGAACAGTGGTCTTTTTCGGCAAAGACTCTCAAACGTCTGTCGCTGTCCTTGTTTTTTGGCGGCGTGCTGGCACCTGTATGCCTGCTGCTCGGCTTGAAAGCGGCCAGCGCTTCGTCAGTGTCGATGTGGCTGACGCTGGAAGCAGTCTTTACCGCTGTCATTGCCCGACTCGTTTTTCGCGAGCATCTTGGCAGAATCGGCTGGCTTTCCGTTCTCCTGTCGACAGGAGCAGCTGCCCTATTGTGCTTGCAAGAAGGCACAAGCGGACTGGTTGCCGGCGGACTGTGCGCGCTTGCTTGTCTTTGCTGGGGCATAGACAACAATTCTACTGCCATTATAGATGGTATCAGTCCGGCTCGCATAACCTTTCTGAAAGGTCTGGCTGCGGGCAGCACTAATTTTGTGCTTGGAGCCATTTTCGAGCCGCATGTCTCGAGCGCTCTTTCGGTCGGGCAAGCTCTTCTGGTTGGTGCGCTCTCGTATGGTCTGAGTTTGACTTTATACATCATGGCCGCTCAGCAATTGGGCGCCACGCGTTCTCAGATGATTTTTGCCAGTGCTCCTTTCTTTGGGGTCTTGTTCTCCGCTATTTTTCTAAAAGAAGCGCTTGTTCCTATGCAAGTCATTGCCGGCGGGGTCATGGGGCTGGCAATCTATTTGCTCATGAACGACCAGCATGCTCATCAACACGATCATGAGGAAATGGAGCACATTCACATGCACAGCCATGATGACGGTCATCACAATCATAGTCATCCAGGACAGCCGGCTTCTCTCAGGCATTCTCACTGGCATGGTCATGAACCGGTAAGCCACAGCCACCCGCATTGGCCGGATCTGCATCACCGGCACGAACATTAGAATCAAGCTTGTCTGCAAGCTTCGTTAAGCCTTGCCTGTGCCGTATTTGGGGATTCTTGGCTACAGTTAGAGAAATTCTTGCCCTAAAGCTGTATATTTGCAGTGGGCAGTCGTGTTCGCACGTTTTTAAGAGGAAGCAATGTCCGAAGGCACGCAACCAATGGATAATGAGGCTCACGCTCACGCAATCCTTGATGCACTGAAGCGGCAAAAGCTGGGTGACCAGAGTGCTCATGGTGGCAGGCCGGATATTCTCGACCGGGTTCGCGACTATGAAAAGCGCGATCTGGAAATGATCCAGCAGACAATCAGCATTGCTTCGGCTCGTGGAGAAGATATCGAAAAGCTGGCTTTGCTCGATCCTCTGACGGAGCTCTACAATCACAGAACCTTCTTGAAAGAATTGAAATCAGAATTGAGCCGTGCCGGCAGGTATGGTCAACACGTAGCGTTGATTATGCTCGGAATCGATGGCATCGAAGGTATCCGTGCTCATTACGGTACGTTGACCGTAGATGCTGTTTCGAAAGTTGCTGCCAATGTAATTAGAGAAGGCATAAGGGAGGTCGATCTGGCAGGAAGATATTCGGGCAATGAGTTCGTCATTGCTCTGCCGCAAACCAGCGCAGCCGGCGCAGCCCTTTTAGCTGAGCGCTTGCGGGTCAGGTGCGGCAACCAGGCAATCAATCATAACTGGCAGACCTTTTCCGTTACGGCCAGTCTTGGAGTGGCGACTTTTCCGCAGAATGGGACTGCATACGACGAGTTAATCGCGCGCGCCTGGGAAGCTTTGGATTATGCAAGAGCTCGTGGCGGTGACCGTGTTTTTTGTGTTTGAGTAATGCCAATGCGGCGTGGAATCCTTATCTCTATCGGTATTGTTTCAATCGTGTCGGCGGCATTTTTCGCCGGACGCAGTGATGCAAGCACGCGCGAAATTGCTTATCAGGTAAAGGAGTCCGATCACAGCTTCGAGGTGCGCGAGTATCCTGCCAGGATCGTTGCTGAGGTTGAAGTCTCAGGCACTCGCGAAAAAGCTCTGGGTGAAGCTTTTCAAATTCTGGCCGGATATTTATTTGGCAAGAGTCGGCCGAAAGATCCTGTCGCTCTTAGCCGATCAGTGTCAGACAGAAATTCCAAAGTAAAGCTGTCTATGACGGTTCCAGTCACCACTCAATCAGTGGGCGGCAATGGGCAAACGATAAGAATGCGATTCTTTATGCCCCCGGAATACACGATGGACAAGCTTCCCATCCCAGACGACAAGCGCGTTAAAGTGTTTGAATTGCCCGCCCAAAAGATAGCTGTGCTGAAATTCTCCGGCTCTGCGCGCAAAGATAATTTTGACAGGCACCTGCTCACCTTGCGAAAGATTCTCGAGTCGCGTGGACTTTCACCCACTGGAGAACCGTATGAAGCCTATTACAATCCGCCGTTCACACCGATTTTCTTGAAGCGCAATGAAATCTGCATCCCGTTTTGATTTGCGGACCTCCGTTTAACATGCGCCCCAGCCGCCGCCTCCCGGTGTTTCAATCTCAATGCTGTCTCCGCTTTCCACTTTTACGGTGACCGTTCCAGGCAAGATTTCTTCAGTGCCGTCCTTCTTTATCCATCTATTGATGCCTCGTTTGCCCGGCTTTCCTCCATGCAGACCGAATGGTTCCGCTACACGTCTTTGCGAAAGGATTGAAACGGTCATAGGCTGAAGAAAACGTATACGCCTTATAACGCCGTCTCCACCTCTGTTTTTTCCGGCGCCGCCGCTGCCTTCTCGGATTGCGAAATGTTCGAGGAGGACCGGGTAGCGAAGTTCCAGGACTTCCGGGTCCGTAAGGCGAGAATTGGTCATGTGGGTATGAACGGCGCTGCTTCCTCTGTGATCCGCTCCCGCTCCAGCGCCACCGCATATGGTTTCATAATATTGCACTTGGTCGTTGCCGAAAGTGAGATTGTTCATGGTTCCCTGTGCTGCTGCCATAAGGTCCATCGCTCCATAGAGAGCATCGACAAGGATTTGTGATGTTTCTACGTTGCCGGCGACCACGGCGGCAGGTGTCTTGGGATTGAGTATGCAGTTCTCAGGTATGGAGAATTCCACAGGCTCCAGGCAACCGTCATTGAGAGGAATATTGTCATTGACGATAGTGCGAAAAACGTACAGTAGCGCGGCTTTGCTGATCGCGCGCGGCGCATTCATATTGCCTTGGTGTTGTGCGCTGGTGCCGGAAAAGTCGACTGCAACCGATTCTTCTTTGCGATTGACTTTTACTTCCACAGTAATCTTTGAGCCGTCGTCAAGCTCGCCGGTAAACTGACCGTCCCTGATTTTTCCAAGTGCTTTGCGCACGGATGAAGCGGCGTTATTGCGCACGAACTGCATATATGACTCGACTACCGCTATGCCGTAGCGTTCGCACAGGCGTATTAGAGCTTCTGCACCGCATCGATTGGCTGCGATTTGAGCGGTCAGGTCGGCAATGTTTTGTTCTGGATTGCGCGCCGGATATTTTGCACCGAGCAGTTCTTTGCGCAATGCATCCTCGTTGAGATGCCCTTCTTTAGCCAGGTGGAAATGGCTGAAAACGACACCTTCTTCATCGATATGCTTGCTTGCAGGCGGCATCGAGCCGGGAGTTATTCCTCCAATGTCGGCGTGGTGTCCGCGTGAGGCGACATAGAAATCAGGTGATTTGATTTTGTCGTCGAAAATGCCTGCAAACACAGGCGAAATAGCAGTCACGTCCGGCAAGTGCGTGCCTCCAAGATAGGGGTTGTTGATGATGAAAGTGTCTCCAGGCTGCATAGTCCCTGACTTCTCCTGCATCAACGATTGGACGCTTTCGCTCATCGATCCAAGGTGTACTGGAATATGGGGAGCATTGGCGATCAGCTTGCCTTGCCGATCGAAGATGGCGCACGAGAAGTCCAGTCGCTCTTTTATATTGACGGAGTGACTAGTGTTTTGCAGGACAAGTCCCATCTCCTCGGCGATAGACATGAGCCGGTTGCTGAAGAGCTCGAGTTTTATCGGGTCTGCCTTCACGTCGACATCATTTTCGCGAACAGCCTCGAATCCTGCAGTCTCCATTTTCTCGACGATGAGAAAGCCCTCTTTGTCGACACGTGCCGACCAGTTCGGATCTACAACTGTCGTGGCCGTCTTTTCAGCAATAATCGCCGGACCCACTATTCTTGCAGCTTGCGTTAGTTGCTCTCTGGCAAAGACTTTTGCCGTTTGCCATTGGCCGGCACAGAATAGAGGCACTGTATCTACTGCGGATGCCTTGCCCGTTTCGGCAACTCGGCTGGAGCCGCAAGCGGCATTCAGTCCTTCTGAAATCACTTCGGCCGTTATGCTTTCAATGACAAGGGGCTTCTTGGAAATAAAGCCATAACGCTTATGATGGAGCTTCTCAAATGTTTTTCTCGTTTCGTCCTCCCCGTCGAGCGGGACAGAAATTGACGCATCAGTTCCGAGATATCGCAAGTTGATGCCGAAAGATGTTTTGAGGCTTTCGCTCTTAAAACCGTGAGATTCGAGAGTGGCTGATGCTTTCGCTGTCAGCTCGCTCTTAACTTTCTCGAGTTTTTGTAGCGTTGCCGTGTTGAACTCTTCTTCGACCGCTGCCTGGGCGATTTCAACAGTGTCAGCGATGCCTATTCCGAAGGCAGAGAGAACGCCTGCAAGGGGATGAATGACGACTGTTTTTATACCCAGCTCGTCTGCAATCTGGCAGGCGTGTTGCCCTCCGGCTCCACCGAATGCGCACAGGGCCGCGCCATCCAGGTCGTGTCCTTTCTCTGTGGAAATTTTTCGCACAGCGCTAGCCATAATCTCTACGGCAATTTTTAGATAGCCTTCTGCCATCAGCTCAGAGGAAGCAAGCCTAATTTCTGACGATTGGTCTGCGGCCGCAGCGCTCCCGATTTCATGGGTAAGAGCGGCGAATTTCTCTTTGACAATCTCATTGTCCAGCGGTTGATCGTGGTTGATTCCAAAGATAGGAGGAAAAAACTTCGGCTGGATCCGTCCGAGCAGCAAGTTTGCATCAGTCACGGTCAGGGGACCGCCTCTGCGGTAGCAGGCTGGTCCTGGATTCGCTCCTGCGGACTGCGGACCTACGCGGCAGCGCTCCCCATCGAAAGTTAGGATAGAGCCCCCTCCTGCTGCCACTGTATGTACAGCCATCATAGGAGTGCGAATCTTGACGCCTTGAATGTCTGTTTCTGTGGTGCGCTCGAAGCGCCCTTCATAGTGACAGACGTCAGTGGATGTGCCGCCCATGTCAAAACCGATGACGTGATTGTATCCAGCCCGTGTCGATGAGCGGGCCGCGGCGACGACACCACCGGCTGGACCGGAAAGCAAGCAGTCGCGCCCGCGGAAATTCATAGCAGGTGTGAGTCCGCCATTGGACTGCATGAAAAAGAGTCGAGAATCGGGCAGGGTGGCGGTGATATTTTGCATGTATCGATTGAGCAGTGGACTGAGGTAGGCATCGACCACCGCGGTGTCGCCACGGCTTACGAATCTGATAAGAGGACTGACCTCGCTGGAAGCGGAGACCTGCTCGAAGCCCAGACTTTCTGCCAATTTCTTGATGGCTTTCTCGTGAGCGTCGTATCGATATGCATGCATGAAATTTATTGCGAGCGACTTAATTCCGGCATCAAGCAGCGCTTGCAATTGCTTTTCCGCATCGCTGAAATCAAGCGGCTCGACCTCTCTGCCGAGAGCGTCAAAGCGACCCTCTAATTCGACGGCTTGCTCGAATAGCATGTCCGGTAATTTAATTGCCAGGGCAAAAATATCGGGGCGATTCTGGTAGCCGATGCGCAATGCGTCTCTGAATCCGCGGTTAGTGACCAGCGCACAGCGGTCGCCGCGTCTTTGCAGAAGCGCATTCGTGCCAATGGTTGTGCCCATGCGGGCGACAGCAATTTTGTCTGCCAATCGTAGGAGACCATCGGGCGCACCAGTTGCTAAGCAATCGCTTTTTTCAGCAAGAGCAATCGTCCGCCGCATGCCTTCTATAGTGGCATCAGCGTACTGATCTGGAGATTCCGACAGTAGTTTGGTAACGAGCAGGAGATCGGGTTGCTTTTTTGATCGACCGATGACATCGGTAAAGGTGCCACCACGATCGATCCAGAACTCCCAGCTTTGAGAGTCATCGATGTTGTTCGCCACGAGCAAATCCCCAAAGGGACAAGTAGTTTATCTCATCTATCCCAGTTCGGACGTGAGAAAGAGGGTGGCGAAACTGCCAATGTCAGGAAGCCGTACTGGATGCGGCTGCCAGGTTGTTCAATTGGCTTGATACTACGGAGAAAGCTGCCGAGATCGCAGGCGACAGTTTGCCTGGTGCAAACGCGAAGACGCAAGCGACGAGTACGGCTACGAAAGCTAGCATCGATGCGTACTCAGTAATGGCCTGCCCCGAACGCCTGTTTCGTCTTCTGGTAAATGTTTTAAATCTGGATTTCATATTTCGAACTCTGAGGGCTGATGTAAGTATAAGTGGGGTTTTTTCAATGTGCAGTTCTGCTGACGCATAACCACTATGACATAGCACTGCGGTTTTATGGTTTTTCAGACGAAATAAATTTGGACGCTAATAAGTGGTGCCGGCTGGCGGCCGGACATTCTCGAGACTCAGTGGAGCTGGCTGTGACAACCAAAAAAGGTTTCAGGGTAAATCGGCACCGAACCCGGTGGTACCCTTCTGCGTTTCATCAAAGCACTTTTCTGACAAAATCACAGCCGCAAGTCTCCACATACTCTTGTCGATTGACAGAGCGTGAGTCGCAATTTGATTTGGTGGGATTACGGCACTATTTGATTTGTGCCCAAATGACCTATAAAAGAAACGCCGTCACCCACTCTTCTTGTTTTTTAGAAAGCTCATCAAATGAGCTTTTCAGGGGATGAGGCTGAAGTGCCTGCATTAAGTATTGGTAATTATTTCTCGTTCAAGCCGAGATCGGCAATTTCAGCTGTGTAGCTGCGCGCATTTGAGAGCCGATCGCGGAGCCGCCAGGTGTGTGTGTGCGGGAGGCTGGCGGCGCCGCAATAGCCCTGTTCGAGGAACGTTGTTGGGGGAAAGCTCTGGCAATTTTTTGCATAGTCATCAAATAAGTTACTGGTTGGAAAAAATCGCTATATTTCACGAGCAGCTCAGCGCTGCGGTTGACCTCAGGCCAACGGGCTTCGTCAATCCAAACTCTTTTGACGTACGGCGAAAGAATTTCGATCAATCTATCTGTGTTGTGGGGAAGGAGCGGTGCCAGTGATGCAAAAACTTCAATTCCGGCACCGCTGAGTGCGCGCACAAGCTCTAAACGACGAGAAATAGATGGAGCCTGGGGCTCGAATTCTCTGGCTATCTCATCGCTGTCCGTTGTTATGCTGACTCCAACAGAAACACGATTTGCAAATTTGGCTATGAGATCCAGGTCTCTCAGCATCAGGTGGCTGCGGGTGTGTATCGTCAATTTTTTTGGTGGATATTTGAGCAATTCTTCCAGGCATGCTCTGGTGACACCGTACTTCAATTCTGCATACTGGTATGGATCGGTAGCCGAACCGAAGAATATGCGACTTCCGAATACACGCGCTCGTTCTTTATAAATGAGTTCTGCAGCGTTGGTCTTTACTTCTACCCAATTTCCCCACTCCGAGAGCGTATGTCTGGCATTCGGAAATTTCGGAACATAGCAGTATGAGCAAGCGAAACTGCATCCGGCATAAGGATTTAGAGTGTAGTCATAGCCGGCTGAAAGAGAACCTACTTTATGTGGCGTCAGTATTGATGTAGCTGTAATTTCTCGCACTGAAACCAAACCGATCCATCCTTCTGTAAGATGCGGGTCGATAGCGCTGACTTGGTCAGCTCACTGTCTTTAGTTTTCTCAAGCTGCAAAACGAGTGTACCATATGGACGTATGGTATGCAAGAAGATCTATACTGTTGGTTCCGGAGCCGATAATCTCGGCCGCCGGGTGCCAGCAGTGGCTGGATTTTAGATGCCTGCCAAGAGCAGCTAAGACGACCCATACACATACAAACGGATTGAGAAAAATGGCTGAGGAAACCGCAACAGCAGAAGGACTGGATTTGGAAAAGGAACTGGCAGACTGGCTGTCGGTAAGCGAGCAAGGGCACGCTGCATACGGGCGCCGCAAACTCGTACCTGCTGAGCTGAAATTCAAGGAGGCTGTAGCGATTCTCGAAAAGGTTTGCAATGAAGCCGCCTATAAAGATGATGCGGAATTGAAAGGCAAACTCGGCAAGAGCTTGAACAATCTAGGGGCCGTTTATCATGCGCAAGGTAAATTCAGCTTGGCTGAGGAAGCTTATCAAAAGGCCCTTGACTTGAAGGTTGAACTGTTTGGCGAGGAACACTTCGAGACTGCTCCCTGCTACCAGAATCTCGCTGCTGTTCACAGTGCGCGCGTGCAGTACGACAAAGCAGAGCCGCTCTACTTGAGGGCTATTGCAATAAAAGAGAAGCATTATGGGGCCGACTCCGAAGAGCTGCTTACGCCTCTCAAAAATCTTCTGATGCTCTTAGACAAAATGGAGCGAAAAGAAGAGGCAGAGCCATTGCGTGAGCGCATCAAAAATCTCGAGCCGCCGCCCCCAAATCCGGGCGACATATGGCAGAGCGTTCAACTGATCAAGAAAGACAAATAGACTAGCCTAGAGGCAGCGAGAAATAAACGATTGTGCCGCGACCGGCGCCGGATTCGGCCCAGGCTCTTCCGCCCACGCGCTCGACGTTATTGCGTGCCAGGTACATGGAAAGCCTGGAGCTGTAAGTATCTTCTGAGTGCTTCCCTTGGATAAATCCTGAGAAGACATCGGCAATTTCTTCTTCGGGAAGAGAAGGACCGGAGCTGGAAACGCCTATGCGCAGCTCACTTCCCTTGGACTGCGCTTCCACGCGAACACGCCCGCCAGGAGCCGTAATAGTGATCATTTTCTCCAGCATCGGCAGAAGAATGGCTTTGAAAGTTTCCTTATTGCCGCTGATATTCGGCAGTCCAGGCACGCTCTTATAGTCCAGCGCCAGCTGTCGATCGCGTGCCAGTGGAGCCGATTCTTCCAGGCATTCGGCAATCACGCGGGTGACCATGATTTGCTCGCGCTGCATCTGCACTGCAGGCGGTGGCACAAACCCTCCGTACATCATGAGCAAGCTATCGACAACGCCCAGAAGTTGCTCGTAATGGACATGCAGTTCTGCTAGAGTTTGCCCGACTGATGGATGCATAGATTGCGCAGCGTTGCTTAGAATGACATTCCATCTTTCTTCTCCAGCGACAAGGCTGGCGCGTATATTGTCGTTGAGCATAGCTACGATTTCGGTTTTCAGCTGCGTGTTCTCGTTGCGCACGGATTTGTCGCGCAGAACCATGACATAGCCTTGGATGCTGTTGTCGTCGCTGACAATCGGCTGCAGGTGCGCCAGAACCTCCACTTGCTTGTTCTCCCAGCGGTGGAAGACAACACCTTCCGGATAGAACTGATTGATGAGAGCGTTGGGATCGCCTCCGTGAGTGGCGAAAACTTCCCCTTGCGACTGGCTGTTTCGCGCTTCGCCTGGACGCCTGACCAGATCGAAGCAGAGTCGCCCGGCAATTTCTGCTTCTGTTACACCCATCCAGTGAAGGAAAACAGGGTTTGCGGAAATGACATTGCCGAATTGATCCAGGATGAGGAATCCTTCGGTGGAGACTTGCAGGATGCAGTCCAGCTTGTGCTGAAGGATAACCGCCTGGCGATTGGCGAAATTTATCTGTTTTGAAACCTCGGAAAGCTGTTTTGCCTGCGTCGAATACTGGCGATTGAGAGTTTCAACCTGCTGGTTTGCCGCGTCCAGAGAACGGTTTTGTGCATCTACTTCTTCGGCTTGCCGCTGAATTTGCGATTTCAAGTTGTTGACCGTCTGGCGCATAGAGACGACCGATGTGTCGATAAGCTCTCCCAACTCCAGCCAGTCTCCGGAGAGACCTTCCAGAGCCGGCAAGACCTGTCTCTGGCTGGCCAATTCATTGGTCCTGCGGATGAGAAAGCGCAGAGGTTTATTGACGCCTTTGGAAATTCCAGCCGAGAAAAGTAAAGCCACAAGAAATGCCAGAGCGCCGCAGGATGCCGCCAGGATGGTGACGTTGACGGCGCGCTGAACCATGTTTTCCACAGGAGTGGTGGCAAGAAGAATTGCTATGCTCTGATTCTCGTTGAGATCTTCCACTTTGAGATCGCGCCAGAGCCTTCCGCTTTCCTCGAAGCCTGCATTTGGATTGGCGAATTGGGCGAGGGGACCTGATTTGGCTGGAAGCGCCTTTATCCCATGCTCTTCCAGGCTCTTCAAAAAGGGGGTCGACTTTTTGACCAGGCCTGGAGAAACAGCAATCAGTTGCCCGCCTTTTGAGGCTTTGCCGTTGCACGCCACAAGAGCCAGGTCTATGCCGGCCAGGCGGCCCGGGTCCATAGTCTGAAGCTTGGTCGTCATGCCGGTTAAGAACTCTGTGTTGAGTGTCTGGCTGGCAATCATTACCCCGGCTACACGATTGCCCAGTCGAATCGGTACCATACTGGACAAACCCAGTGTTCCTGGTTGAGTGAAAGAAGCAGCGCCCCCGTAGGACTTGTTGTTTCGAAAGACGAAATCCACGCCGGGGCTATTCGCTCTTGCGTCATAACCGGACTGTTTTGGCGAGTCCGAGCTGTAAAAAACCTTGCCTTTGTCGTCGATGATCGTGACGTATCCGCTAAAGCCTGTCTTGAGGACTACGTCCTTCAGCGCTGAGCCGAAAGCGGCCTTGTCGCCCCGCGCAAATGGACCCATCAGGTTCTGGTCGCCCACCATCTGGATGGCAAAGGCTTCGTTGGCTTTTAGAATAGAGCCCAGGTCTATTTTGACTTGCTTAATCGCCTCGCCCAACTTCATCGAGGCGGTCTCGCGATTGTTTTTGTAGTCGTTATAAGTCGAACTTATGGCATGCCCGCAGACCATGAACATGATCACGAACAGGAAACCAAAAGTAATCTTTGCGCTTAGTCCCAATGAAAAGTCACGCTGTCACACGGAGGTAAAAGCCAGAGGAACTTTTTATGAGAAGCTCACAAAAAGTTTTCCCATTAGAAGTTTATCCACTTTCTAAAGTATCTAAGCGTGATCAGCAGAAAAACCAAGTTTCTCTGGGATAGATGTTAAGCGGAGAGGCAAGCCCTGTCAGTGGGGTTTACCCGGAATCTCTTGGAATGGTGTCTTGCAAAGATTAGTCTTCCGAAGGTGCTACTTTGCGGTACTCGGACTGCACTTGAATTCCGCGGATTAGCTGGTTGGGTCCGCAGTAGCCGAGTTCTAGAAGAATTTGGCCCAGCGCTTTCTGCTCAACACCCTTGGCGGAGTCTTCACGCTGAATCTGGAGCGCTTCATCGAGCTGATAGATGGTTATGTAGCCAAGCTCTACCAGGATTTGCCCCAGCAGAGTTTTGTTCTCGGTCTTTTCGCCTGACTGTTTGGGCTCTTTGGAATTTTTTGACGCGCTTTTCTTCATTTTCTCGCCTTGGCGATCGGGTTGTTATTGCTGGCTTCTTCCAGAATAGAACAAAATCAGACCGCTGGACACACCCGTAGGTGTCAACTTATGGCTGCTGGGTTTCCCCCCTGACCAGGTTCGTCGGCCTACGCCGCGCCCAACGATCTGTAACCGGGAATTATAGACGATTTCACCAAATAAAGGCCCTATCTGTAATGGCAAGTGATCATAAGTACGGTTCCCGGCCCACCTGGTTCTTGTCAGCTTAAACTAAGCCGTGGCGTGAATTTTGTTTGCGAGCAATCTTGTAAGATCTGACATTGCAGTCAGCCATTTGTATGCCTGCAGGCATTGTCTGCACCGCATATGATGGCATTCCATAAACTGCCCTTCTCCTTCTTTTCGGTTGTCTTAGGGAGGTCCCATGACGCTTGTGAAACAAAAACCGATAGTGCCGCCCACGCATATCAATGAAATCATGTACGCGATGTGGCCAGCCCAAGCGTTGAAAGCGGCTACTCAGAATCATATTTTTGAGGCTCTCGAGAAAGAAGCAAAAGATGCTCAAGCCGTAGCCAAAGAATTGAAGCTCGATCCCCGTGGAACAGAACTTCTTTTGGATGCGATTGTCTCGCTGGGCTTTCTGAGCAAAGAGGGCTCACCTTCTAAGTATTCGATTGCTAAGACTGAAATTGGCGAACAAGCGCGCACTTATCTGATCGCTAAAAGCCCTCTCTTTGTCGGTCCCTGGTTCGCTTCCGGTGACGAGCTCGGCAAGATGTGGCGCAATCTCGGAGACAACATCAAGTCCGGAAAAGGCGTGATGGAGGTAAATAAAGAGCACGAAGCGACCGAGATTTTTCCAAAATTGGCTGAGGCGATTTTTCCTATGAGCTATGCGACAGCAAAGCAGGTCGCCACCCTGCTCAAGACGGACAAGATCAAAACAGATTGGCTCGTACTTGATCTGGCGGCCGGATCAGGAGTTTGGAGTATTCCTTTTGCAGAAGCCAGTCCGAAAGTGAAAGTGGACGCTCTCGATTTTGACGCTGTAATCAAAGTGACCAAGCACTTCACCAAGAAGTATGCGGTGGAAGATCGCTATGCATACATAGCAGGAAACTGGCGTGATTTGCAGCTCAAAGAAAACGCCTACGATATTGTTATTCTCGGCCACATTTTACATTCTGAAGGCAAAGAGGTGAGCAAGGCGCTCCTCAAGCGGTGTTTCGAAGTTATGAAGCCGGGCGGGCGTCTTGTAGTGGCTGAATTCATAGCCAACGATGAGCGCACCGGCCCGGTTTTCCCGATCATGTTCGCGTTAAATATGTTCCTTGCCACATCGGAAGGATGCGTATTCAGCGAAGGCGAACTTAAGGCAATGATCGAAGAAGCGGGCTTCAAGAAGCCTTATCGCCTCACTCCCGATCATGTCGTCGTCATCGCCGAGAAGCCCTAGACTACTGGTCTGTGTGCGCGCTGCAGTCGGCTTAGTCTCCGCCGCCTGCGGCGAAATCCGGACCGTTTTCGGTCATATTCCAGCGCAGCAATTCGCGGCGCCATTCCAGGTCTGCTTGAGCTTCTTTGACAAGCGTCGATAGTCCCTGGAAGTCGGCAAAAGAGAGATCGATTGCCATACCGAGATCGAAAGTAAGCTTTACACGTTCGCAATTAGGAGCGCAGGACATGCAGACAATATGATCAGGTCCGCAAACTTCGATGACTTTGCTGTCGTCACACTGTAGCGGGTCTTTCTGCCAATTCAAATATTCAACGAATTCTTCGTTGTCCTCAACGCTTTGCTGAATAAGCAATACGAGGGCTTGATATTGAATTATCGTCAGATAGACGGTGACTTCCTGGCGGCGAAAGTCAAGCGCGAACTCTCCATTTTCCTTGTCCAGATATAGGTCCGCAAAAGCATTGGCGAAGCTTATTTGATGCGGGCTGCTAGTTTTCATCTATGCGGGTTCCTCTGGGCTTTCGCAGGCAGACGGGTGTAAGGTTTACTCTTCTTTGAGCCAATTCGCGATGTCACGTGCGTGATAGGTGATTATCATGTCGGCGCCCGCGCGAACAACCCCTGTAAGGGTTTCGAGCACTACTCGGCGTTCATCGATCCAGCCATTTTGAGCTGCAGCTTTTACCATCGAGTACTCTCCAGACACATTATAAGCGGCAATCGGCAGATCCGTAATTTGTCTGGCTTTGGCAATTATGTCCAGGTAGGAAAGCGCCGGTTTGACCATGACGATGTCCGCGCCTTCGGCAATGTCCTGTTCTATCTCTCTGAGCGCTTCTCGCCCGTTGGCCGGGTCCATTTGATAGGATTTCCGGTCGCCGAACTGGGGCGCCGATTGTGCCGCTACGCGGAAAGGACCATACAGCCCGGAGGCGAATTTGGCAGCGTAAGACATGATGGGAATGTGATGAAAGCCGCTCGCATCAAGGGCTTTGCGTATGACTGCCACGCGCAAATCCATCATATCCGACGGCGCGATTATGTCTGCACCGGCTTCTGCCTGGGCCACTGCTGTGCGAGCAATGATCTGCAAAGTCGGGTCATTGAGCACTTTGCCTTCCGCTATCAGACCGCAATGACCGTGATCCGTGTATTCGCAGAGGCAGAGATCGGCAACCACCACCATGTCAGGGAAGTGTTTTTTGATTTCCCTCATGGCCTTTTGGATGATGCCGTCTCGGTGCCAGGCTCCGGAGCCTTCGGCATCCTTGCTGTCTGGAATGCCGAAAAGAAGAATGGACTTAATTCCTTGCTTCTGAACCGCTTCTACTTCTTTGAGAACTTCGTCAATTGTTTGCTGGTAGATGCCTGGCATCGAGCTGATTGGCTTTCTTTCCTTTTTTCCTTCGATAATGAAGAAGGGGTAGATCAGCTTATCCGTGCGCAGATAAGTCTCGCGAACCATGTCTCTGAGCTGCGGCGTTGATCTCAGCCGCCGCATGCGATGTGCACCTTCGGGAATCAAATCATTGAGAGAAAGCTTTTCAATCGTGGATGCAGGGTCGCTCATGGAAGTCCTCAGTGAAACTGTTTCACCGCTGCCGACTTTAGAGCGGCGCGGGCAATAACTAGAAGGCATAAGTATAACCAATAAATATATTCTTGGCGGCAGGGATTTGGTGGGCTGGTCCGCTGTTTGCGCTCCCAAATGCCGATCCTGGCAGATATTTAATCCTCTCAAAGGCTGACCTGGAGAGGGCTTGTGGGTCACAATGCGGTAAAAATCGCCAAGTCTACGTTGTTCACTTCCCGCTACAAAATTACAAGTTTCCATATGCCAACCGACCTGCCCAGGCAAAGAAGAAAAACCGAGCGCATAACTGCTGAGTTCGCCCTGCCAGGCAGCAGTTCAGGAAAAACACTGCCGGCCGGTCAGGCTCGCTTTCCCACGGTCACGCTGATGGCATACGGTCCGGATGGCTGCGAGGAAAGAGAGGTCAGAGAACCGGCGGACTTAATTGGTTATCTCGCCAACTGGCCTGTCTGCTGGATCACCATAGACCCACCGGGCGAGGGATACGAAGCCAGCCTGGCGATCGAAAATTTTGCCAAGCTGTTTAATCTGCACGAGCTTGAAATCGAAGATATTGTCAATGTTCACCAGCGCGCAAAAGTGGAAGAGTATGGTGAGCACGTTTTCGTTGTCACTCGCATGTTGATCGAAACTTCCACTGCCGAAACCGAGCAGTTGAGCATGTTTCTGGGGCGCAATTACGTTCTTACATTTCGCGAAGTGCCGACTGACTGTCTCGAGCCGGTACGCGAGAAAATTCGCAAAGGGCGCGGTCGCGTGCGGCAGGAACAAGCCGATTATTTGATGTACGCCATTATTGACGCGGTGGTTGACAGTTATTTTCCACTTCTCTCCGAGCTGGCAGACCAGCTGGATCAAATGGAAGACAATATTCTGGAAGGTCGTGGAGATGAGGCTGAAGCTGCGGCCACTATGTATCAAATCAGGCGCGATCTTCTTTCCATACGCCGCGCGATCTGGCCTACGCGCGAGCTTCTCAGCACACTTACGCGTGACACTGTGCCTCTGGTTGCCGACACTACGCGAGTCTATCTGCGCGATTGCTATGACCATGCTGTTCGCATTATCGACCTTGTCGAAATGTACCGCGAAGTCAGCACGGCTCTTATGGAAGTTCACTATCAGCGAGCCAGCAACAGGCTCAATGAAGTAATGAAAGTATTGACGGTGATAACCACCCTCTTTATTCCGCCCACTCTGATTGCCGGTATCTATGGCATGAATTTCGAGCACATGCCGGAATTGAAATGGCCTTTCGGCTACCCGATCGCGCTTTTGACAATGGCGCTGGTGTCGCTGGTCTTGCTGGCCTTTCTGCATATGAAAGGCTGGTTGCGGACAAAACCTAGATCGCAGCGCTAATCGCGTATCTTACTGAGACAGATTCTGAACGCCTTCCACTACGGCTTCGACAAGCCCGTCGATGGTGAAGATTTTGGCTTCGATATCAACACGACCGAGGTGTTTTCTTGCCGCAGCAGAAGTCTCCGGTCCGATTGTCGCGACGACGACGCCCTCCAGCGCATAGGTTATGCTGTCCGAGCCAACAGGCACTTCCAGGTTCTTGTCGCCGAGCTTCTTGCTCAGACCATTGGTCAAGATTGCCTTTAGATTCCGAGCGCTCTGAGCGCTGGCAAGCGTGATCACATCGATGACATTTTTCCACAGCAGAGTTGTGAGTCGCTCTGCGATTTCCTGCTCGTTTGCTGGAAGCGAGGTGTGGTAAGCCTCGACGACATCTACTTTGGCGCCAGCCTCGGTCATTCGATCGAGAACATAGGGACGCCCGACATTGGTTCGAGGCCAGAGGATGCGCTTGCCATGCAAGTTTGGGTATTCGGGAAATTCAGCGACGAGTCTTTCTGCAATAAAAGTCGAAGGGCAAAAACTAGGTTTTAAGCCGCGTTCTTCCAGGGCTCCGGCCGTGCCGGGACCAATAACCGCAAATTTGGTGAAATCAAGTTCTTCTTTGCCGATACCCACTTCCTGAGCACGTGCGGCAAAGGCATCGACGGCGTTAGCTGAGGCGAACAACACCCAGTCGTATCTCTTTATTTTTTCAATTGCTTCATCCAGAGGTGCCCAGGAGTCCGGAGGCGTGATTGAAATCACAGGGAATTCGTAGACTTCCGCACCCAGCTCTCTGAATTTCGAAGAAAGACCAGCGGCTTGCTTTTTCGAGCGAGTAACGACAATTCTAATTCCTTGGAGAGGCAGGTCAGTCATGTTCTTTCTTGAAAAACTTGATTATGGTGCTGATACTACATTTGGTGTTTGGCGCCTGAGCTCTTCCATAATTTTGTCGCCGCCGGCATCCAGCATTTTGTGAGCCAGATCGAGCCCCGTTTGTGCTGCTGATTCCAGGTTTCCGCTAATCTCTCTCTGGATCGTTTCTCTCAATAGTTCAAGTCCATCCAGAGACGCGATACAACCAGTAAAAGTAATCGTGCCGCCATCAATCAGGGCGCTAGCACCGACAGGAACAGAGCAGCCGCCGCCCAGCGTGCCTAGAAAAGCTCGCTCGCATTCGGACTCCAGCCTTGCATTCCAGTCCTGAATTTCTTTCAGCAGGTCGATCAAGCTGCCGTCATTGCTTCGGCACTCTATGGCCAAAGCGGCCTGACCGGCCGCAGGTGTAACAGTGTCCACTTCAAAGCGATGGCTGATTCGATCTTCCATCTCCAGCCTGTTTAAACCGGCACAGGCAAGTACGATCGCATCACAATATCCTTCGTCGAATTTGCGCACTCGTGTAGGCACATTGCCTCTAATATCTACAAATTCAATGTCTTTGCGCAAATACAGCAGCTGTGCGGCGCGCCTGCGGCTGGAAGTGGCGATCCGGCTGCCGGCAGGAAGCTGGCGGAATTCCAGATTGTCTCGGGACAAAAGAACGTCTCGTGGGTCATTCCTGTCCAAAACGGCTGCCAGAGAGAGGCTTGGCGGCATGTCTGTGGGCAGGTCTTTCAAGCTGTGAACGACCATGTCGACTTCATCCCGCAGCAGTGCTTCTTCCAATTCTTTGACGAAAACTCCGCGCCCGCCTAGTTCCGCGATCGGTCGATCAAGAACTTTATCGCCTTTTGTCGTGATCGGGACAATTTCTATTTCAAGCGAGGAGGAGAAGTTTTGCAAGCGCGTCTGCACGATATCGGTTTGCAGAAGTGCTAATTTGCTTTCTCTGGTCCCGATTCGAATTTTACGCGGCGATTTAGCCGTTGTAGAGCTTTGCATGACCAGTTGTTTATCGTCAGAATACCGAGTCGGGCTTACGAGTCGCCTGCATGCGAGCGCTTGCGCCGTTGAGAGCGGGCTGCGTGCGTGCACGAAAGGGGATCTAGAGAAAACAGTGTGCGCAGAGCTTCTGCCTGCTGTCTCAAGATTTCGTAGTCTTTCGTCGCCTTCAGTTGAACTGTTGGTTGATGAAGAATCTGATTGACGATGGCGCGGCTGATATTTTCAATCTCTTCTGGTTGGCTGGAAGATGCCTTTGCTGAGGCTGTTTTCATCATGTGCTCGAGACGAATTGCTTCAATCTTCTCACGCAGTTCTGCGATAGTCGGACCGACGAGCTGCGAACGCTGCCAGCCGTGGAATGCGTCCAGCGCCTCGAAAACGATTGCTTCAGCGCCGGCGATGCATGCTTCTCTCTCTTCCAGATTGCGCGTGACGATATTGGCCAGGGCGTCCGAATTGAAGAGTGAAACGTCCTCGATTTCTTGAACTCGAGGGTCGACGTTTCGCGGTACCGAAATATCGATGATGCAGGTTGGTTTCTTGCCATGCGCTTCGCGCGCTGCTTTCAGCTCCTCCAAATCGAGAATCGTTTTGGGGGCGCTCGTGGAGACAATTACGAGATCCGCTTTAGCTGCGGCTTCATAACGATCGTCAAAACTTGTTTCCGTATTCAATCTGTGCAAATTCGGCAAATTGTTTTTAGCGAAATCGGCCAGGCGCTCGGGCGTTCGATTGAGCAGGTTCACCGTGCCGCTGCCTTCGTCCGAGAGCAGGAGCTTTACGCAAATTTGTGCCATGCGGCCGGCGCCCACTACGGCGACGTTCAGATTATTGAGGGCGCCCATTTGTCCGCGGGCCAGTTCCAGTGCAGCCGAGCTTACAGAAACTGCGCGTCTGCCCATTTCTGTTTCGCTGCGCACTCGTTTTCCGCAATTGAGAGCCAGCATAAAAAGGTGATCAAGGATCGGACCGGCGGTTTTGGACTCTAGCGCCGCCTGATGGGCTTCTTTCACTTGCGCCATGATTTGCGCTTCGCCCAGAACCATGCTGTCCAGACCGGCAGCAACTCGAAACAGATGCACTGCCACGTCTTCACGTAAGAGTTTGAAATTCGGCTTAAGTGCGCCGTGGTCGCCGATTTGCTGCGTAGATGAGAAGAAGAAATCGATTTCACGCCAGCCGGCTTGAACGTCCGAAACTACCGCATAAACTTCCGTGCGATTGCAGGTTGACAAGAGGACTGCTTCTGTCACATGGGGCAATCTTTTGAGTGCCTCGAGCGCATGTTTTAGACAGGACTGCGGAATTGTAAAGCGCTCGCGAATGGCTATCGGCGAGGAATGGTAGTTGAGTCCGCAGACAACGAGATGACTCATTCGGGTCGTTGTCCTGAAAAAGCTGGGGATACCTGATATTTCATGCCGCAGATTATATCTGTAGAGGTAAGGTGAAAGCCTGAATAAGATCCAAGCGTAACGAAACAATTTCTAATGAGATTCTAAGTTCATAAAATCCCGTGATGCATCATCCTTTGGAACTAGCGGGACTTTTCCTTAGCGTCTTTTCCATAAATCGGGCATGCCACTTGCCTAGTGGTTCTTCCAGTTCGGGGTGAAGCTTTAAGGACATCCAATATAGACCGTCCAGAACCCCCATTGCCGGGCGAGAGAGCATGTCCTCTCTGGGCGGCGGAGAGTAGAAAAGCTTTTTGTTTTTGATTGCCCGCAATTTGTTCCATGGGAAACGTTTGGCTAGTCCTTGCTCGCGGGCGTCATAGGGCAAGATGACGATGTCGGGATCGGCGACAATCAAGCGCTCTGCTGAAAAATGTGGATAGGGCTGGGACATCTGCGCGGCTATGTTGGTGCCACCGCATGTGGTGATGACGTCGTTGAGGAAGCTGTTTTTACCGATGGTGAGCAGCGGCTGTGCCCAGGTGCAGTAGAAGACCTTTGGTTTGGAGGTGGCACCGCTGATGATGGCATTAAGCTCTTTTTTTGCTAGGTTGAATCGGCGGGACAGAGCATCGGCTCTCTCCTCCTTCCTGCACAGTTTGCCGATTCTGCGCAGATTCTCCGGGATGTCGCTTAATTTGTCGTTCTTGAGGACAACGACATTGAAGCCGCGCATGTTCAGCATATGTGCAATCGCTTCTTGCCCACTGACCAGAAGCACTGACTGTGGCTTGATTCTGGTGAGGCGTTCCAGATTTGCCGTTACAAATGTGCCGACAATCGGAATGTTTTTCAATTTCTCGTCGGCATTGGGAAGAACTTGCGGACAATTGGTGCAGACTCCGCCCAGTAGTTCGCGGGCGCCGACGTCCAGTAGAAGTTCTGTGTTGGATGGTGCAAGGGAGACGAGAGAAGGGCTTGCAGATTTCGTTTCCGCTAAAGAAGGTGCATCACTTGTGAGCAGCAGCGCAAAGCAAATTACAAAAATGGCGACCATTCTTGTCGGTTGGAGGGCAGAGAAATTCAATGCCGGCTGGAAGCCGGCGCTCCGGCCCAAGCCGGCGCTCCGGCCCAAGCCGGCGCTCCGGCCTGATGAGTTCATATTTCCATCCACGCCAGAATTTCCTTGATGCGTGCGTCGTTTTCCTTGGCGCTAATGGTCAGCGTTCTATCCCATAAATTCCAATCGTAAAGAGTCATGCGGATGATGCGGTCCATCTGCTTCTGGTAATCCGGCTCGGTCCAGCGAAAACCGTCGTCGACTGGAGGGAACATTGGCGGCACGTAGATAACATGTGTGTAGGTTTCCGCCTGTCCGCGCGCCTTGTTGTACACCTCCTCGGTGTCATAGGTCATTGCCGTGTTTTGATTCCATCTTTGCCAAAGCGCCCAGCAATCGATTGCTGAGCGATCCGAGACGAAATTGCCGAGGCGATTTTCTTCTCCAATCTGACGAGCCAGAACTTGCTTCTTGAATCCTTCCTGGTCGGGAATGCTTCCTATTTTGTCGTAGCCCATGTCCAGGCACATTTGCCGGGCCAGTTCCGGAATTACAGGTACAGAAAGCAAGGGAGCCAGCTTCTCCACTAGCGTGGTTTTGCCGACTCCGCTTGCGCCAGTTATGACAACCCTAGTTATTGACTTTGGGTTTTGAGCCATCCTCCAGCATCACCTTTCTGTCGCGCTTGAGCGCTTCTGTGAGATCCAGTCCGGTCAGTCCCTTCACAAGGTGCACGCTCTGAGCGGCCATATTGAGGATGTCGGAGCTGATTTTGCTTGCGCCTGTCGAATCTCCACCGGTCGATACAACTGTCATGTTGCCGATCTTGGATAGCGGTGACGATGCGGCGGCTACGATTTCGGGCAGCCTTTCGATCATCATGCTGGACAAGGCAGCGTCATTGTATTGCTTAAAGGCTTCAGCTTTCTTGAGCATTGCTTCAGCTTCGGCTTGACCCTTGGCGGCTATAACTGTGGCTGCTGCCAAACCTTGCGACCTTTCCGCTTCAGCCTGGGCAAGACCCATAGCTTTCGTGGCTTCGGCGTCGGCGAGGGCTTTCAAGCGTATTGCTTCGGCTTGACCGGCGGCTGCCAGTTTCGCAGCTGCGGCGTCTGCTTCTGCGAGCATTTTGCGCTTTTCCAACTCTGCTTGCGCTAACAGGCGTACGCGTGTTTGCTCGGCTTCTGCTGGTTTTGTAATCTCGGTTTCCAACGAAATCTGGCGCTTTTGCACTTCCACCTGTTGCAATTCGACTTCTTTTTGCGCTTCTACAATCTTGATCTTCTGAGTTTCTTCGATCAGTTTTTGTTGTGTCTGTGCTTTGACAATCTCGTACTGCATGTCCGATTGCGCTTTGGTTGTCGCAATTTCTTGTTGATATCGCGCTTGTGCAAGCTGGAAGTTCTTGGAGGCTTCGGCAACTTTCGTGTCGGCGATCAATTTCGCTTTGGCACCTTCTTCAGCCGCTTGTGCTTGAGCGATAGTCGAGTCTCTCGATGCGGCAGCCTGAGCGATCGTCGTTTCTTTGCTGGCGTTGGCTACACCGATATCGGCTTCGCGTTTGGCTTCAGCTGTACGTTTGCGACCGAGGGCTTCCAGGTATCCGACGTTGTCTCTCAACTCTTTTAGGGTGAAAGAAACAACAGTAAGACCCATTTTTGCCAAGTCAGCCAGAGACACTTCTTGTACTTTTTGAGCGAATGAGTCGAAGCTCTGAATCAACTCTTCAACTTCCATGGTGCCCAAGATGGCTCGCAAATGTCCCACCAGTGTTTCGTGAGCGATTTGCGAGATTTCCGTGTCGTCTTTGTCGAGGAATTGTTCTGCAGCAGTAGCGATCGATGCCGGGTCGCCTTTTACTTTTACCTGGGCGACGCCGTCGACGAACACCGGCACACCATTTTTTGTGATGATAGGTGCCAGCGACTTGATCTCAATCGTCATTACTTCGAGGCTTAAGAACGAACGTTGTTGAATTACGGGGAATACGGTGGTACCGCCGCCCACGACGATCTTGAACTTGCGATCGTCCTCATTGGACAACATACCTGAAATGATCATTGCCTGGTTAGGGCCGCACTTTTGATAGAAACTGGAGACCATCCAGACAAAAAAGCCGAGGCCGATCACTATCGCGCCTACTATCCCGGCTACACCAATCTCCATACCCATTAGTTATTCTCCTTGCTTTGCCGCTTATTTTTTATTAGCGGCCATACTGGATTATTGCCCCTGTTACGACGTTTGTAACTAAAGAAAACCTGAAATAGTGATGCCGCATGTGGTGGCGCCGCGAAAGCAAAATTTTATCTTTGCTCGAGACGCGGCGCCCCTGAATCTGTCAAACCCCTTAATCAAATCGTAAGCTCCTGCCAGGGGTCCACAAAAACGATTCCGTCTCGAACATCTGAGATAAGCACCTTCGAGCCCCTTTTGTATTCGCTCTGGTCGGCATTCGATTTGGCTGGCATGTTGTATCGCTTGGAACCCAGCACGTAAGTGATTTCGCCGGTTCTTCCCGGTTGAATGGATACGCATACTTCTGCTGCGTGCCCGATGCATTCTTCCACTCGCGAGGTCGTCGATACGTGAGACTGCCGGACGAACCAGCGCAACAAGAACATCGTCACATTGCGCATCAGCAAGCCTACCGCAATAGCCGGCACCAAACTCAGTGCTCCCAGTTTGAAAATCGCCATTCCGGTAATTCCGAAAAAGGCGAGAAAAATCGCCATCGAGGCAGGGCTGACCCAGGACATTACTCTCAACAAGACCGGCGTTTGACTGCGCCCCTGGTCGAGGTTTGTCACTTTGGAAATTTCTTTCAATTGCGTGGCGGGGTCTTCGCTGCCGTGCCCGTGCGCTGCCGCGTCGTGACCGGCATGACCATGCGCCCCCGTGTCGTGCAGTCCATGGCTGTGACCCAGAACCTGATGCGCTCCTGTGTCATGACCACAGAGCGCGCCGTGGTCTCCATGCTCACCACCGGCATCGTGACCGATATGACCGGAAACCATGCTGAAGATCATGTATCCAAAGCCCAGCACGGCACTTACGACATAAAGTGTTCCGAATGTTCCTAGCGATTCCACTGGCAAACTCGCATTCTTGGGAGCTGAGGTTCTGAACGATTACGTGATTCCTAATACCGAAATTCCCGCTAAGCGCCAACGGTAAACCGTAAAAGCATTAAGAGAAGTGGAATTTTGGTGTAGGCGAATCGCTTGTTTGTCCATCGCCAACTCTGGAATGCCTGTTTTGATAAGCATTTACAGATATGGTCCTGATTTATCTTCGCTTTTCAGCTGTTTCGCGGCGATGTCTCTTTTATCTGTCACCGCTATTCTGGGTGTCCGCGAGGTCCATCACGATAAAAACGCCTTCCTTTATATCTGTCACCCAGACCTTATCGCCGCGCGAGAAGCTGGCATTTTGATCGCACGCACGCGCCGATGCGTTTAATCTTTTGCCTCCAATTTCGTAGAAAACCTCGCCGGTTCGACCGTTCATGATCGGCAAGCAAACTGTTGCTTCGCCGCCGATTGCCGCTTCTACGCTTACTGCCGTGGTCACGGTCGCTACTTCGCTGAACTTTTCCAGGAAGTGAAAGAAGAGCTTTCTTGCGACCAGCCCGACAAGGATCGCGCAAGGCAGAGAGAGGAGTTTTGGAAAACTGGTTATTTGCAAGCATAGAAAGCCGACCATCCCGCCGAGCGAGAGCATTATCGCGACAGACGTAGGATTGAAATAATCGACCACTACCGGCCAGATTCTATGAGTGTGCAGATGGGGAAGGTGCATATGAGCGGAATGTTCGATTTTGCCGAGAACGCGCCGAGCGCCTGCGCTGCCGGTGTCCACCGCGGGGTTGGCGTGAGAATGCCCCCCGTGACTGCTCTGGTGGCTGTTGTGCCCGTGATGTTTGTGGGACAACATTCCCGAAGCCATCGCCAGGCAGAGGTACGCGGTGCCTAAAACCCCGGCTGCGCCATAAATTATGCTCAAAATCTGAATGTCGCTCATCAGTTATGCTTTGCCCGGAAAATACAATTATCGCTCTGGTGTTAAGCGATAATGGGATGGCAGTCCGGCAAGTCGAATAGAAAGAGGGTCCCAACAGGTCGGCGAATGGAAGTAGTTGTAACTCACAACAATATGGACTTCGATTCACTTGGTTCACAGCTGGCTGTGACCAAGTTGTTTCCCGCCGCCAGGATGGTCCTCGGCACTCCACTGTTCGGCAATGTCCGCAACTTTCTGGCGCTTTATCGCAGCAGTTTGCCGATTGTGCAGATGAAATACGTTGATTGCGCGAAGATAACGCGGATGTATGTGGTCGATTGCCAAAATGCCGAGCGGCTCGATGCCGGTTGTCGTGAACTGCTTGTTTCGGGACCCAAGAAGGTCCCATATTTTGTTTATGACCACCACGGGATTGACGCCAATGGGCTTTTAGAGGGTGCGGAGCCTGGTTCCATAATCGAACCGGTTGGAGCCGCCACAACCTTGCTCGTCGAGTTGATAAAGAAGCAGCGCATAAAATTGACCGCTTTCGAAGCCACGGTGATGGCGCTGGGAATCTACGAAGACACCGGTTGTCTGACCTATAAGGGAACGACAGAGCGCGATTGTCTGGCTGTCGCATATTTGCTCAAAAGCGGAGCGGATCTCCATCATGTCAGTGAATACATTCATCCGAAGCTGGGTGACGAGCATTCTCAATTGCTGCAAGAGATGGTGAAAACCTGCAAAACAATCACGTTGGAAGGGGTTCGCATTGTCGTGGCTACTGCGCGTCTCGACGATTTTTTGCCGGAATTGGCGGGATTGACGCGCAAGCTCATGGAAATCGAGTCGGCCGGAGCAGCGTTTACTGCTGTTTATATGCGCGATCGTATCCACCTGGTGGCTAGGAGCGACACAGCTTCGGTCGACGTTCGTCCGGTAGTAAAACTTTTCGGCGGCGATGGGCACCATGGAGCCGGTTCTGCAGTGATTAAAACTGAAGACCTTGAGGGTGTCGCCTCGCGTATCCTTGCTTGTTTGGAATCGAACGTAAGCCCAGAGAAAACAGCGTCGGAAATAATGACGTCGCCGGTCAGGACTGTTCCGCCAACGGTTTCTATGGACGAAGCCAACCGTATAATGATCCGCTACGGGCAGGACGGTTTGATCGTCACGGATGCAGGCTCGGTGGTCGGCGTTGTTTCTCGCCGAGATATCGATCAAGCTTCGCACCACAGGCTCGGACATGCGCCGGTAAATGGTTTTATGAGCCGTCCTGTCATAAGCATAAAGCCACGCACGCCGCTCAGCAAAATCCAGGAAATGTTGGTCAAGGAAGATATCGGGCGTTTGCCAGTCCTGGACGATGAAGATAAGCTTGTGGGGCTGGTTTCGCGCAACGATGTCTTGAGAATACTTTATGGACCCAAGCCTGGTGCACGACCGGGCGCATTTACAGCGGATGATTCAGACTGGTCTTCGAGCGCTTCTAAGCGAGCGAGTGCCTCTGCAGATCTCGGCAATAAGTTGAAAACGACTAGTCCTTCCACCCTCTGGTTGTGCGAGTTGATTGGTGAAACAGCTGCTCGCCATGGCATGACCGGATATCTGGTTGGTGGTTGTGTGCGCGATCTTCTTTTGGAGAAGGAGAATTTCGATCTTGATTTCGTTATCGAAGGTTCGGCAATCGAGCTCGGTGACGAAATTCAAAAGGCTTATCCAGGGCGGCTCAAGGTCGTCGCTCGTCATGAGAGATTTCAAACGGCTACCCTGGAATTTTACTGTGAGGAAAAGCGAGAAGTAGATCTTTCCACGGCGCGTACGGAGTTTTATGAATATCCGGCTGCTTTGCCGACTGTAGAGCCATCCCGATTGGAGCAGGACCTGCTGCGGCGCGACTTTACCATCAATGCGCTTGCTGTTTGCCTGAATCCTGGCCGATTTGGCGCTCTGGTCGATTATTTCGGCGGCATGCAGGACATAAGAGATCGCGTGATACGCATTCTCCATCCGTTCAGTTTTATAGAAGATCCAACAAGAATTATCAGGGCGGCACGATTTGCCGCGCGCTTGGGATTTCAGCTGGAACCCAAAAGCAAGGAGCAAGCTAGGCGGGCTATTGCCATGGGCATTTTCGATGACCTGGGCGGGGCTCGTATCAGGACCGAGTTGAAACTAATTCTTGCATCTCCTCATCGCGTCAGTGCGCTCGACCTTCTGGGAGACCTTGGTGGAAAGCTGCGTTATCTCGATGCCGAGCTGGAATACGGTTTGCCTGTTCGCAGTCTTTTACGAAGGGCCGAGCGTCTTCTGGAGCATTACCCTGTGGAAGAAAATTGGTTGGTGCATTTGGGGCTGCTTATTGCCGGGTTGCCCAAAGACAGATTGGAAGCTTGTCTTGAGCGTTTGCAACTGCAGGTCGATCATAAGCAGAAGATCTTGTGCGGTTTACGATTGCCAGAACAGATTGGCGAACCGGAAGAAGAACCAAAGCGCAGTCAGATATATCGACTGTTCCACGGTCAAGCCAAAGAGTCCCTGGCTATAGCGGCATGCCTTGCCCGTCCCGGTTCTTTGACCAGGCGAATGATCAAACTGTATCTGGAACAACTGGGAAATACGGCCATCGAGCTTACTGGCTCCGACCTCCTCAAGCTTGGATTCGCGCAGGGGCCTTTGCTCGGGCGTGTTCTGGAATCCCTGCTCGACGCGCGACTGGATGGGAAAATTAAAACTCGCGATGACGAGCTGGCGTATGTTCACGCCAACGCGGAGATGGTGCGATAATTTTGTTCTCGATTTTTGTGGGAAACAATGCCAGAACTTACAGTCTTTCCTTTTGCCTCCTGTTTGCTGACAATTGCATTGGTCTACAGATATCTGACACCGCTCCTTAGTGGCGGAAATGTAGTTCTGCACGGGGGTGGCTTGCCTGCGCGGGCGGTTTTTTCATTCGTCTATGCACTTGTCTTCACGATTCTGTACTTTGTGCTTGGAATCGGACTGGCTCTGGCAATTACCCCTCACGTCAGGGAATTCGTCAATTCCGCCGAACCGCTGACGGAAATGCTTATCAGCGGCGGTTTCCGGCTTGTGATATTCCAAATCATATTCTTTGTGTTGACTGCTTTTTGTGGCAAATTCTGTCACGGCATTCTCAAGGTCAATGGCAAGTTTAATGCCTGGAAAGCCGCATGGGCACCAGCAGTTGTTGTTGTCATTCTGGTTGTTTTTATGTCCTTTCTGCTGCAGCGGATGGTCATCCAGCAGTATTAGAGTTTTCGTTCCGGTGCTAGTATTGATACCGCATGCGGTACTACTTCTATTTGCATGGGGGTAGTTCCGAAAGCGTCGCCATCGATCATGGCAATGACCTCTTTCTGTGGCTCCGGTGGCGGTTCTTGTTCGCCCAGTATGAAATTCTTGATGGTCGATCCGATTGTTTGTAGCCGCGTTTTCTTGGCCGGTCTTGGTATTACTTCCACAAGAAGCGAAGAGACCTTGCGGATGTAGTATGGCGCTTTACCGCCCACGAAGCCGCCGGCAAAACGAAATCCTAGGTCTACAAAATCCTGAAATTCGGTCGGATTGAGCACGCAGAGATCAAGTAATCCATCGTTGAGTTCGGCTGTGTCTGACAGTTTTCCTACGCCAAGGTCGGAAATATTAGTGATAAAAACTCCCGCCGCTCTCACAATAAACGATTCACCAACTGTGGTCAGCCTGAAATTGACGGGTGGCAAGGCCAGCGTTTGAATCATGGAGCTGGCATAAGCCAGCATTTTCCAATTGACCTTTTCTTGGTGGTCGGTGGTGATGACCGCGTCTGAAAGTGGTCCGGCGCCCGCTGCAACGCAAAAATATTCTCCGTTCATTACGCCTAAATCTATGGATGTCGGTTTGCCCGTCAAAAGAACTTGAATGGCTTCATCAAGTGGATCACCGAGAATATTTTCTTCGTAAATACCAAGATTGCGCGCCAGCTGGTTGCCTGTGCCCAAAGGAAGAATTCCCACGGGAATGCGCGGCCGATAACGTGCCACCGCCCCTAGTGCGAAGCGTACTGTTCCATCGCCCCCCGCAGCGACAACAAGATCGGGATGGGGTACATGTTGGAATATTTCCTGCAAGTCCATGCCCGGTCTTGTCGGCATAACTGTAACGGCGTAATCGGCTTCTTCGCAAAGACGATGCACAATTGCTCCCAGCCATAGATCGGGCCCGACGGCTGTGCCGGCGATTGGGTTGTAGACGACTATCGCGTGCTTGTGCATTCGATTTTGTATGCTTTAGGAATACTTTTACTATTGCTTTGCAACCATTCTTTACCTGTGGGGAGCGCAATTTCGAAGGTAAAGAAATTTCTTACTCTAATTTTTATGCCCGCTTTTGGAGGGTAGTCAACAGGTTGTGAAGCGGTCGCTGTCATCTTTTCAAGACCTTGGCAACATCCCCTTATTTTGATCCTTAATTCCAGATTCTAAGAAGGCTTTTGGTTCCAGTCTGAGCGGCTGTGCTAACGTTGTTGCATGATTTCGTTTGACAATTAACACGATTTCAGTATTGTATTCGACACCATCCTGTTTCGCATTTCCAAGATCCCTAATTAATAGAAGGCGGCATCCATTGCGTGGAACGAAGACCAAAACGAGCGAGCTAGCAGCTCTCGCCCTGATGGCGTTTGTCGCTTTGCAACCGGTTGTGGTGGCACAACCTTGTGAAGCTCGCCAAAAAGCCGAAGGTCCGCATGCGGTTATCGAAGAAGTTCATAACGGAAAAACATTTTGCGTGAGCCACGCCTTGATCAAGGCAAAGCCCGATGAAGTCTGGCACATACTCACTGACTACAATAATGCCCATCGCACTTTTCCCATGATGAAAAAGTGCCAGGTCATTGAAGATCATGGTTGCACCAAGCTCATGAAGCATATCGTTGCTCCCACGGGCGCTCTTTGCACCTATGAATACATAATCGAATTGAAAGAGACCGATAAAAAGAGTCTCGAATGGAAGCGTGTCAGTGGCAGCTTCAAAGAAGTAGATGGCTGGTGGAAGCTCGAGCCTGTTGATGGGGGGCGCCACACTATGGTCACCTACGGAAGCTATGTCAATGGCGGCTTGTTCATTCCCCAGGGCTTGATCAGGCGTCAATTCCGCACTGACATGCCTCAAGTCATGGCTACTTTGACCAAGACTGCTGAAAACAGCACGCAAATCGCCTCACGTCGGGATGCAAACGCAGCCCAACAATAGGTCTCAGGCTGGCGCCTGGCGGCATTTGAATTGATTGAGAGGGTGGCTTCGGTCACCCTCTTCTCTTTTCCGCGTGCCTGACTTCTGAAGCCCATCTCATGCGTTGCACTTCTTCTTACGCATGCAGGACTGGCTCTATTCTTGCTAGAATACAAAACTTGCGAATACGCATTTGAGGAGAGGTACCGAAGCGGTCATAACGGCGCCGTCTCGAAAGCGGATGGGCGAATAGCCACGTGGGTTCGAATCCCACCCTCTCCGCCATTTTTCGGACTACATGCGTGAGCGTGTGGGAAAAGATAGGTAAAACGCAAATTCGCTGGACTAAAGGGCGGTTTGCGGTTTTGAGCGTCCAAGAAACGAATTCAGAGGATTCACAATGCAGGTAGGGATTGTAGGGCTTTCGGTCACGGGCAAAACAAGTGTTTTCAATGCGGTCAGCGGCGGCTCTGCCCAGGTCGGCGGCTTTTCCGGCAGCGAAGCAAATATCGCGGTCGTACCTGTTCCGGACGAGCGTCAGAGCTGGTTGTCTGAGCTATACAAGCCGAAGAAGACTACTTTTGCCACGGTCGAGCTGGTAGATGTGGCCGGTGTTCAGGCTGGTCAAGCCAAAGAAGGTGGCTTCAATCCCGCCATGATGCAGAACTTGCGCCAGGTGGACGCACTGGTTCACGTCGTGCGCGCTTTCGAAAACCCATCGGTTCCGCACCCGGAAGGCAGCATCGATCCCTGCCGTGATGCGGAGCTGTTTGAGTTAGAACTGATCATTGCCGACCTTGGTGTTGTCGAAAAGCGACTCGAGAAAATCGATGCTGAAATCGGACGCAAGAAAGGTCCTGAAAAACAGACCCTGGAGCAGGAGAAGGAATTGCTCAGCAGGTTTAAGGAACAGTTGACCTCGGAGAAGCCATTGCGCACAGTCGAGCTGTCTGACGAAGAACAGAAGCTGATTCGCGGATACACTTTCCTGTCGCAGAAGCCAATGCTAATCGTGGCGAATATAGATGAATCAGACATCGGCAAAGAGAAGGTCGAGAAGCTGGCCAAGCTGCAGTCTTTTGCTGACAGCAAAGGGATTCCTGTGCTGGCATTTTGTGCAAAGACTGAAATGGAGATCGCTCAGCTGGATGAAGCGGATCGTGCTGAATTCATGACTGCTCTGGGCATTGAAGAATCCGGGCGCGAGAAGCTGATCAAAGCTTCGTATGCGCTTTTGAAGCTGATTGCTTTCTTCACTGTCGGAGAAGACGAAGTGAAAGCCTGGACAATCACAAGAGGTACTCCGGCCCAGGAAGCGGCTCGCAAGATTCACTCGGATATAGCGCGCGGTTTCATTCGCGCCGAGGTTGCTCCCTTCGAGTCCATTAAGACTCTGGGAACTTGGAATAACGCCAAGGACAAAGGACAAGTTCGGCTGGAAGGCAAAGAGTATCCTGTAGCTGACGGCGACTGCATCAATTTCCGATTTGCTGTCTAGATTGGATCTGCGGGCTTTCCTAATTACTAAAAGGCTGCCAGAATGAGGCCAGTGACCATCACGCGTATGTGGTGAAGCAGGTGGGTTCTTTTGTATCCGGTTGAGATTGCTCAAATAGACGATAAAGAGCTTGCTGATTTCCTGAAGCAGGCCAAGCCGCGCACCGCGCGAGCACTTCTGGACCTGATTGTCTGGTGTTGGGGAATGATGCTTCTCGGTATTGCACCTTATATTCTGATGCCGAATATATGGACCTTTATTCTGGCTTTTGCATTCGTCACTTCTCGCATGGGCGCTCTTCTTGCTCTGGCTCATGACGCGCAGCATGCTGCCTTTCTGCCGGACAAGAAATGGAATGACCTGATTGCGGCATGGTTTTGCGCCTATCCTGTAGGCTCGATTTTTGGATCGTCTCGAGCAGTACACATGGCTCATCATAAGTTGCTTGGTCATCCGGATGACCCGGACCGAAATTTCCATCTGGAGGACAACAAGTCGACCGCAAAGGAGTTCGTTGTCCACTTTGCACGTCTGGTTTTTGGTGGTCAGCTCTGGACCAGTATCATCAAAAATGGTTTATTGCGTCCGCTGAAACGCGATAAGAAAGACGCCGAACTTGTTGTTTTACAGCGCACAGGGCACCCTGAGATACTAAACCTCGTGCCTGTACAGCTGGCTATTTGGGGCGCTCTCTGGCTGGCGTCAGGACAGTTCTGGCTCTATTTTGCGCTCTGGCTTTTGCCTATTTTCACAACCGGCACATTTCTTGGTTTTCTTCGCGGCTTTGTAGACCATGCTCGTTTGAAGGATGACCAGCACGGCCCGATGGAAGGTCGCCTCGTGACAGTGCTCAATGTCGGTCCGATTGCCAGGTGGTATCTGGCGCCTTTCGATTTCAAATATCACGCCGAACATCATCTGTTTCCTGTTGTTCCGCATTATGGACTCGAAGAGTTGCACAGGATATTGCAGAAGAATACAGAGATCAGAAAGCTGTATATTTGTCGCCCGAGTTATGCGAAGTTTCTCAAAGAATATTGGCACCAAATACGCTACCATCCCGAAACTTTGCCGGAACAAGGTTGATTAGTAAAACGGATGAGATTGCGAATATCGAAACCCACCAGCAAGCAGTTCATTAGCTACTCAGTGCTCGTCTTCTTGGGCGCGCTTCTGCTCACGTACGCCATTTTCATTGAGCCGGGACAACTGGTTGTACAAAGGCAGTCAATTAGTTTGCCTCACTGGTCTCCGGCGCTTAACCATTTGAAAGTTGCCGTTCTTGCTGATTTGCATGTTGGATGTTTGAGCGTTCCTGTCTCAAAACTTCGCCGCGTGATTGCTACAACCAACGCGCAAGAGCCGGATTTGATATTGATGCTTGGAGATTTTGTCGCTAGTCACGGTCGACGTTCAGCCCTTAAACCGGAAGCGTTTGCTCATGAACTTTCAGCGCTCAAGGCTAAGTATGGAGTCTATGCAGTGCTCGGAAACCATGACTGGTGGTACAACGGTGAGGAAGTTCGCAATCAACTCCGAAGAGCTAATATACATGTTCTAGAAAATGAGTCCGTTCAGCTCAAAATCAATGATGTGTCACTGTGGATCGCTGGGCTTGCCGATCAATGGACGAGAACTCCAAGTATTCCTCTTTCTGTAAAGAGTATCCCGGTTGGTTCACCCAGCCTCATGTTGATGCACGAACCGGACTTATTGCGTGCTGTACCTGAGTCTATTAGTTTGTCTCTCGCCGGGCATACACATGGCGGTCAAGTTTCACTTCCAATAATCGGCGCACCGATTGTACCTACGGATCTTGGCAGTAAGTTCGCTCGGGGATTGATTGTCGAAGGAGAGAAACATTATTTTGTTTCATCTGGTGTGGGTACCAGCGT
>CAZBOX010000021.1:0-3834 GCA_964493595.1 uncultured Candidatus Obscuribacterales bacterium | reverse complement strand
TTTCAAACTTTCTTTTTCTCATGGTACTTCTAAACTCTCTTACTGTCTAAGTTTTGCTTTGCCTTGGTCGATGATGGCGGCGAGTCGATCTTCTCCAATTTCTTCGATGCTTGCTGCACGTTCCACGGGAGCAAAGATCTCCGAGTAAAAAGATTCGTCGCGCACCAGCTCCGGCCAATTTGAAAGTTTGTCCCACTCGCCGTCATTTAGTCCAAGCAAAAACCGTGCCCTGAAAGGATCAACGCCCTCCATCTCGAAGGCTGCGATTCTCAGATCTCTTCCGGCACCTGTATCAAAATGAGCGGTTCCGGTTCGATCAACATCAACGTCGCAATAAATGTCAAAGCGTTTGATCAAATTTTGTGCTTCTTCAATGTATGAATCATGGACACGTTTGCCGCGTTCTGTCAGCTTGTAGGCTGCTTTCTTGACGTCGATTTCAATGTATTGCTCTTTCTCCGCCCAAGCAATCAAGTCGTCAATGTCGGCATTGTCTTTGGTGACATCGATAGCAAATCCGATGCCGATTTGGTGGAGAAACATCGCGCGTGCGAGATCTTCCATCAAGTTTGTCGGTTCTGCTGTGCCGCCACCAGCCGCTCCCGATAAAGGTTTTGACTGCGCAGGCAGGGAAGTGTCAGTGACAACGAGGTCAAGACGATAGTATTTCATACCATCTCTTTCAGACATTGTGCACGCGTTTTTCAGCGGTGCATCCGGGTTGATATCTTTCCCACTTGCCTTAAAAACGGCAGATTCTTTTATAAAGGCTCCTTGATCGTCGTGATCGAAAATATACTGCTGCAGAGACTTGAGCTCCTCAACTTGTCCTGCAGGAAGAATTCCCGATTCGACAAGAGCCTCGATATTTTCAGAGCCGATTACATCGAAGACGACATCAATTGCATTTTGCCCTGCTGTTTTCTCATCCAGCGTCAAGACGCAGGAATGATTTTCTCCTGCGTCAGAGAGCCTGAGCTGATATTGCATGATTAGCGTCTCCGTCCGCCGAATCCGCGCATTTTGAAGCCGCTGGATCGTCTGCCGCCCCAGCTGAAGCCGGAACTCGAACTAGATGAAGAACTTCCGAATGTCGAGGAAGAGGATGAGCTGCCGCCGAACCAGCTGCGCTTTCTTTCGGTAGAGCCTGATGAGAAAGTGCTGGAGCCGAAGCCTGTTTTGCTGGTCAAGCCACTGCCGTTCGATTTCGTTTTGAACCGCGAGAAAAAGCCCTGATTGGCAGTCTTCTGTGTTTCGTAAGCAGGCGATGTGCGCCATGCTGTCCTGTGGCTGCTCAGAGGTCCCATGCGGTCGTAGGGTGTGTAATAACGTCCACCCCAGGAATTCATCATGTGTGAGAGCACAAGCATTTGCACGAAGGGACTGTCGAAGATGCTGCGGTGACCGACATAGTGCACACGGCCATCGTAGTCGTTGACTCGGTAGGGCATGTCGTTGTTGGCTATTTCTCCGGTTTGTTCGATGGAGAAGAGTTTCTCGTCACCAGCTTGATAGCCTTGTTCTTTCTTGTTGTCGATGTAACCGGTTACAACAAGGCGATTGTTCTCCCGGGTCGCATCGATGGAAACAACGTCTTTGCCCTCGTAAATCTCGTTGACACGTTTTTCAAAAGCTGCCATGCGAGACTTGAAATCGTCGCCTTTTGCCTCGAAGAAAGCTTTTTGCACTTCGTCCAGATTGATTTTGCTGGATGTGACTTCAATTTCCGGCTGGCTGGACACATAGTGCTCGGACCTGGAGCCCGAAGAGCAACCTGCAACCATCAAACCGGTAGAAATGACGCAGAGGGCGCTAAGAATGCTCAGGCAACGTTTCATTTGGATACTCCAAAACTAATACAACTTCACTATAACAACGCGCTCTGGAGAAAACAGCTGAAAGCGCCCGCAGGTGGGACTTTTAACCGTTTGAGGCTACATAATATATTAGCAATTAGACAGTCATGAAAGGGCGGTGACAGGTGGCACAGAAACGGCGCCCGGATGAGCCGGATGGCTTGCCCTTGACTTTTCGAGATTCTACCTGGTCGGGTTGTCGCCGATATGGACATTGCGCACGCCGTGCTGCTTCCAGATGCCGCGCTTATTGCCAATCAGAGTGTTGTTCTCTACGCGCGAGTCGACAACACCTCCGTTTCTGGCTTCACCTCCGCCCAGGCTTATTGCTGCCAGGTGGCTGCCTTCTATTCTGTTGTCGTGCACCCTGATGTTACTGGTATTCCATTTGTGTCTTTCAGAAGCAAGCTCGATGCCGTAATTCGAGTTCTTTACGACGTTATCCTTGATGGTGACATCGCTTCCACCATCTACGTAGATTCCTGCCGCAGACATTCGTTTGTAAGTCGGATTGGGGCGTGAGTCGATATTGCTGATGACATTGCCGGCTATAAGCCCCCTGCGCGCTTGATCCAGTCCCTTTTTGCCGACGCCTTCGCCTCCAATGATGTCGATTCCGATGTTGTCGTTGTCGCGAATCGTGTTGCCGATTATTCTGAAGCCGTCGACATTGCCGTTGATGACGACGGACTCGCTCTGGCCAAGCTTCAAATTGTGAACGCGATTGTCTTTGATGAGGACATCTTTCAAAGGCTCGGCGCTGGTGCCGAAGACACCTATCCCGTGAGCGTTCTTGTTGCTCTTAATGTCATGAATATTGTTGTTGATTATTTTGATATTGCTGCTCGCTCCATCAACACGTATTCCAGTCGGCACGTTTCCGCCGTTGACATTTTTGATTTCGAATCCGTCAATCGTCACATTTTTGCGTCCGGAAATATTGATGACAGCTCCATTTACCGGCTTGTCCGCCAGGTCGATCACAGCCTTCCCATTACCCCTTAAGGTAATGCCATCTCTCTTTATGTCCAGCTTTTCTCTGTAGACGCCTTCCGCAACATTGATCACCGCGCCGGCTGGGGCTGAGTCAATGGCACGTTGAATGCTTTCGCCCGCCCTTACATGAATTTGCTTTCCTTCAGGAACATCTCTTTCCTGCCCGCGCGTAGCTGTTTTGATAGAGCGTTCTGCCGGGCTCGATGCGCGAATAAACAATGATTCGGGATCGCTGAAGAGATCCCCGAAAGCTAGGTCCAAACGAGCTGGCTCAGGTCGGCTCTGTCTCACTTCTTGCAGCGAAGTCTCTGCAAAGGCGTTTGCCAATGTGGTCCGAGCTTCCTGCGCTTGCTCGCGACCGCTGGGCGGCGGAACAAAATTTTCGTATGCGGTTGAATCCGTCACTTGCGCCACCTCGTCTGAATTGTCTCCAGATTTAGCACGCGCTAGTAACAACATAATAACGGTTCAGGTGGTTTTCGCAGTGCGTTGGTTGTTGCGCCTTCTTTCATCCGGAGCGAGGCACCCCGCTATGAACGCCAGCACGAATGGGTAGGCTCGTCTTTTCCAATCAGCGACTTTCTGGTGGAAATTTTCGTCCATCATGTGGTCGATCTGATCTCTGAAAGGTTTTTTCGCCAGATCAACGAGGCGCATGAGGTTGGGAAATTTTTTTACGAATAAGCCGTGCAGTTTGTCTTTGAGCCAGGCTTTTCTGCGCTCTGGAATCATTCTGCGGTTCTCCTTTCGCCTTTATTCATGGCCACTGTCTCCATTCCAGTCAATGGAAACAGCACTGAATCGATAGAGTGTATAACGCCGTTGCGGCAAGCCATGTCCTACTTAACTACTACCGCACCAGCCACGGAAATTGCCCTTGTACTGGTTACATTAGTCATCAAATACTCGCCGGACAGTGTACGCAGCGAGTCAAACTTGATGTTGGCTGAATTGACCTTCTTCGGCACAATATGATATTTGA
>CAZBOX010000020.1:0-39616 GCA_964493595.1 uncultured Candidatus Obscuribacterales bacterium | reverse complement strand
GCAAAACGAGGCCCAGTCCAGGGAATATATGCATGATCAAGTTCAACCAGAGCAACTGCAATGGCGAAAGAGGAAGCCCGGTATCAAAAACAACAGCAGCAGCCACAGTGACCACAGACGCGAGGCTGGCAGTGAGTAGATATGCGACTGCGCAAGATATATTGGTGTATATGACGCGTCCCTGCTCGATAGCATGAACGATGGTGGGGAAATTGTCGTCGGTGATTACCATATCGGCAGCTTCCCGCGCCAGAGACGTGCCGGATTGTCCCATAGCAACGCCGATATCGGACTGTTGCAGAGCAGGCGCGTCATTGATGCCGTCGCCTGTCATGGCGACGACTTTTCCTGCCGATTGCAAAGCTCTGACTATAGACAATTTCGCTTCAGGCTGGACGCGTGCCAGCACCGAGCAATGTGTCAAGCGCTGGCCAATCGCCTCCGCATCAAGACCGACCAGGTCTCGACCGGAAAGAACCTGACCATCAGCGACACCACTGCCGTCTTTCAATATATTCAGATCGCGTGCTATCGAAACTGCAGTAGCCGGCTGATCGCCGGTCAGCATGAGCACCTTGATGCCTGCCCGCTTGCATTCTTCGATAGCTTCCAGGACACCCTCTTTGGGGCGGTCCGACATGCCGATAAGACCAAGAAAAGTCATATCGGATTCTGCATCCGCATGGGCTGCAACCTTTCGCCCGGTAAGATCTCTAGCTGCCACGCCCAGAACCCTCAGTCCTTTCTGAGCAAGTTCTAGATTTTTCGCGGCGAACCACTCACGGCGGCTTTCATCCAGCGCGGCTGCACCATCTGCGCTCAAATAGTTCTTGCATAGAGCAAGCACGGTTTCAGGAGCACCTTTCGTGTAAGCGAGAAAATCTCCGCCTTGCGATTGGTGTATGGTGGTCATCCGCTTTCTGCTCAGTTCGAAAGGAAATTCCTTCTGACGAGGGAACTCTTCCTTGCTGGATTTCTGGTCAATCCCAGCTTTCATGCCCAGAGTAAGAAGCGCGCCTTCGGTCGGATCTCCGTGTATGTGCCACTGCGAGTCCTCATGCTTTTCCAGTTTGGCATCATTACAAAGAACTGCGGCGGTAAGCAGTGGCTTGAGAAAAGAGCGCTCTTCCTGGACGACTACGCAGTCATTCTCACTGAATTCTCCTTCCGGTGTATAGCCGAGACCGGACACGCAAAGATGCCGTCCGTCCAGCACTATGTCCGTCACCGTCATTTGATTCTGGGTGAGCGTACCTGTCTTATCAGTGCAGATGATCTCCGTGCATCCAAGCGTTTCGACTGCGCTGAGCTTTCTTATTAAAGCTCCCAGCTTGACCATGCGATTGGTACCGGATGCCAGGGCAAGAGTAGCGACAACAGGCAATCCTTCAGGAATGGCCGCTACGGCAAGAGCAATGGAAATCTGGACCATATCCCAGAACTTTTCGCCGTGCAAAAGCCCCAGCCCAAAAAGTGCCGCGCAGATAATAACAGTAAAAAGGCTGAGCTGCCGACCCAGCGTCTCCAGATCGTCCTGCAACGGAGTTGTTTTAGCTTTGATCTCTGTCAGTGAATGCCCGAGTTGTCCAAGCTTCGTATTGCTTCCTGTGGCAACCACGACACCTTTTGCTCTACCTTTTAGAACAAGCGTGCCCTGAAAGGCGACCGTGATTTGCTCGGTCGAATCACCTAAATCGCTGGACTTATATACCGGGATCGATTCGCCTGAAAGCATCGACTCATCGAAACTGAGTGCTGATGCATTGACGAGCCTGACATCGGCAGGAACGCGCGAGCCCTCTTCGATGATAATCAGATCGCCTGGGACGATATCGGCGACAGGGATTTCGAAATCGCGACCGCCTCTGCGCACACGCGCGACCGGGCCGGAAAGCTTTTCGAGGGCGGCAAGAGATACCTGAGCCTTATATTCAGTAATGAAGCCGACGACAGCATTGATAAGCACAGCCAGCCCGATTCCAATAGCTTGGAAGTTCTCCCCGCTAAAAAATGAAACAACTGCCGCAACCAGAAGAAGTGCCACGACAGTGGAGATGAATTGATTGACGAAAAGCTGCAAGGGATTGATCTGTGCTTTCTTGCCCAATTCGTTCGGTCCGAATCGCTCCAGGCGCTTCACTGCCTCCTGTGGCTCCAGACCGAGACTGGCATCTGATTCCAGGCGTCCGACTACTTCCTCGGCGGTGAGCAGGGCAGCACGGTCGATACTCAATAAAAATGGCTTATCCGGTGCGGATGCAGAATTGGCAACATCTACATGTTGGGCTGTATCGGCAAGTCCGTTTGGCATGACAAACCTCGCTGGGCACACCAGACCAGTATCAGGGCAAAACGCTCCGACGATATCATCCCGCGGGTTGCGACGCGCAAATGAATATAGATCATTCTCTCATACCAAAGGACTAGAGGCAGCGACCGAAAAAACTAAAAGAGTGCGCTATTGGATGTTTCCAGACCTTTCGCCGGTCGCAAAGCTCCATTCAACCGTTAGAACGATGGGCACGCAGAAGGTCGGTGGGACCATGAAAGGGTCGAGCCCAGACGCGATCGTAATGAATCGGCGGTTTAGGAGGGCTCCTGAAAATCGAGGAGTAATGATCATGTTTGCTCAACTACACGTAGACGGAAAGTTTGAAGGCTTCAAACCTTCATTTGCGGCAGCAACAGAAAAACCTGTTTTGAAAGGTTTCATCATCTCCATCCTTGCCGGCACCGTAGTTGGTGGGTATCTCACATCTGTTTGGCTAATGCAAACAATGTCTGCCGCAGCGCTCGCCAATGCCGTCGCAGCCGGTGCGGCAGTAGGCGGAAGCGCCGGATTGCTCTTGTTCGGGCTTTTCGATGTTGTGTTCACAGGGCGGCTGGAAGAAGACTGTGAATTAGTCGAAGAGGAAGAAGAGTTTGAAACTGCCATAGACTATTGCGAAGACGATAAGCCGGAAGAAGCAGGACAAGAGGACAATGCTTTCACTCTCCCGAAAGCCTCTTGAGGGTTCGAGAAGGGCGCAGCAATCGCAAGCTGGACGGTCCCGGACCCACCGCCCCAGGCGGACTAACTGAGGAGCAAGCTCGGCAGCGTTTCCAGACGTTCGGGGAGAATTTACCGGAAAAATCGCATAGGGTTCACTGGTCGAAAGACCTGCTTTCGCGATTTAGAAATCCACTGGTTTAATTCAACTGAGCGCCGGGCTTGTCTCCGCCTTCACCGGCGTGATGGCAGGATCAATCGTCATCTGCGACTATAAAAACTGTTATCGAGATCGATTGCAATCAGCTACCTTTTCATTGCGAAGCGGCTCATTAATCACCATACCAATGGACGATACAGCCGGCACTAGAAAGACATAAAGTCGAACAAGTAGCGCAATAAAAGCATTGGGGTAGCCAAAAGTGAAAGTTCTTCTTCTCGTCTCTGATGAATTGTTTGGCGAGGCCCTCAGCCGCTTCACGCGGAAACATAACTGGCCCGAAGACACTGAGATCAAGTTATTGACCGTTGTCACTGCGCAAGATCACCAACCAGGAAGAACAGCGGAAGAAAAAGAAAAGTTGTTTCAAAACGAAAGACTGCATTTCGGCCGAGTGCTCTCTCGCATACAGACCCGTTTGATGAAAAAACGTCCTGATCTGGTCGTAACTTACGAGGTTATCGAAGGCAAGCCCTCATCGGCGATTCTTTCTTTTGCCGAAAAGTGGTCACCAGATATGATTGTGATGGGTTCGCACGGTCGCACAGGATTGGAAAGAGTTATTCTCGGGAGCGTGTCATTTTACATAGCGTCGCATGCGCCTTGCTCTTTCTGTGTGGTAAGAATTCCGGAAAGTGAAGTTCTCGATCTGGATCTAGATGAAACCGACATTCCAGATGAGATGAAAACCTACGCCTGATACATACAGGTGCTCAATTACAGAAAGATCTTTCGGAAATGACTGACGAAAATAAAATTGACACGAAGAAAAGCACAAAGGAATCACAGGCAGAGATTCTCCTCTGGATCATTATTGCCGCCTTCTGGCTTCTATTGCTTTTTGTGCCTATGCTCAACGCCGCTCGCATCGAAAGAATTCCGTACAGCACCTTCATTCAAGATGTAAAAGCCGGCAAATTCGACGAAGTGACGATTTCGGACAATGAGTTGACGGCAACCGTTGCCAAAGAGAAATTCAAATACTACAAGGCGTACAGAATAGAAGATCCCGAACTGATACAGCGCCTGTCGAGCACCAATACTAAATTCTCAGGTGCAAAACGTGAAGGCTTCTGGGATCTATCGTCATTTCTCTTGCCGGCAATCATTATGTTTGCATTGTGGTCGATGATGCTCAATCGCTCTGTTCCGCCGGGAGGCATGCAGCCCGGGCTTATGTCGATTGAAAAGAGCAAAGCCAAAGTCTACATGGAAGACAAAGTCAAAGTGTCGTTTCAGGACGTTGCCGGCGTAGACGAAGCCAAAGAAGAGCTGAAAGAAGTAGTCGGTTTTCTCAAACATCCGGAAAGCTTCACACGCCTGGGCGGGCATTTACCAAAAGGCATCTTGCTTGTCGGTCCTCCCGGAACAGGAAAAACGCTCCTGGCAAGGGCTGTAGCCGGCGAAGCCTGTGTGCCGTTTTTCTCCATCAGCGGCTCGGAATTCGTCGAGATGTTTGTCGGTGTCGGCGCAGCCAGAGTGCGCGACCTTTTCGCAGTAGCTCAAAAGAACGCTCCCTGCATCGTATTCATCGACGAACTTGATGCTCTCGGGCGAGCCAGAGGGCTGAATCCGATGCTGGGCGGACACGACGAAAAAGAGCAGACTCTCAATCAATTGCTTGTCGAGATGGATGGATTTGACCCGCGCCAGGGTGTTGTTCTTCTAGCTGCAACCAATCGACCCGAGATTCTCGATCAAGCGCTGCTTCGAGCCGGACGCTTCGACAGGCATGTACTTGTAGATAGACCTGACAAGCTGGGGCGCATCCAGATACTTAATGTCCACTTCAAAGACAAGAAGATAAACGAGAGCGTCAATGCAGAACACATTGCTGCAATGACGCCGGGATTCACTGGCGCGGATCTAGCCAATCTGGTAAACGAAGCTGTCATCCTCGCCACCAGGCGCTCGGCTGAATCAGTCAACGAAGATGACTTCAATCAAGCCATCGAGAGAATTGTTGCAGGGTTGGAAAAGAAGAGCAGAATTCTCAGTGTCAAAGAGAGAAAAATCGTCGCTCACCACGAGATGGGTCATGCTCTTGTCGCTATGGCATTGCCCGGAACTGACCCGGTGCAAAAAATCTCGATTATTCCTCGAGGCATCGGTGCGCTCGGCTATACCATGCAACGGCCAAGCGAAGATAGATATTTAGCCTCCAAAGAAGAATTGGAAAATAAACTGGCTGTGCTATTGGGCGGACGGGCAGCCGAAAAACTCATGTTTCACGAGTTGTCTACAGGGGCTGCCGACGACCTGAGCAAAGCTACCGATATCGCCCGCAGCATGGTGACAAGATACGGCATGGCCGAATCCTTGGGTCCTGTCACATACGAAGCAAGCGCCGGCACTTTCATCGAGGCACAACAACACTTCAACGCTCACGCAAACCTGAGCGAAGAAACGCTGAAGGAAATAGACCATGAAATTAAAGCCTTGATTCAAGAAGCCGAGAAAAAGGCTGCAGCTATTCTAGAAAAATATAAAATCAGCCTGACGACGGGTGCCGAACTGCTCATTCTCAATGAGACATTGACGAGAGAAGACCTGGACGCGGTTTTTCCAAAAGTCAAAGAGCCTCACCTGAAGCTGATTAGTTAGTCTAACTCCTAAGCAGTAGCCCGAACGGGTGAAACAGGACCGCGCTTTCAAGCTTATGATGAGGCTAGCGCGGCGTCGATTTTGTCACAAGACTATCCCCATGGGTACCAGCCAATCACGAGAGAGGATGATAAAGAATCAAGCTAAATCGTCAATACTGATAGAGAGGTAAGCATTGGAGGATAAAACGATGTTTGGCTTTTCAACGGAAGACGTGGACTACGACCCGGATAGATTAGGAGAGAAGTTGACTCTGGACTCCAGCCAATTGCCCAGACTGGTCAATCTCAGAATCGACAACGCCAAACAGTGCGATTGCGACAGATGCGGCGACTTACTCGATAAATTGCAAAATAAGACAAAGATACTCGAGCACAATCACAAAGCAGAAGGTCCCGCGCTGACATACTGGACTCTCGTCCATAAAGATGGCAACCCTCTTCATTTTGAAAATCAACTGGATCAGAAGATGAAACTGACTCCCAAAGAATTGACACGCCATGACGAATTTATCGATTCGCTGGTTGAAGTCGAGCATGCATGGCAACGTTCTCAAAAAAGTGCCTGTGTAAATGAGGACAATGACGATTATTGGATGAAACACTACGTAGAACTCAAAAAAAATGTTGCTGAGCAGCGCAAATACAATTGTGAGTCTTTAGACGAGCTGCGCAGTGAAGTTCTACAGAATGAAGAGTCACCCTCATCGGCCATGACGATCGTAGATATGTAACCGAATAATCTGCAATTGAAGGAGAGATTTCTCTAGCCGGATGGTACAAATAGAGAGGAATCTCTCCTTCGTACTGCGGAGTTCGGGTGCTTAAATGAAAGAGAAACTTAGAACAGTTGTAGACTGCGCGATTGCCGTGACATCATTGTGCGCCGTGCTCGTATGTTTTGCGCCGGTTGGAGCTTCCGGCGAAGAAAATTCCAGTAAGCGCACAGGAGCAGACATTTACAAGCAATACTGCTCGAATTGCCATGTTGCGGGCGGCAATACTGCCAAGCCATCAAAACCGCTGGCCGGCTCTAAAGTTCTAACAAGTATCGCCACATTTCAGAAATATCTGGAAGACCCGCCGGGTCACATGCCTTATTACAAAACGATCGTCACCGACAAAAAACTAGTGAAAAAGCTGTACGACTACTGCAGAACACTTAAGAAAACAGAAGGCGCTTGAGGTTGCTATATCATTCTTTGTGCTGATGGTTTCCGGCATTCGAAGAGTACAATATAAGCAAAGGAAACGAACAGCTCCTTCAAATCAAAGAAACACACTCAAAGCGACAGCGCCAAGAATAGCTCTCTAAGAGTAATTTATACGGACGCTGTCGTTTTGTGTTTTCGGCACATGCCACCATATACAATGACAGAGAACAACAGAGCAATAGCCATGAGCAATGAGAAGCTGCTTCGCTGGGAAACAAGAATGGCAGTAGGGAGAATGGCTTATGATGCCGGCTTCTACAGTCAAGCTCGCAGACATTTTCAACTGGCCCTGCAGATGCTGGAAGACGGAGGCCTGGCACGGAACTTGAGAGCGCGTTGCCTTCAAGGACTGGCAAAATCGCTGGCAGCGCAGGGTAAATATGCAGAAGCCGAGCCACTGATCCTGGAAGCTCTGAAAATCGACGAGACCGATTCATCCGATATTGCCGAGCGTGCCGAGGACTACCATCAGCTCAGCTTGCTGTGCTGGAGAGCAGGAAGAAATGAGGAGTCGTTGCAATATGCAAAAACCGCGCTGCAGCTCGCCAGGACAGCAGGAATCAGTGCCCCGGACGAAATGATAGCCAAATTGCTCAAGCACCATGGCGTGCTCGCCGAAGAATCCGGAAACATCAACGCGAGCGAGCGTTATTTGAACGAAGCAATCCAATTTATTCTGGCAAGCAACCAGCTGGGCAAAAACAGCACAATTTACGGAGACGTGTTGCTGGTCAAAGTATTTCTCCTTGCAGAGCAGGGGAGATATGAAGAAGCGGCAGAGCTCTACCCCCAGGCCATGCAGATAGTTTCAATCAATAGAGGTCTGGCGCACCCGAAGGTCGAGGAAGCGATGAGTATCTTTAAAGAAATGGAAGATGCCGGAACTGTCTGTGACGCAGACAAAGCGCGAAAGATGGAAGAAGCAAAAGACGCCAGCCACCATGGCATTATCTAGCGTTTTTCCAGCACTATAAAAGACGTCCCTGTCCAATATCGATCATCCTCAAGTATTAGTCGAAATGGACTGATCTCCATTCTGAGGGACGATATCCCCAATCTGCCCGGAAACGAAAATCATTTTGTATTCTGGAGATTGCCTTATGAAGACCTATGACCAAAATGACGTTCTGCCGCTCGATTACAAAAACGCCTTAATCGATTTGCTGTCGTTTCAGGCAGATTCGGAATTTGCCGGTGGTCAGCGAGTTGCCGAGAATATGCGTTTTGCCACTCGGCCGGAAGAAGCCTACAGACTCGCAAAAAAGGTCATGGAAGAGATGGGTCATGGGTGGTATTGCTGGCAAATTTTGGAACCGCTGGGCATCGATGTGAATGCTCGCGTTCAGCATCTGGTAAACAACCCTGACAACCCGGATCCCAAAATTGTCAGAGTGATCAACGGATTTCGCAAAGAGAATTGGTCTACCTTTTTCAGCGATTGGACCGATGTGGCAATGTTCTCAACGGTGGTCACGCCGGCTGCAGTTGCGTTTCTCGGACAGTATAAGGACTCCAGCTATTTGCCATGGAGAAAAGTCAGCGAGCGCATCTGGCAGGAAGAGAAAGGACACCTGGCTTTTGGCGTTTGGGCCTCAAAAAGAGTAATCGAATTCGACGGCGAAGCTGGACGCGAAAAACTGCAAGCCGCACTGCCAAAATTCATGGCAATGGGACTCGGCTTCTCAGGCAGACCCTCGGACGACAGCAAGCATTTCGCCCGCTATTTCGAATTCGGTCTGAAGCTGAAAACCTCGCAACAGCTGCAGGATGAATACATGGAAATAGTTTCCAGCCGGCTGAAAGAGCTTGGTTTGGAAATACCGAAAGACGTGATCCCAAATTACGATATGCAATTTGGTTACGCCGCTTCCAAAGAGTCCACAAAAGACGCCGCCATAGCCCGATAATTGCAGGCAATGCTTCAACACGTTACAGATCCGGAAACCTGCATAAGCTGTTCGGCTTGCGAAATGGCCTGTCCAAACTCGGCGATTATGTCATTTGCCGGTCGCTTCTGCATCGATGCAGAAAAATGCAATGAGTGCGGCAAATGCGTCGAGGAGTGCCCTACCGGCGCTGCAGATAGCTATATCGAAACAGACCGCGCATTCAGCGCCGATGAGCAAGCCGACTGGGCCAATTTGCCTCTTTCAAGAAAAACAAAATCCTGACTCTAAAGTCTAACCGACATTGGACGAAGCGCTTTTCTGCATGCGCAAATATAATTTGCGCATTTCATCCAGAAAAATCATGATTGGCACCCAACTAAGGGCAAAACCGATTTCCATTAATCCAAGCGGCGCCGTATTGAAAATGCCGTTCAAAAATGGAATATAGAGCAGCGATGCCAGAAGAAGGATTTCGCAAATTACACCGACAAGAATCAAGCGATTAGTAAATAAACCAATTGAAAAAATCGATGATTGATTAGTGCGGCAGCAAAAAACAGCTCCAATCTGACTGCAAACAATACAGGTCAGTGTCATGGATGTGGCCATACTCCAGACATGAGAATGAACTGGTGCCAGTGGCTGTGATGGCCACCCATTTAACCAGTTGAGAAAGAAATACCCCGACATTCCGGCAGCCGCCTCGATAAGTCCATACCAGAGCAATGCTTTCGACAGAAGAGCAGGAGACAAAATTGGCTGATTCAGGGACCGTGGAGGTCGCTCCATGACTCCCGGCTCGGCCGGATCCGTTCCCAATCCTAAGGCGGGCACCATGTCTGTGCCAAGGTCAATAGAAAGAACCTGCATAACGGTCAGAGGCATTGGGATAAGGCCACCGGAAATTAGCATCACGACAAAAGGGACAGCCTCAGCCATGTTGCTGTTAAAAACATACACGGCAAATTTCTTGATGTTATCGTATACAGCTCGACCTTCTTGAATGGCACTGACAATCGAGGCGAAATTGTCGTCCAACAAAATCATATCGGCGGACTCTTTCGCAACGTCCGATCCACCCTCGCCCATCGCTACTCCGATGTCAGCCTTCTTAAGGGCGGGAGCATCGTTAACACCATCGCCTGTAACGGCGACGATATTGCCTCGGCGTTGGAATGCGCGAACGATTCTCAGCTTATGCTCAGGATTCACTCTGGCAAAAATTGTAGCGCTGGAAATCGACTCGACAAACTCTTGCTCCGACATTCGCTCCAATTGAGGTCCGGTAATGACTTTCACCGCGCCCGGTGCGATCATCCCCACTTTCCTGGCGATCGCCTCTGCGGTTACCTCATAGTCGCCAGTAATCATCACAACCTGAATACCGGCACGTTTGCACTTCTCCACCGCTTCGACGACCCCGTCTCTGGGCGGATCGTACATTGCAAAAAGTCCTAAGAAACAGAGATCGTTTTCTACCGCTTCGACGGAAAAATCTTCCTGAGCCGGGTCGAGATTTTTCCTGGCTGCCGCAATTACTCTCAATCCATCCATGGCATAAGCATTTACCTGCGCAAGAAGAGCATCCCTGCGCAATGGGTCGATGCTTACTTCTTGCCCCGAAGCGAATTCGCTACTGCATCTGTCGATTACATGAGACGGAGACCCTTTTATAAAGGCTACTTTCTTTTGACCCTCGGCATGAATTGTGCTCATGCATTTACGGCGAGAATCGAAGACATTCTCGCTCAGCCTGGCTGTACGGCTCTTGATAGGCTGTCCTGCTTTTGCGGCAGCCACGACAAGCGCCACTTCAGTAGGATCGCCGGCAAGCGGATGTTGACTCGGTGCGTCCAGTCGAGTGTTATTGCACCATACTCCCGCTTTGAAAAGCTCGAAAACCTCCTTGCCGCTCTCCGGCAACGGCATAGGGTCCAGCTCTCCTTCTAATGAATAGCCCAAGCCGGAGAGCTTGTATTCTTTGTTGCCGGCAAAGACCTTAACTACGGTCATCTCATTTGCAGTTAGTGTTCCGGTTTTATCCGTACAGATGATATTGCAGCTGCCCAGGGCTTCCACAGAAGAGAGTCGCTTGACCAGCGCATTTCTCTTCACCATTCTCTGAACGGCAAGCGCAAGAGAAAGCGTTACTGTGGGCACCATTCCTTCGGGCACAAAAGCAACGACCATACCCAGTGCAAAGATGAAGGCTTCTATCGTACTGGCCGGAGTAAACAATTTGGCCGCGAAGAACATAACAATGCCGATGCTGACGGAAAAGAGCGAAACTACGCGCGTCAGCCTTTCCATCTCCTTCTGCAATGGGCTAGGTTGATCGACGATTGTCTGAGTAAGATGGGCAATTCTCCCAAACTCGGTGCCCGTTCCTGTAGCATAAACGACCGCCTGTCCATGACCGGCAGCAACAGTCGTGCCGGCAAATACCAAATTGGCAATCTCCGTTCGGCTGGTGCCGCCAGTGGTCTTTTTCAAAGGTTGCCAGCTTTTTCTTACAGGTCTCGATTCACCCGTCAGGGTCGATTGGTCCACTTCCAAACTCTGGCTGGCAATGAGACGCATATCGGCGGAGATTCGATCGCCCGCTTCGAGAAGGACGATGTCACCGGGCACTAGGTTGGAGGCCGGAATATTGAGCTGCTGATCGTCTCGAATCACTGTCACGCTAGGTGGCAAGAGCTTATTGAGAGCGTCGACGGCTTTCTGTGCGCGGAACTCCTGCCAAAAGCTGAAAGTGCCGTTGACCAGATTCACGAGCCAAATTGCTATTGCCAGTTGGGGCATGTGAGCGACAAAAGCGATGAAGCCGGTAATCCATAGAAGGATCGCCATTGCGTGCAAATAATTGTCAGCCAGTTCTTTGAACAGTGAGGAGGGGACACGAACCTCAATTCTATTGGCTCCATGACGCGTAAGCCTGGTGCTGGCTTCCTGTGCCTGTAGACCGGTCAGCCCGCTGCTAAGCCTCTGCAATACCGCATCCGTGGGCATGAAAGGAAGCTCCAATTCCGCACCAGAATTGGTAGATTCCACCACATTGGATATTCTTTCCATCAATACAATTCGTCAGACAATGCGATAGCTCCCATTTTCAGCGAAATGGAAGGGGTGTGCCAACGGACTTAGGAATGATTCACAAGCGCGATGCAGGGGCCTTGCGATTAAATCTTCTCGAATCGAAGGCCATTGGGAAGAAAACGAAACCATTCTCGAGAATGATACGGAATACACTTCTTACTTCTATTTTAAAAGAATACCCTTTTCCTATTCTTGCAAACATGAGGGTGCTTATGATTGATGGCTATCTGATTGTAAATCTCGAGCCAGCCTACATCGGCTTCTCTCTTGCAAGAGACAATGGCGAAGTGTCGTGGCATGGAAGAAGATACTGCACGGTCGAAGAGATCAGGACACTGCTTCTCGAATTGGGTGTGATTGAACCCGACCAGCACTGGCCGCCGCAAGAGCTCATGTTGCGATTGAGTGTGCGAATTCCCAGACAAGTCCTTGAGAAAATGGAATTGATTCCAATGACTGGAATGGAGTTAGCCAGCTAGAAAAACAGTCACCGTGGGCTCGGCTGCTTATGCGCTATTTCAGCGCGAAGAAGCACAACCGAACATGGCGCCAGCGGAATCACATCTTTGGCAACACTGCCCATAAGGAATTTTCCAATACCATTTTTTCCATGTGGTCCCATGAGTATGAGATCGGCTGAAAATGCTCTGGCTTCTTCAATTATTTCTTCCTTGGCGATTCCCTCGCGAAGTTGCCCTTCTACTTTGTACTGAGGAAACTTTTCGGACAGGATTTTGCAAACGTCGCCAACAAGAGCTTCCGCTTCACTGCGGTATTCGGCACTCGGCCATGAATAAACAGCAGTCTCAGGCTCTACTACATGCAAGATCTTGATCCGTAATTCACCGGCTTTGCTTTGCAGCTGAGATAAAAAAGACTCGATTGCCGGCATGAAGTACGTGTCTTCGATTGCTATCAAAATTTTGGAAATCATCGTTATTGGACCTTTTGACCGGATGTAACAAGAATCAGATTCGTCACGTCAATCAACTCATTGTGCCTCCCGGTCCGGCTCCGGACATGGTCTATCCGAATGATGTTGGTTAATCCTCGAGAATTAACGTCTACGTATAACCCTAGACAGTCCTGCGTACCTTTAGATAGATGCGATCATCCGAAAGTCTTAGGTCAAATCGTTCCAGAAGCTCATGCTGTCTTTCGTCGAGAGTTGGATGATGGATGAGTTCCGTGGAGTTAAGAAAATGAAGACAAAAGAATCAGTACAGCAACTGTTGTCAGGCATCTGGCACAACCAGCATAACTCACAAATGCACATTGAGATTGATGAATCCGGAAAAATCACCGGCTACTTTTTAAGTGGAACAATCTCGAGCCAAGATGCACCTACTTCCTATCCGCTGACTGGATTTACTGTAGGCGACGTCTTCTCCTTTTGCGTTGCATTCTCCAACCACGGCACAATCACGACATGGATCGGTCAGGTCTTGAACAAAGAGGAAGAGGCTTTTGAAGCTTCCTGGCAGATGGTTGTCGATGCACACCAAAATAAAGATCAATCTTGGAAGTCTACATGGAGCGGCCAGGACAGATTTGTACGCGGTCCGCGAGAGAGTGAAAATTGCCCCAGTCCGGACGACGCTTCACATCCACTGTACTGCAGCATAATCTGATTCCGAAACAAAGAGGTGGAAAGCGAAAATGTCAAAAGGCAATATTGAAAAGGAAGCAAATGAGAAAGGAAAAGGAAAAGATGCTCACCATCTGATCGTTCATGCCACTCCCGTGCGTTTGGAATTGATCTCGCAGCGTGCTTATCAAATTTTTGAACAGCGCGGATGCGTGCACGGTTTTGATCTGGAAGACTGGCTTGAAGCAGAGAAACAATTGAGCATTGAATCTATCAATTAAAGGTAGGGCTACAATGAAAGCGCTAATTGCAATTGACAGCTCTGATTTCGCTGAAAAAATACTTGCTGAAGTGTGTAAGGCGATATGGTCTGCGGATGTCGAGTTTCGCATCATCTCTATAGTCGACTCAGCCGCAGATTGGGAAAAGTGCGAACAGCTGATCCACCAGGCTCAACTGATCTTGAATGACCGAGTGGAAAGAATAAAGCACAAACTCACCCCCCACGAGGTAGAAGGAGCTGTAATTACCGGCAAATTGCCGGATTCAATAATCGAAGACGCGGTCGAACAAAAGGCGGATTTATTGATCATCGGATCGCACGGCGAGACCGGATGTCGCCGTCCGGAGCTGGGCAGCGTGGCGGAGGATCTCGTCAAAAGGGCACCTTGTACAGTACAGGTAATCAAAGTTTGCAAGCAGACTGCATAAATTACAGGCGCGAGCAACGATGGGAAAGCCAGAGCCGAATCTCACCTACTCACACCTGGAGAGGTGCAGATGGAATGTTCTCGACCTTCTCACAGTCGTCGGCAAGAATGCTTTACCGTCGACATTATTTTGCGACATCGACATGGGCTGGGTAGAGAAACAAAAGGAGAGTTTCTCAGAAAAGCACATACGAATAACCGAGACCGCGGTCTTGCTCAAAGCAATTGCGACGGCTCAAGTTGCTCATCCTGCTCGCATATCCAATGCTCCATTCGGAGTCAGCTAGCTGGGCAAATTTGGCGTAAATGCGGAAACCGGCCGTTGTGTTTGCACATCCAATTTAGAGTAGACCTATCTATTTGGTCAACGATGCATTCACGGGGGCAGCTGATCTCGCCAGATTTCTTGCCGATGTGAAAGAACTTCTAGAAGGTTGATTGAGCAAACTAAATGAGAAAGAAACGGTGGATGCCAAGCCAGGCGTGTGAGACTCTTTCGCTCGCAGCTTGAACAGCTTCGGAGACTAGGTCCTCAGACCGATAAGGCATGGAGGAACCTCTGCAATCTATTTGCCGACATTACTTTCTGAGATCAAAAATGATCTTGATTTCGGACAGAGATCAGCAGATTCTATCCTGACAGCAACAGTTCTGAGCCAGGTAGACTAGTGACCGTCTGTCGTCGAATCATCGGTAGAGTCCAAAGAGTACAAGAAATCTCATCAGGTTAATCGGCTCGGCGTTTGAATCAGCACTTGGGATGATGACTGTAAATCATTTGAGTTTTATTCTCAATACCAAATGTTTTAAATTTGGCTCTCGCAATGGATTCTGATAAATCTATTTTCGTCAGAACGAAGTCGATCTAACGGTTCGCCCGTCAAAGAGGAGGGAGTCATTCGACACTTCGAGAGATGATACGTTACCTTGACCGTTTAAAACCCTCTCAAATACTGATTCTAGCCATTGTGCTAGCCTTTGCTGGCATGGTTCTCTTCTTTGCGCTCGAACAGATTGCGCTTGCAGATGCGAGCACCACGCAATTAAAGAAACTCCATTTCGTCCGCGGCTTTCTGGCTACGACAATCGGCGTGTCTTTCATGTGGTGGGTAATGCGCAGAAAAGAAGCCGAACTCGTAAGTTGGAGAGATCATTTCCGCAAGAGGCTAGAAGAGAAAACGTCCGAGCTAAATATTGCAATTGCTGAACAGCACTCACAACTTGAAAGACTAGAAGCATCGAATAACGCTCTGGTCAATCAGCGAGAAGACTTCGTACTGGCCTTGAAACTCCGCTTAATGACACCCGTACAAGCAATTCAAACCACACTGAATCATTTAATAGACGGTTCATATGGCGAACTTACAGAAGCGCAAAGAGAAATTGTTGAGCTCACAGTTGAAAACAATCGCGACCTGGACCGCTTGCTCATGATGCTCGTGGCGCTCTATCGCTATCAAAACGGAAACTTTACAATTGAGAAAAGAAAGCACAAACTAATAGACCTTGTCGATATCAAAGACGACGAGCTTCTAAAAGCAAAGAAAAAGAACATTATTCTGCATGTGGAAAAACCAAATGCAGATGTTGAGATCGTATGCGATATCGCTGAAACTCAGAGGATAATAAGCCATTTGGTAGACAACGCAATTAAGTACGCCAGAAGCAGTGTCTCTATAGTCTGTGAGGAAAGAGAAGAAACTGCAACCATCTCAGTAGCAAACGACGGCCCGGCAATTGACCCTGCCGATATGGATAGTCTCTTTAAGCGTTTCTTTTATGTCTCTAATGTCGGCAAATACTCGCCGGGAACCGGCGTCGGTTTGTGTCTTTGCGCTGAGATAGCCAAAGCACATGATGGCACGCTCAAATGTGACAGCTCTGAAGGCAAAGGCGCAAGATTCACACTCTCGTTACCATTTGGCCGGCAAGCATAATCATTAAACGAACAATTGCCTACACAAATAATGTCTATTAGCAATTGACCAAGATGACCGGATATTGCAAGCACTCTTACAGCCTGGAATCATCCGTGGGGATGAGCACCCGAATATCATCTTTTGAGATGATTGAGCAGAAACGGTGACAATGCGATCATTTGCAATCACACAACTGGGCTAGCCGCAGAATCAAAGTACGCTTTTAGGAGCCAACACAATGTCGTTAAATGCAAAATTACTTAGAGAGACTTTTGAACGCGCCAAAATAGAAAACGGTGGTGCTACAGCTCTTGGAATGAGGTTTTACGCCAGGCTTTTCGAGAAGTATCCAGCCGTCCGTCCACTATTCTCAACCCCACCAGAGGAACAGCACAAGAAACTGCTTGCCTCGGTGGCATCCATTGTTGGAGCAGTGGAAAAGCCAGACATCCTCGTACCCTTCTTGCATGCAATGGGTATTCGTCATCTCAAATACAAAACCGAAAGTGCCCACTATGCTGCAGTATCAGAAAATCTGGTGTCAGTGCTTGCCGAACATCTAAGCAAAGAGGGCGAGTGGACTGAAGAAATGAAAAGCACATGGGAAGATGCTCTAAAGACAGTCTCCAAAATTATGATAGAAGCGGCAGAGAATCCGAATAAATTTCAAGAAGAACTAACCAAGGCAGGCTTCGAGCCTAATGGATTCAAGAAAGACGATCCACGTCCATGGGTTGCCGAAGGGCAGTCCGGAGAAGCGTAACGAAGTCGACACGTAGCGAGCTTCGCGGTTAGTCCAATCGAAGGACAGGCAAAATCATACCTGGGAACGATAGAAACGAGGACTGAAAAAGCTAATCTGGACACAATGGTCCAATATCATAAACGGGCGGAGCTTGTTATGTCTAATGCAAAAAACATATGCACGGTGTGCAACTACATTTACGACGAAGCAGTGGGAGAGCCGAGGCAACATATTGCTCCATTGCAAAGTTTCGAGGATCTCCCGGAAGAATGGAATTGTCCTGATTGCAATTCAAAAAAAGAGATGTTTCAACCGTGCTCATGTGTGCGTTTGCCTGGCTTGGAGCAGGTTTGTGAACCTCACAAGAAGATCAAACTAAACGTTCCCATAGATTCGAAGTCAAAAATCACAAAAGAATCTCCTGTCGGAGAATTAGTGATCATGAATCCGGCGTTCACTCAATTTTTTGAGCAGTATGGCATCGATTACTGCTGTGGCGGCAAGATCAGCCTGGCAGACGCCTGTCAGAAAAGGCACCTGGATGTAGAGACCATAATGCAAAAACTAAATATAGTTTACGAGAAACTTGAACCCGTGCTCGAGCCTGACTGGACGCGCACAAGCCTCAAGGAATTGATCGATCATATTTTGGCTTGCTATCACGATCCTCTGCGGCTTGAACTGAAAAGAATTCTTGCTCTAACCGATAAGGTAGCGCGCGTCCATGGGAACAGTCATCCCGAAATGATTAAAGTGGCGGAAATTTTTGCTCGCCTAAAGGAACAGTTAGAGTTGCATATGCAGAAGGAAGAATTAATACTTTTCCCCGGCATAGCCGCGATGGAAGCAAACAAGAGCGCAATGTTTGGTTGCGGCGCAGGTATCGAACACCCAATAGCGGTTATGACTATGGAACACGAGGATGCAGGTGAAGCCCTATGCACACTTCGAAATTTGACCAATGATTACAATCCTCCACCGGATGCATGCACCACCTTCAAAGTGCTTCTCAAATCATTGGCAAATTTTGAGTCTGAGATGCATCTGCATGTCCATAAGGAGAACAACATTCTTTTTCCGCGCTGCTTGAAAATTTCCTCTGCATCAAATGAAGCAAAATCGAGTATAGCCATAAGCTAGTGACAGATACAAGGAATGACAGTAGAGGCTATCTAACCGGCAATGCCGCTACACGATCTGTCGAGATCTCATAGAAGGAATTGCAAAATGATCTCTCAAACAGCAGAGTACGCTCTCAGAGCTGTCGTTTATCTGGCTATGAATCCGAGTTCGGCATTCACAACGAAGCAAATTGCAATAGCGACAAGGGTGCCCCCTGCGTATCTTTCTAAAGTTATGCAGCTTCTCGTAAAGGCTAATATCGTGCGCTCTCAAAGAGGCTGTGGCGGAGGATTTTGTTTGGTAAATGAGCCAGTCGAAATCTGCACGCTGGATGTGGTAAATGCTGTCGACCCGATTCAACGGATTGAGCATTGTCCGCTTGGGATCGAGTCACATGGAACGGTACTTTGCGCTCTTCATAGAAAAATAGACGACGCAACAGCGATCTTGCAGCGAAGTTTCGCGGAAACAAGTATACAAGATATTCTTTCCACACCGACGAAATCGATACCACTTCTCGAAAGTCTTAAATGATTGCTAGGCTAGCTGAGCAAAAGTATGCCGATACTTTACGAGCCGCAAACAGTCATTTCAAGAAACACAATCGATCACCACACTAATCATCGAAAAAGAGAACGAAGAAAAACGGCAACACCAAGTGACAGATCCTCGTCGAGGCTACCTTTCCCAGCGGCACCGTTCTTGCGTCACATCTCGATCAAGAGAGGCGCCGGAATGTCGCCTCGATTTTGATTGTACCAGAGTGAAAATGTATTACATCAACACCAGGGATGAGCACAGAGTAGAGACCATGCCTGTTTCACCTGGCAGTCAGTAGCGGTGCGACATCAATCGCTTTTGATTATGTACGGCAAGATGTGCTGCTGCTGGTACTCATCTTGAAAGCGCCAGATGAATGTATCCAGCATGTAGTGACACATTGACAGACCGGCGAGTACGCCCAAACAAATCCCCCTTAGATAAACAGAGACGGGCGAGTGACAGAGAAAGTCAATGAACACAAACATCGACAAATAAATGAAACAAACACCAAACAAAATACCAGCCGGACGAAACAAGCTCCTTCTCGAGTCCGTCGCAGAACAAGTTGTACAGGCGGCTTTTCGCTCAACCAGAATGGCATTCATCCCGAGAAACTGAAACCAATGAATTGTAAGCGGAATCAAGAACGCCACAAAGTAATTTGAGACCAACGCTCCCGGAACCCATGCCAAGACGGATAGAATCCAAAACAACAACGCAGGGAGGTGCAAGGGCAATCCATCCATATGCTGCCGATAGATCCCGCCCAAGTACGCAAGCGCACTAAGCATTGCTATTACGCAAATTGCAATGGTGAGAAAGAGCGCTCCAGGCATAGAAGCAAATCCTAAAAAATCGAAGCGGTAAAAGCCAACAAGAGTGAAGGCAAATGCAATTGAGTACTGCGAAATTCCTTCAAGCTCGAAGTTTGCGGTCGCGAACTTATCCTCCTTTCTATACAAGCGCGACAGGCGCACGCTCTGCTGCACTAGATGGTCGACGTGGCAAACAGTCAAAGCACCGAACAAGAACTGAGGGCAAGCTATCGTAGCGACAATCCCAGTCAAAATTAGTACCGGCGGCAAGATGAAAAAACGAAATCTGTTTATCTGATTACCTTTGTAATACGCCAAATTGTCTTTATCAAAATATGTGAACCAGGTAGCGCCTTGATGAAGTGGTCCCAGACCAAATCCATAAGCCGCAATCATAGTCAAAAACATTGAATTAGCTACCAGCTGAGTTTGAGCTAAATAATAAACAGCCACAGCCACTATGACTGGCAAAAAGAAAAACGAGATATCCTCCTTTCTGCCAATCAGCCACGGGTTCTGCTGTGCGCGTACAAGCGCCTGTCCATCGGATCCATAGTAAGTCTGCATTTTGAGAACCTTTGCGAAGGGGCGTCATTTCAATCGTAAGCATTACAAGTCAAAATTGGTAAGTAGTTACAACGAGGTGCCTATACATGCGGAGATACGGTAGGCACATTCAGGTGTCCGCCTTCAGACTGATTTTTCGAAACTAGCGCCGGAACACTGTACATTTCTCGCCTCAAGGGCGTATGAAGATAGTAGAAGAATGGCGCGGAGGAATTCGTATGTTTCGCAAATGGTGGCTGCCTATCTCAATCGTTCTAATTAGCGGATTGGCTGGTGTCGTTTTCATGGGCATACGCACATACCAGGACGCACCACCGATACCGGACTTCGTTGACAAGGATGGCCGCGTTGTCGTTTCGCAAAATTCGATTTTAGAAGGACAGCTTGTATTTCAAAAGTACGCCCTCATGAATTACGGCAGTATGTTCGGCGATGGTGCCGGACGTGGTCCGGACTTTACAGCTGATGCACTTCACTTGATCACAACTGCAATGATTGAGTCATATGTCGGAGGAGATCAAACGGCAAAACTGGATGTAGACAGGCTGGCAGCCATCGAGAACAAGGTTAAAAGAGAAATCAGGCACAACGCATACGATGCGGCTGGAAACACTGTTTCGATCAGCGAGGGTCAGAAAATAGCGTACTATACGCTCGTGAAACACTACCACGATTTCTTTCAAGGCACTGGAAAAGAAACAATACATCCGGTCTCATATATTAGTGACGAGAAGCAACTTCAAAATCTGACTTCATTCTTCTTCTGGGGCGCATGGGTATGTTCGGCACTGCGCCCCGGGCATGACTACAGTTATACGCACAACTGGCCATATGATCCGTTAGCGGGCAATGTTCCGAGTTGGCCAATAACATTCTGGAGCGTGGCTGGATGCATGGGACTGATGCTCGGGCTGGGCGGCGTTCTCTACTTGCGCGGGCGCCTTGACGTTTCGCTCAAGAGCCCGTCGGAAGCCTCCGCCCAGGGAGCCAACGGCTCTCAATCAAAACTGCTTGAGCCGGCAAGGAGACTGATGACCATGGACTTTCTCTCCGGCTTCACCCCCTCGCCTACTCAAAAAGCCACGTACAAATTCTTCGCAGCAGCAATTTTACTTTTTCTGCTTCAGGTTGTTGCCGGAGTCCTGACTATTCATGACTTTGTGCAATTCACGACTTTTGCCGGAGTGGACATCGCCAAGTTTCTGCCTCTGCCGATAACGCGCAGCTGGCACTTGCAGCTTTCTCTTCTGTGGATATCAACCTGCTGGATGGGAGCTTCTCTATTCATAATTCCGATGCTCACAAAAGACGAGCCAAAAGGACAGGCAAGTCTGGTAAATCTGCTTTTTTTGATGCTCGTCGTTCTTGTGATTGGCAGTTCGGTAGGAGTGTTAATGGGTCCGCTCGGAATGCTCAAAGACTGGTGGCTTCTCGGCAATCAGGGTTGGGAATTCGTAGAACTTGGAAAATTGTGGCAGGGGCTTCTTTTCCTCGCCATTGGAGTGTGGGCGTTCTTGATTTACCGCGGGTTGAAAGGTTTTTTGCGCAACGATCATCCGCTTGCCTTGCCAAACTGGCTCTTCTATTCAGTTCTCTGTGTGCTCGGTTTGTTTATCTCGGGCTTTGTGGCTGCACCTAAAACTAATTTCGTTATTGCTGACTTCTGGAGATGGTGCGTCATTCACATGTGGGTGGAAGCGTTTTTCGAAGTATTCACAACCGCGCTCATCGCCTGCTTCATGTATCTGATGGGATTGGTAACAATGCAAAGCGCCGGCAGAGCGGTTTATCTATCGACACTGCTCTTTCTGGGCTCAGGCATCATCGGCATCTCGCATAATTTCTACTGGAATGCCAAACCAGTGGAAACCCTTGCTCTGGGCAGCGTTTTCTCTACGCTGCAAGTTGTTCCTCTGATAATTTTGACGCTTGAATCATTCCGGCTGGCTAAGGCTCCTCAAAACGAGCGCAAACGATTGGGTGCCCGTGAGCAATTCGCCCACGAAGACTCATATCTCTTCTTGCTGGCGGTCAACTTCTGGAACTTTATGGGAGCTGGTGTCTTCGGGTTCATCATCAACCTTCCCATAGTCAACTATTATGAGCATGGAACATATTTGACCGTAAATCACGGACATGCGGCTCTCATGGGAGTTTATGGCAACCTGGCCTTATCGGCAATGCTGTTCTGCCTGCGCTTTCTAATTCCTGCGCCCTCATGGAACAGCAGGACAATTACTGTTTCATTCTGGTCGCTGAATGTAGGCCTTATGCTCATGGTGCTGCTGGACCTCTTTCCGGTCGGAGCGATACAACTGAATGCGGTCCTTACCGATGGACTCTGGTATGCCAGATCGCAAGCATTCCTGCAATCAGCCGCATTTCAAACTCTTACATGGATGCGAATCGTGGGTGGTGCGATCTTTGTCCTGGGTGGAGTGCTCCCACTATGCGGACTTGTGCTGAGCAATCTTGGCCAACTGTATAAGCCAAAGCAGAAAGGAGCCCCGGCAAAATCAGACATCCTGCTTTCCCCCGAGCCCGTATTCGAGAGAGTGGAAGCAGACACTTCCTTGCCCGGGTAGGAATTCCGGACCGGTTAAAAAACGAGCCTGGCAACGTTCTTAAATTTCGTAGGCGGGCTCGCACGGACAAAATTGCTGAACATCAAGGTCATTGAGCAGCGGCGAAGCTTCAGTTTCGACAGGCTCGTAGACAGCCGTGAAATGCCTAAGTCGTTTGGACTGGGTTTTGAACCTGAGCCCATGAATATGAGAGCTGCGCTTCAAAATGTTCTCGAACGCTTCTATTACGTACTCGTAATGACTCTGCGTATAGACACGACGTGGAAGAGCCAACCGCACCAGCTCTCTTGAAGCACAGATTGTCGCACCTGTTTTTTCGTCTACTTTCCCGAACATTGCTGTGCCAATCTCGCAACTGCGAATTCCGGCCTCTCTGTACAGTTCGCAAGCAAGAGCCTGTCCGGGCAGATCAACTGCCGAAATCTGAGGGAACATGGCAGCGGCATCTACATAGACCGCGTGAAGTGACGAAGGAGAGATCACCGGCACTCCGATCTCCTGCAGCCCCCGGTGAAGGAATAATGCCGCCGCCTCGCGATAGCGAAGGTAGTCCTCCTGCAGCGCCTCATTGAGGCCAACGGCAATCGTTTCCAGTTCGCGGCCGGAAAGACCACCATAAGTAGGGAAGCCTTCAGTAACGATCATTTCCTCTTTCAGCTTTTCCGCCAGGACAGGATCGTTCAGCCCTATAAATCCACCGATATTGGCGATACCATCTTTCTTGCAAGACATCAAGCAGCCGTCCGCATAGGAGAACATTTCACCAGCAATGCTGGCGATCGAACGACTCGAATACTCGCTGTCCCTCTCATGAATTAAGTAAGCATTCTCTGCGAAGCGTGCGGCGTCGATAAACAGCGGAATCTGGCGGCTCTTAAGCAGCCGGCTGGCTTCCTTGATATTCTGCATCGATACAGGTTGGCCGGCACAGGCATTGTTGGTGACGGTCAATAGAGCCAGCGGCACCGCACCATATTCGGTGCTACCAAGGAGATGTTCCAGTTGATCGAGATCGATGTTGCCGGAAAATGGGGCGGCGGCATCGCCAGCATGCCATTCAGAGCAAGGCAGATCGAGCGCGATTGCTCCCAGAGATTCTATATTGGCGCGGGTGGTATCAAAATGAGTATTGGAAGGCACTATTTGATCAGGTCCGGCCATTTGCCTGAAGAGCAACCGCTCACCGGCGCGTCCCTGGTGCACGGGCAGAACATAGCGAAATCCAAAGATCGACTGCACAGTGCGCTGAAATCTGTAGAAGCTGGCAGCTCCAGCGTACGATTCATCGGCACGCATAAGGGCCGACCATTGTTCGCTTGAGAGCGCCGCTGTTCCACTGTCGGTCAGAAAGTCAATGGTGACATCTTGCGCCGGGATCTGAAACAGATTGTATCCAGCCTTCTGTAACAACTCGTTTCGCTCAGCTGCGGACGTCAATCGAATTGGTTCTACGGCTTTAATTCTGAAAGGCTCAATTACAGTTTTCATCGACTCCCCTTTTACTTGCAAACTAGAACTTCCATCCGCTCAAGCAGTCGCGCACTCTCCTTCTGGGCTCTCATTACACAATCAGAAACCCCCATCCCCCCAAAAGCATTACCGGCAAGCGCGAAATTGGGCAATGCCGCCTTGCGTCTTTCAATCAGCTCAAGAAGATCTTCATATCCTGGTGCAAATTGCGGGATGGCGTTATCATGCCTGGCCACGATTGAAAATACAGGTTCGCCAACTATCTTCAGGTAATCCTTTAGCTCATCGACAACGGACAATACGATCTCTTCGTCGCTCTTCTTCGCATCCGCTACATTGCAAGAAGCGCGCAAAACAACGTATTCCCCGGTACTTTCCCTCTTGAATTTATTGCTGCTGAAAGTGCACGCACGGACAGTGCGTCTTATCCGCCTGGGGACAAGAAAGCCGGAGCCCACCAGCGGCTTTGCAAAAGCAGTCTGTTTGAAAACCAGGCTCACGACCACCGGAGAGGAATACTTTATTGAAGACAGAGCTGATGAAAGGCTTTCGTCGACCGAATGAAGGAGCCGTGCTGCAGCCGGGGCCGGTAAGGCAACGATGATGGCATCAAAGCACTCTCTTTGCCGATCGGCACTTTCAATCAGCCACTTGCTCGCGCCTCCATCCCGGCACAAAGACACGACCCGAGAATTGACAATTCTTGCCCTGCTTGCCAGGCACGCTTTCAACCGATCGACCAGCACGCCCATGCCACCATCGAAAGTAGACATCGTACCGGCACTGGACTTAGCAAGAGTTCTCATGCGATCTTGCTCGATTAGCTGCCTGCACCTGTCTATTAGCATTCCCACGACAACACTGCCGTGAGCCGATTCCAATCCCACAAGGTGAGGCATTGTCGCCTTAGCGCTCAACATAGATGGGTCAGTTCCGTACAATCCACCGATCAATGGCTCGGCCAGTCGCTCCAAGAACTCGCGGCCGAATCTCCTTACCAGGAAATCCGCTACAGACTCGTCTCCGGCGCAAGCGCCTGGCACAATCAAAGGCTCGGCAGCCATGCGAGCTTTTGCACGAAAGGAGAAAATGCGGCTCTTCAGGAAAGCCGGAATTTTCGGATTCATGGAAAGCAAACCTTCCGGAATTTCACAAAGCTCAGAAGAGTCCGCAATGAAGGTCCGGCGCTCAGCTTGAGCAATTATTCTGGAATCTAAGGCGAGTTCGCTGGCGATATCCATAACCGCTGGTTTTGTGGAAACAAAACACTCAGGACCCAGATCAAGAACAAGCCCGTCACGCCGGACTGTCTTTATCACGCCTCCCAAAACATTTCTCGCCTCGAAAATCGTCGGTACAATTGAAATGCCATGATTTCGCGCGTCGCGAAGCAAATAATAGGCACAAGACAGGCCGGATACGCCACCACCAACGATGGCGACCCGGACGCTGCTGCCGCAATTTGACTGGAATGAATTAAGAATATTCAAAAATCAGACACCATCCACTTCCTAATTCACGGATGCGATTCAAGCATATACACGAACGCTATCTTGCAAATCGACCCTCCGACGTATTAGCGCTGGTTCTCCGCCAAGGTCTTTGCGTTTTCGCTTACACACGCGCTATTTTTCCTAGGCGACTTGATGGCATTCGACTTCTTTTCAAGCAGTTCGAATCTCGCTTGAAAAAACCTCATATTATCAGGCTCATAAACCATCCTGAGTCCCTTTATCTTTTCACGCCGCTCCTTACACAGCCCTACTCCATAAGCGACCACATCCATATGAGAGTTCGTGTAGACACGCCTGGGAACAGTCAATCTCACGAGTTCTAGTTTCGGATAATTGTGTTCGCCCGATGCTTTGTCACGCCCAGCTGATACAACTCCTCTCTCCATCGCGCGCACGCCTGTCTCCAGATAGAGAGCAGCCGCCAGACTCTGAGCCGGAAACTGGTCCTGGCTTAGGTGAGGCAACATTGCCGAAGCATCAAGGTACACCGCGTGGCCTCCGACGGGCAGGACTATCGGCACGCCATTCTCCTGAATCTTTTCAGCCAGATAATGAACCTGCCCGATGCGCTGATTGAGATGCTCTTCTTTTACTGCTTCCTCAATGCCGCGCGCCATTGCTTCCATATCACGCCCGGCCATTCCGCCGTAGGTGTGCAGCCCCTCGAAAAGAGTGCCCAATTCGCATGCTTTCTCGTAAAGATGCAAGTCTCGCAAACCAAGAAATCCGCCGATATTGACGAGCAAATCTTTCTTTCCGGACATCGTGCAGCCATCCGTGTAGGCGCAGATTTCGCGCAGTATTTCAGCTATGCTCCAGTGCGCAAATCCTGGTTCTTTCTGTTTAATAAACCAGGCGTTCTCCAAACACCTTGTCGCGTCAAGTATGATCTTAATTCCCTGTCCACTGCAGTATTCTGACACGCTGCGCAAGTTGGACAGGGAAAAGGGTTGACCGCCTGCCATGTTGACACAAGCTTGCAGATTCAAATAAGGAACCCGCTCTCTTCCGACCATTCCGACCAGGTTCTTAAGTTTTTCAAGATCCACATTTCCTTTGAATGGATGCAGTGAGGTGGCATCATGAGCCTCATCAATAATCACATCCACGAACGTGCCGCCAGCTAATTCCTGATGAGCGCGAGTTGTGGTGAAGTACATATTGCCGGGGACATAGTCTCCTGGTTTGATTAAAAGCTTAGAAATTATGTGTTCTGCCCCTCGTCCCTGGTGAGTAGGCAAGACAAACTCATAACCGTAGTGCTTTTGCACAGCCCTTTCCAGGACATAGAAGTTCTTCGAGCCGGCATAGGCCTCGTCGCCTAGCATAATTCCTGCCCACTGATACTCGCTCATAGCAGCGGTGCCACTGTCTGTTAAGAGATCAATATAGACATCGCTCGATTGAAGCAAAAATGTGTTGTAGTGCGCATCACTGATTGCCTTTTTACGATAATCACGACTGCACATGATTAGAGGTTCGACCATCTTAATCTTGTACGGCTCTGCAACAGGCATTCTCTTTCTCAACATGCTCGACTCCTCATAAGGCAATAGATAACCTAACTACCTGAATGTGAGGAATAAGTGTCTCGCAATATAAAGAAAAGAAGAATCAACCCGCAGGTGGATTCTTCCAGGTAACCACTTCCAGCTCGAAGACTGTTTACTTCTTTTCTTCAATCACATCATCAACCCAAGACAAACAAGCCATCATAGATGGAAACCCTAGAGTGGTAGTCGACAAAAGGACAGCCTGACGAATCTCCTGGGGGCTCAATCCGGCATCTAGGGCTTTGCGACAATGCGAATGAAGTCCGCCTTCAAGTTTTGCACCGCATGCAATACCGATCTTGACCAAAGCACTCTCTCTTGCATTAAGCGGTCCAGCCTCAACAACAGCCTTGCCCAGCAATTCGTAAGCTTCAAAAACCTGAGGAAAATTTTTCTGAAAGTTGAGGAATCTTTGAGGAGGTTTGCGCATTTCCATATCCTTCGTAGAGCGAAACGACACTAACTTCGCATGCTCCTGTAACGCTGTCAATCATTTTCAGACTCAAAACAGCAGCTGTTAACTTCTATGATACAAAGCTCAATTCCTCATCCAGGGCAAGGAATACTGCCTTACACAAGGGTGGGCACCTTTTTGTAACCATAGTGAAAAACCAGTCCATTTGTTAGGATTCGATAACTCAATGAAAGTTAAGTGGGATAAGTGCAGCCCCACCATGTCGGCGAGGATGTACTTATCTCAGGGGAGTTTAGACTAGCCATGTATCCCACTATCATTCAAGGCGGCATGGGTGTCGCGGTTTCCAATTACCGCCTAGCCAGAGCAGTTGCGCAAGCAGGGCAAATGGGCGTCGTTTCAGGCACCATGCTGGACACCGTACTGGCGCGGCGCTTACAGGATGGCGATGCAGATGGCACCATTCGCAGGGCAATCGGCAAGTTTCCAGTACCAGAAATAGCACAGCGCATCCTGAGGGAGTATTTCATTGAGGGGGGCAGAAAACCCGATACGCCCTACAAGTCAGTGTCCATGCACAGCATGAAGTCAGCTGGACTTCTGATCGATCTGACAGTATTAGCCAATTTTGTGGAAGTCTTCTTAGCAAAGGAAGGCCACGAAGGACTCGTTGGTATCAACTACCTTACAAAGATCGACCTACCAACATTGCCCTCCATTTTCGGAGCAATGCTTGCTGGAGTAGACTTCGTCCTCATGGGAGCGGGAATTCCTCGTGCGATACCTGGGATACTCGATCGCCTGAGCAGACAAGAACCTGCCAGCCTAAAAATCGATGTCGAAGGCAGCAGCGCTGAAGACTGCTATACCGTCGAATTTGATCCGAGAAAGTATCTGATCAAACAAACAGATTTGAAACGTCCGAAGTTCTTAGCGATCGTGTCTTCATCAGTACTGGCTCTTTCTCTGGCAAAGAAATCAAGCGGCAAAGTGGACGGTTTTGTAGTCGAACATCACTCCGCGGGGGGGCACAATGCCCCGCCCCGCGGAGGCGTAAGGGTCGACGAGCATGGAGAGCCGATTTACGGTCCCAAAGACGAAATTGACACGGATAGCTTTCAAAAGATCGGTCTGCCTTTTTGGCTGGCAGGCGGATACGGAAGCCCGGAGGGTCTGAGGAAAGCACTTGAGTCTGGTGCAAAAGGCATTCAGCTCGGCAGCCTGTTTGCATTCTGCAACGAATCAGGAATTGAGGCTTCGATTAAGAGGGAAGTAATCGAATGGATACAAAAGGAAAAACCAGAAGTATTCACGGATCCGGCGGCTTCCGCATCAGGCTATCCATTCAAAGTAGTGCCGGTAGAATCCTCATTATCTGATGAATTGATTTATCTGAACAGGCAAAGGATCTGCGATCTTGGCTATCTGCGTCAAGCATACAAGAAAGAGGATGGCTCGGTTGGATTCAGATGCTCAGGGGAGCCTGTTAATAATTTTGTTCAGAAGGGCGGGAAAATAGAAGAAACTTGTGGAAAGAAATGCCTTTGCAATGGACTAATGTCTACTGTGGGCTTATCCCAAGTGCAAAAGGATGGATATCTGGAGCCGCCGCTGGTAACTGCAGGAAAATACATTGGCGAGATCAAGAGAATTGTAGGACAGAATCGAGACAATTACAGCGCTCAAGACGTATTGAACTTTATCTTGGATAAGGCAGCGCATCCTCACACAAAACCGATTCTGACAAAATAGATGACAATCCATTTTAATTGCGCTGTTTATCATCCAATCGGCTGATAGCAGCGTCTTTTTGCAGCCATATAATTAAACAGTTTGGTTAGTCGTAATGCATATGAACAATACTGAGAAAGAGAGCCTGGTCAAAGATAAAAAGTGCTTCAGCGGCTCATTTCACCAAGCCCCCTACATTGTGCTCTGGGAGCTGACTCGCGCTTGCGCCCTGAACTGCGTGCACTGCAGAGCCAGCGCAATCCGAAAGAGAGACGACAGGGAATTGACATTCGAGGAATGTTGCAGTGTGATGGATCGGTTTTCAGAATTCGGCAAACCGCTGATTGTGCTGACAGGCGGCGACCCCGTCTGGCGTCCTGACCTATTTCAGATCGTTAAGGCCGCCAGTGAAAGAGGATTTACTACAGCAATCACTCCAAGCGCTACTCCAAGAACGACAGAAAATACAATTCGCGCATTGAAAGACAGCGGTATTGCCAGAATAGCAGTCAGCCTGGACGGACCAGATCGCGAATCACATGATGCCTTCAGGAGAGTTCCTGGCTCCTTTGATTGGACCTTAAACATTATCAATTGGGCAAACAAGCATGGACTTCCGATTCAGATCAACTCGACAATCTGGAAGGGAAACTTTCAAAAATTCGAGAAACTCATAAAAAATGTAGAAGATTTCAACGCCGTGCTATGGAGTGCTTTCTTCCTAGTACCAACAGGGCGCGCAGGAAAGGAGATGCAGATATCTTCCACGGAAGCCGAAGAAATTCTGTTGAAAATGGCTGCCCTCGCCAAACATGGAAAATTCGATGTAAAGGCGACAGCAGCTCCGCATTTCCGCCGTGTTTTGCTGGAATACCTAGAACGTAATTCATCCGATTCTCACGATCCGCTTGCCGCAATAACGCCCTCTTTCAAGCTTGGCGCGTTGAGGTCTTACCAGTCGGTGAACGATGGAAAGGGAATCATGTTCATCTCCCACGTCGGAGACATATACCCGAGCGGATTCTTACCCCTTAGCTGCGGCAATATTCGAGAAACTTCGCTTGTCGACGTATACAGACAGCATCCTCTGTTCAATTCATTGCGAGACGCGCAGCAGCTCGGTGGCAAATGTGGTACCTGCCGGTACAAAGAGCTATGCGGCGGCTCGCGCGCAAGGGCTTTCGCAGAATCAGGAAGTCACCTGGCGGAAGATACTCTATGCTCTTTTGTCGACACCCAGAGGTAACCTTGAGGTGCTCATTCAATCGGTGGAAGAATGGCACTTCGATTTCTGCCAAAATCAATTGAACGTTTAACATGTTGTACTTCGGCTGAAGAAGAAAAGGAAGAAAGAGTCATAAAAGACTCCTTCTTCCTTTTCAGTCTCTCCCGGCTGGTCTATGGGGACAGCTGAACTCTGAACAAACTCCTGACGCAGAGATTTCCATAGGGCATACGCAGCAAACAGGAAACATCTCGTCAGAAAGCTCCTTCAATTGCAAATAAATACTGATCACCCTTTTGCCGCGGTCCGTTATAACATGCTCGACTCGCCTGGGCAGAACGTCGTATTCCTGCCTATTTACCAGTCCATACTTCTCTAATTCCTTCAGCCGGCTTTGCAAACTCTTCATGCTCAAGCCAGGGATTACTCGCAAAAATTTTCGTGTCCGAGTCGGCCCGAGGGATACTTCTCTCATGATCTCGACAGTCCACTTGGCTGCAATAACGTCGAGCACGCTAACTATGGGGCACTTTTCGGCCGCTTTCAATTTTTTGTGCTTTTGATATTCCATGAGCGCAGCGGAAATTGAGTCTGTATTACAAATATAACAATTTCAAAACAGGACTCCCTCATCCTAAATGACTAGCGAATCGAGAAGCCGAGAAAATCCTTTTCAGAATGCGCGCATGCATCATTCGCCAGTAGGATACTCGAAATTTGGTGAAGCGTTAAATTAAGACCGCCTTGAGCTCATACGTAGTGAAGAACGATCCAAAGACAGAAGATGCAAAGGAGCAGACCATGGATTTTCAACTATCCCAGGAACAAGAGCAGATTAGACGCCTGGCCAAAGACTTCGCAGTCAAGGAAATTGTACCTAAGAGTGCGCACCATGATGAAACAGGCGAATTTCCAAGACAGATATGCCAAAAAGCCTGGGAATCCGGTTTGATGAACACTCATATTCCGGAAGAGTTCGGAGGACCGGGGTTGGGCGTCCTCGAAGGTTGCTTGATTGCCGAAGAGATCGGTGCCGCATGCACGGGGATCGGAACTGCCATGGAAGCAAACAATCTGGCCGAAGCACCACTTATAGTGGCAGGCAGCTCCGAGCAGAAAAAAAAGTTTCTCACGCCAATGACGGAGAGGCTCGCATTCGCAGCTTACTGCGTGACGGAACCACAGGCAGGTTCTGATGTTGCAGGAATTAAAACGACAGCTAAGAAAATTGGTAACGATTATGTACTGAATGGACAAAAAATGTGGATTACCAATGCCGGCGTTGCAGACTGGTACTATGTTCTTGCAGCAACGGAACCTGAGCAGGGCAGCCGCGGTATGACGGCCTTCATAGTAAGTCGTGAGGCTGAAGGAATTTCTGTTGGCAAGAAAGAGAGCAATATGGGTCAAAGAGCCAGCGACACGCGCGCTATAACCTTTGACGATGTGAAAGTTGGCTCCGACAATCGCTTAGGAAATGAAGGGGACGGATTTAAAATCTCGATGTCAGCCTTCGATCATACCAGACCTCTAGTCGCAGCAGCTGCTGTCGGATTAGCCCGGTCTGCAATGCAATATGCGGTCTCTTACGCACGCGAAAGACAGGCCTTCGGTCAGCAAATTGCAAACTACCAATCCATAGCATTCATGCTCGCCGATATGGACAAGAATGTCGAGGCCGCACGCCTGCTTGCTTGGAAAGCAGCCTGGCTCATCGACCAGGGCAAACGCAACACGAGGGAAGCCGCCATAGCAAAAGCTTTCGCCGCTGATACTGCAATGCAGACAGCAGTAGATGCGGTACAAATATTCGGTGGGTATGGCTACTCGAGAGAATATCCAGTTGAAAAACTAATGAGAGACGCAAAGATTTTTCAGATTTACGAAGGGACCAGCCAGATACAGAGGTTGATTATTTCAAGACAATTGACGACGGAGTCGACCAAAGCAAACGTCTGAGAGAAGACAGTGACCAGTTCAAGGATGACAACAAATGAAAAATAGAAGAGGAAATATTTCACTTCTGCTGGTTCTGCCGCTGCTCAGTGCCGGAGCCGTCCCTGTTAGGGCGAATGAAGCATCGACTCAGACGCCATATGAATCGAGTCAAGCTGAGCAGGAGCATCTACACTCGCTTACTGAGTCTGCGCAACCAAATTTTGAAGAAAAAACAATTCCGGACAGCAGATTGCGGATAACCTATGACGCAGTCCCTGACGAAACGCCGGCCCTAAGAGGCGAGCAAACTCCATACCCGAACCAGGTCGACGGTTTGTCAAATGAAATCTTGGGTTTGGAAATCGAATTACTCAGGTTGAATACCGACCTGCGGATGAAATCGACAGACAAAAACCGCATAAAGCCTTGGAGAACGTTCCTGTACAACTTAGGCGGCTCGGGAGTAGCGACAGCCGGTATTACAACGATCGCCGCGGAACGCTGGCGGACCTGGCGAAAGCCCGCAGCGGCATCGCGAACGGCTCTCAAGTCAGGGCCCATTATGCTTTTAACCAGTCATTCGATAATTACAGGCGGCATTCTTCTAGAATCCGCCCTTGATCTGGCGAACGATCGAAGAATTAAGAAAACCGGACTGGACACAAAGAGCACCAAGAAAAGGGCAATCGCGCTAATGAAGCGCATTGATGAGAAGATCAAGGAAAGAGAAATTTTGCTTTCCGGACTGAGTTCACTGAGTCAAGAGCAACGGCAGGTCGCAGAGAGCGAGACCCCGGTGCTGCAGGATCTGAGAAACATGGCAGTTTCCGAGTATTGCAATTTTCATGTGCGTGCCAAGAAGAGACTCGTCGCTCGCAATTTTGCTTACTTGAACGGTTTCGTCTCCGCCACCACAGGTGGTTATCTGGGCTCGCTCTGTGGACTGCTGGCCGTATCTTGCCGCAAACCTCGCCTGGCCGGCCCGGCCGGGATAGGTTTCACAATATCAGGAGCAACCATCGCACTTGGACCGGAGATGGGAAGAGTGGTCAGTAACTGCGCTGGCTCGATTGATAGAAGATTCATGAAAAGGAGCTTCGGTGAAATTCCCAAAGCGCAGCTTTCGGAACATTTGGCGAATCTGAGGCCGCAGACGAAAGATTCTGCTTCCCTGGCTAAGAGAATTTCAATCTACGATACTGCACGCGGGGTGCTCAAGAGACAGGCAGAAATGAATACCGCCGAGAAGAAGAAAGCAGACCGCGAATTCATCGAGCGCTGCCTCTTCAACGCCGCGATCGGCGGCAGCAAAATGGCCTGGGGTATTCAGCTCATGAATGCCGGCTACGGATTCAGTACGTCTGTGGCAAAACAGCAAGCGGCCAAGAAACCGGCCACAAAGGTAGCCGCAAATCCTTTGAGCAAATACTTTGGTTCTGCACCACCTAAGAAAACACAGGCCCAATTGTTCGGGCAAAGAGTCGCTCAGGGTGCTACCAGCTATATACCAGGCACCAGCCTCTGGATACTCGACACTCTTCAATCGAGAACGCGCGGCGAAATGGATCTGTACACGATGGGACAGCAAGCATCACTGCCGCATCAAAAGCTGACTGACAGAATGAACAAGCTGAAAGACATGGAAACGAAGCTGAAGAGCGTTTCACAGTAAGTTCGCAAGCGCAAACACACTGGCGGTGTCACTCTTCAGCTTCACGGTAGGCGTCGCTTTCGATAGAGCAGCAAGCGCAAGCACACTAGCCATACCGCCCTTCAGCCCGAAATCAGGATCGCCAGTGAAACCAAGGTCATACACGCGGCCTGCGCAAGACCCAATTGCTTGAGATAAGGTCTTTTTCTCTTCAGAATCCACAGAATCTGCAGACAATAGGGTAAGAGGCTGGCGAGCGTGAGCGTCGAATTCAAGCAGGCAAGCCAGATCCAGAAGACTAGCGAAAAGAGTGCCGTAGGCAACGGACTGACTTTCATTTCAGGTCTGCACGCATGGATCAAAAAAATCCCGGTCATGACTGATGCTAGAAATGCCAGAGCGGCTGGAAGAATTGACTGGAGATTGCCGGCAATCAGTCCCGCCACCACTAGTGGAGCCAGGGCCGCGCCAGACAGTCCCACGATTTCCCTCCACCATAGACTTTCGGCGGCTTTTGATGCCTTGGTCAACTCTATGCCCAGAAATGACAGAAAGAGAAAAAGCGCCACCAGTGAGTTACCGAAAAGGCACATGAATAACGCTGACAATACTGTCAGGAAGAAAAGCAATTTGTCATTGTGGGTCGACATCATTATTAGCCAGAGCAAAACCAGTGCACCAGCCACCGGTGTCAATTCGGCGCGGCAGAGGAAAAGAGAGACCACCGTCGCCAGCGAGAATACGGCAACAGCGCCATGCTCACTGGGAAGTTTGAAGAAAAAATACTTTCGCGCCGGCATTGGCAAATCAATGTAAGACATATCAAAGTCGCTCCACTGATTGCTTATTTTGAAGCATTCATATGCTCCCATTCATCATTCCGGAGAACGATTGTCCTTTCGCACAAGGGCACCTCAAGGCACTACCAATCAACCTGGCGAATGAGGCTTGCAGCGATATCTGTGTCTATCATCTGAGCATTACGCAAGAGGCGACACAGTCATGCAAACATTGATATCAGAAAAACAAGCAGAACGCTCCGGAACCGACCTTTGTGGATGGAATCCTGAAGACCAGAAGCAGTGGCAGGACAAGGGCAAGAATGTGGCCTTCCGTAACCTGTGGATTTCGGTTCCCTGCCTTTTATGCGGTTTTGCAGTTTGGATGTACTGGGGAGTGATCACAGTCCAGATGCTCAATCTGGGATTTCCATACAGCAAAGAGCAGCTCTTCACTCTCATGTCCATCGCCGGGCTTTCAGGAGCAACTCTGCGCATACCGAGCACGTTCCTTATAAGAATGGCCGGAGGGCGCAATACTATCTTTTTCACTACCCTGCTTCTGATATTGCCGGCTCTCGGTACCGGTCTGGCACTTTCGGATCCGGCAACGCCGCTCTGGGTTTTTCAAATTCTGGCTCTATTGTCAGGTTTTGGCGGAGGAAATTTCGCCTCATCAATGTCTAATATCAGCTTCTTTTTTCCAAAGAAGATGCAGGGCCTCTCACTGGGCTTGAATGCCGGCGTAGGTAATTTCGGCGTCACGACGATGCAAATTCTCGTGCCCTTGTCCATGACCTTCGGAATTGCAGGACAGCAGTCCATGGTTTTGAAGGCGCCATCAGGGACTTTGATTGGAAAAATCCCTGCGGGCACAGAGACATTTATCCAAAATGCCGGTTACATATGGGTGTTGCTTTTGATACCGCTGGTAGTACTGGCGTGGTTTGGCATGAACAACATCCGTGACGAGTTCGTCTCTCCTGACATCGGCTCCACACCAGGCGCCATAGCTAAAATCGCCGGTATGTTGTCGATCGGCGTCGCCACATCGATGGCCGGGTGCTACGCTTTTCTGCCGGCAAAATCAGGCGGACTGGGCATCAACCAGTGGATCGTACTGCCCTGCGTAATCGCATCGACAATCATGCTTCTCAAGCTTTTACCGGGCAAGATAAAGCCAATGCTGCAGAGGCAGTACAAAATTTTCGACAACAAACATACCTGGATTATGACGATCATCTATACGATGACATTCGGCAGCTTTATCGGTTATGCAGCCGCTTTTCCGCTGGCTATTCAGGTCATATTCGGATTCTCGCACGTGCCCGGCGCCGATGGGATAATGACGCACAATATTCCCAATCCTCACGCGCCCAGCGCTCTGACATATGCCTGGATGGGCGCATTCATAGGCGCTTTCATACGCCCTATCGGTGGCTGGCTTTCTGATCGGTTGGGTGGCGCCTTTGTTACACAGATTGCATCAGTGGTTATGGTGGCAGCAGCGCTCGGAGCCTCCTACTTCATGAAGCTCGCATATCAAAACCCCAATCCGGATCAGTACTTCGTGCCGTTCTTTTTGCTCTTTCTTACACTCTTTCTCGCCTCAGGCACCGGCAACGGCTCGACGTTTCGCTCGATCGCGGCAATCTTCAACAAAGAGCAGGCCGGTCCCGTGCTGGGCTGGACATCGGCGGTCGCCGCATATGGCGCTTTCATAATACCGAAAGTAATCGGCGAGCAAATTGAGCAAGGAACACCCGAATATGCTCTCTACGGATTCGCTGCCTTTTACTTGCTCTGCGTTGGCCTTAACTGGTGGTTTTATCTGAGACCCGGCGCCGAGTTCAAGAATCCATAAAATCAAACTAGCAAACAATTTATTCAACAACTATGACTGAGAATCAAAAGGCCATTTCTGTCCTTACTGTTAACACGCTGTCTTTTATTGTCTGCTTCTCCTGCTGGATGATGTATGGCGTGCTCATAACCTTTCTCATTGACAGCGGCTTGTTCAATTTCGATAAGGGCCAATTAGGTTGGCTAATCGGCACGCCTGTTCTTACTGGTTCGATAATCCGCTTGCCTGTGGGTATCTGGACCGACCGTTATGGCGGACGCAAAGTATTCGCGCTAGTAATGCTTGTCTCGGCAGCGTCGGCCTATTGCGTCAGCTTGTGCAACACTTATACAGAGTTCTTGATTGCCGGGCTGGGCTTTGGACTGGCAGGCACTTCATTCGCCGTAGGAATCGCTTACACGTCAGTCTGGTTTCCCAAAGAGCGACAGGGCACTGTTCTTGGCATTTTCGGTGCCGGCAATGCCGGGGCGGCCATCACCAGCTTTGGTGCACCGCATCTGCTGGCCTTTTTGACAGATCACGGTCAAAACCTGGAAGGCTGGCGCAACCTGCCGAAAGTTTATGCTGGTGCGCTGGTGTTAATGACAATTATTTTTTGGATCTTCTCTTACGAAAAACGGATCGAACGCTCACAAGGTTTCACACTCAAGCAGCAACTGGCGCCATTGAAACATCCAAGAGTTTGGAGATTCGGACTATACTATTTCTTTGTCTTCGGAGGCTTCGTTGCGCTTTCACAGTGGCTGATTCCTTACTACCTGAACGTATATGGAATGTCACTGGCAACAGCAGGCCTGATGGCCGCCATTTTCAGCTTGCCGTCCGGTCTCATTCGAGCCATGGGCGGCTGGCTCTCCGATCTGCTCGGGGCACGCGCAGTCATGTACTGGGTGCTCGGCTCATGCCTTGCCGCATGCGTACTGCTTTCTGTACCCCGTATGGACATCATGTCGCCGGGTGAAGGAGTGATGTCTCTCAAAAAAGGAATAGTGACAAGCGTCGAACCAGACTCGATTAAAGTAGGTGAAAAGGCATACAAGCTCAGGCGAAAAGAAGGTGCGGACATCATCACGTACGCAAAAGAGCACGAAGACCTGCTGGTGCTGCCGACATTCACTTTTTGGCAAGAACCAGTAGTGGAAGTCGGTGATTCAGTAGAGAAAAAACAGCTATTGGCCCGTGGAATAACTCACATTTTCTTTCAAGCCAATGCCTGGATCTTCACAGCTCTCGTACTGGTCGTAGGAATTGCCACTGGAATCGGCAAAGCTGCTGTTTACAAGCACATTCCCGAATACTTTCCCCGGGACATCGGTGTCGTGGGTGGTATTGTCGGAGTAATTGGCGGGCTGGGAGGATGGGTCGGTCCAATCTTGTTCGGCGCCATCCTCAACGCTACAGGAATTTGGACCACCTGCTGGATGTTCTTTACTTTCATTATCATTCTTTGCCTTGCCTGGATGCACTGGACGATTACTCATATGATGAATGAGCGCTCGCCTGAAATCGCCAAAGCAATCGAAAGAGCGACTACGCCTTGAGAGGCGGAACATAGGAGGCTTGGGGGCGTAAAGTTTTACTTCTGCGCTGCCCCGTCACTCTTCGGCGTGCCTTCTCGCTTGCAGAATTGAGATAGCCTTTATCAGGTGCAGAAGCCCGTAATTCACAGATAAGACAGCAACGATTGCCAGCACAATGTGCAATTTGAAACGAATGAGATTGATCAAGAACAGCTTGCCGGCATCACCATGAAATTTGTTGAGCGGATCGGTTCCATCCAGATACTCTTTTGCATCCGGTATGCCATCACCATCGATATCACTCTTAGCAGGCAACGCTTCAGCAAGGCGAGCGGGATCGGTTTTGATCTGAACAAATTTCTTCTTGCCTATGGCTTTTACAATTTCATTGCCGAATCGATTCAAAATTGGGCTGTCAACCTCTTGCCCGGGCTCGAGAGACGCGCGGGCAGCATTCAGTCGTTTCATCTCGTCAGGAGTCAATGAGCCAATCTGCCCCTGCCCATCGCCGACAGGACCATTTTCATTGGTATGGCACATCGCACAATTAACAGTCCTGTGCGAGTGCAGCTCTACAAATTGCTGAAATTCAGGATAGGCGATACCTGGCAACGGAGCGAGAAACTGCAAGGGAACGGCAAGAGCTAAAAGCCCTTTAGCTCCTGCTGAGATCGTCTTTCCATCTTCTCGTTTTCTCATTGTTTCCACCATGCTCAATGCTTGAAAAAGTGATAGATCTGCTCGCCAAAAATAGTCATTATCAGAAGATAAGCCGTAGCCGCGCTGGCAATAAATCCCAGAGTCCGGCGGCTGGTTCCTTTGAAAATCCAGGGGGTAAGAAACAAGATGGAAACCACAACGATGCTGGCCAGAAGAATGACCCAGAAAGGCAACAGCTCAAGCGGGTAATAAACGAAATAGAAATACCACTCAGGCTTGATTCCCTGAGGAGTGGAGCCGAGAGCATTAAAGGGTGCAAGGAGCGGAAAGGGCAAGAACGAGTCAAATGGAATACACATGGCGACTACAAATAAGGCAAGAAAAACAGTCGCCCAGAGAGTCAGGTCTTTGAAGATGAAGATACTGACAAACTTTTCCGATTTCTTTGCAGGCACATCGATACCCTGACTCATCCCATGCAACTGGACGCTGAGAAGATGCAGGCCCAGAAGAGCGCCCAGCAACAAAGGCAGAATAACGACATGCAGAGCGTAGAAACGCCCCAAGGTGGACTGCCCCACACTTGATTCGCCCTGGAAGGTCTCGCGCAAAATTCTCGGCACATCCGCCAACTGCCCGGGCAAATACTGCCCTACATATTCCACCGACTGTAATCCGACTTTGGTGGCAT
>CAZBOX010000019.1:0-40609 GCA_964493595.1 uncultured Candidatus Obscuribacterales bacterium | reverse complement strand
GGTATCAAGCGCAGCCTTATCTTTGAAGTGCTTACCTTCACCATCAGGCAACATTCTTTGAGCCAAATCTTGAGGTCCTTTTCCAGGAGCCAAGCGAGTTCCGTCGTAGCTCGTAACAGCCTCGACATTCGAAATTGGCTTGACATTTTTATCAAGTGCCTCTTTGCCTTTGGCGGGAGTCTCAAAGCCCATGCCTTTAGAAAGAGAGTCGGGCGTCATAAAGTTATCCCATCTGGTCTCAAATAATCCGCCGCCTTTAATGGTCGACCCTTTCTTGCCCGGCTGATTCTCTGGGGAATCAAAGGACTTTATCAAAGAGTCCAGTGTCTTCTTAAGCTTGGCGTCGGCTTCTGGAGTACCTGCAAATTTCTCACGCAGAGCCGCATCTTCTGGAGTGGTGCCCTCTGTTATTCTCTTGCGGAAGGCTTCAGCATCATCTTTAGTGATACTGCCGCCGTCAGGCTTGGAAGAAATCGCCTTGAACAATTCAGGATTTCTGACCAGATCTCCTAAATCTCCGCGATCCTTCTCTTGTTTCGCTTTCAGAGCGACATTCTCTTGGGCGTCCTTCGTCGTCTTGTCGAGCTTAGCCTGCAAAACTTGATCTGTTATCTTGCCACCAGGCGTTTCCCTACGCATTTGGTCGTACTGTGAAACGAAATTGGAAAGCAGCGCCTTGCGTACCGGGTCTGTCTCGCCTTGCATACGAGCAATAACTTTAGCCGGGTCTACAGCGCCTTCTGTCTTGACCTGATCACCGAGTCCTTTGACGGCAGCGATCGAAAGAGCAGGCAAGATGTTGGCGTCTGTCAGTTGCTTGGTGTACTCAGCACGATATTGTTGCTGCGTGGCTGCATCAACTTTGGCAAGCCCCTTTGACGGGTCTGCTTCGTCATAAAGCCTTGTCAGAGCTTGCTCTGCTCCCTTTGTCGCTAGGTCGTCACCAACTCTTTGTACATCGGCACGCGCATTAGCATCTGGACGCTGCGCTGTGTCGTAGCCACGATCTGTCTTATCGGCGCTCATAGTAGTAACTCTCCTCGAAGCTTTGGAAAAACGCGGAGCTTGAGCTTGCTACTTTCGTCGTACCAGCCACAACGAGTAGGTCCAAGCAATAATGGACTTTGGCGGGCTTTTCAGCCTCTACCTATATACCTTATTTACGGGGAAGATAAACCGGAGGGGCCAGGCGCTGAGGGTACAGAGACCGGCGTGACGATAATACTGCCAGTGTTGAGGCAACTTGTCATTGGGAAAATTACGTAGTCGAAGATTAATTCAGCAGGACTACCCCCAAAAGTAGTCCGCAGTTTCTTGCTTGCGCATTTTAAGTCGCACTTACTTTCTCTAAGTTACCGGTGCGCCTCAAGCGGTCTTACGCTGTGGAAACCTCGTTTTGAACCAAGTTTTCAGCGCTTCATTGCCGGTCTTTTCCACCTGCTCTCGGAATCTCTCGACGTCCACAAGTCCCGGCTTCTGTGAATCACCGATGACGGGCTTGCCGGCCGGAACGTTTCTCCAGTCAATGCCGATTTCTTTGCTCTGCAAGACGCCCTGCAAGGCAGCGCGAGCATTTTCATCCAAGCCCGAGCCTAAGATCATCTGCCTCGATAACGCCTCAGCACCTTTGTGCGGTATCACTCTGGTGCTGGAGTAATCGGTTTCCTGGGCAGGTTTGGGAGCCTCTCGCACAGCAGTGGCTTCGCCCGGTTTAGCTTGTGGGTAGCGCTTGTCGAACCAGTTCAGAAGTTCAGTGTTATTGCTCTGGCGAATTGCCTCGCGCACCTTGCCTCTATTCTCACCGGCGAGCTGATCTGCGCCAGCACGGTCTACAAAATTTCTTCCCACAGCAGTCTGCAGGTCTCTCTGCGCTTTTGCGGGATCGGCAAACTCGGATCCCTGTAACATTCTTTTGGCGACCTGGTGCGGTCCTTCACCGGCTCTCAATGTAGAGGTTTCCGGACCGGCAGGTGCCACATCCTTCGGAAGCTTTCCATCCGGTCGGCGCTGAGCTTCTTGCTGGTAATCGCGCACCGCTTGCTCTCCACCTAATCCTTTTGTCAAAGTCTGTTTCGTAAAGGCATTGTTGTACCAGGCGTTGTTCTCGATCAAACCAAGGCGGCGATTCTCTGGAGTATCTACTTTGGGATTGTCTTTGAGGAATTTGTCGATACGATTTTGCTGCTCCTGCGTACCGAACTGAGCACGAAATGTCTTGTGCTCAGGCTTGGATCCATCACCCCATTGAGTCCGGAAAGCATCTAAATCTTTCTGTTCTATACGATCATCTTTAACTCCTCTACCGAGACCGGCCATGGCTTCAAAGAGTTTTGGATTGCTAGCAAGGGGAGACACCGCATCCCGGCCCTGCTTGTCTTTGGCCTCCTGAGTCAACGCAGTAGAAGCTTCAGGGCGGGCGGCTTGCTCGCTTGCGGAATAACTCTTGTCGAACCACTTGAGCAATTCAGTATTGTCGCTCTTACGAATTTCTTCTCGGACCTTGGCTCTATTTTCTCCTGCAAGTTGATCTGTACCGACCTTGTCGATGAAGTTGCGCCCTAACGCTCCCTGCAAATCTCTCTGCGCTTTTGCCGGATCAGCGAATTCACTGCCTTGCAGCATACGCTTAGCAACCTGGTGCGGTCCTTCACCGGCTCTCAAGGTAGAGGTTTCAGGCGCAGCGGGTGCGACGTCTTTCGGTAATGTGCCGTCTGGTCGCTTCTCTGCTTGTTGTTGAATTTTCTGTACAGCCTGTTCGCCACCCAATCCTTTTGTCAGCGTCTGCTTAGTGAAAGCATTGTCGTAATAAAGATTGCTCTCTATCAGCCCGAGCCGTCGATTCTCGGGAGTGTCGACTTTGGGATTGTCTTTGAGGAACTTATCGATGCGATTCTGCTGCTCTTGCGTCCCGAACTGAGCACGAAATGCTCTGTGCTCAGGTTTGGAGCCATCTCCCCATTGAGTCCGGAAAGCGTCTAAATCCTTTTGTTCTATGCGATTATCCTTTACGCCGCGGCCCATGCCGGCCATGGCATTGAACAGTTTCGGCTCAGTGACAAGAGGAGATACAGCGTCCCTGACTTGTCTCTCCCTGACCAGCTCCCGCGCTGAGCCGACCTGCCTATCTAGTTGAGTACGCAAGAATGCATCGGTTATCGCTCCGCTGCCGGGCTTGAGAAGAGCCTGCTGCTCTCTGGCATATCCAGAAAGGAGCATAGAAGCAAGCGGGTCTTTGTCCTTAAGTGCGGCAGCTCGCTCGTTGATCTTTGTCAAATCTATCTCGCCGCCCGGTTTTTTAACCGCAGCTCCCTCCCTTTGAACTGCAGCAATCTGCAAGGCTGGCAATACGCCGTCTCTGGTAAGTTGGTCGGTTAAGGCGGCCATGTATTCAGTTCGTTGTTGCGGTAAGGCACCCATTAGTCCTTTGTCGCTCGTTTCCAATTGCAGGCGCTTGAGCGCTTCATCAGGGCGACCTGCAGTCAAATCGGATGAAATCGCTCCAGCATCGTCCTTGGCATTAACAGGTGCGGATACAGAGCGATCGTATCTGCCTTCGGTATTTGCCTGACGAACTGGAGCTTCTGCGACTTCTGACATAGATCTATCTCCTAAGGAACATGCCAGCACATACGAACTCCGGACAAGCGCCGGATTTCGCCACCGTGAAAGTGCTAAAGCAGGGGAGGAAGAAACGCAAAGCTAATCAGGAAAGATTACCGGATCGAGCCTTACGCAAAAAACAAAGCTGTTGGCTTGCCGTTCTACTGGCAACGTCGATTATTACAAAGCAACGTGACCGCACTGTTACAATCAGATAGCTTAGACATGGAAAACTCCGCCATATCCGCAAGCTATATCTAGAGGACTAAATGGACAGTCAGCTTCCCGCGTTTCAGAAAATCGTTCCGAGCCAGGCTAAAGCCCCTGCGACAGAGCGAGAGTCTGCGGAAAGAGCGCTCTTTTTCGCCACGATAAATGGAATGGAGAGTACACGGCTGTTGCGCGAGTACATGAATGTCTGTGAGCAAGAGTTTCACGCCAACGAAGCAAATAAAAATCTTCCATTGCCGGAAGTTTCACAAGAAGAGTTCGCAGAAGCAGTTAAAGAACTGCTCTGCTTCTCAATCTGGCTGGCTCTCTACGAACACGCTGAAGCTCAAAACGATCCTCCCGAGTGGTTCAAGATATTTATTCTTCAGTCGATAGGACTATCAGATAAGCTCTACGCGACGCCAAGCGCGACCGAAGTAGGTGACAAATACCCATTGTCTGAAGGCATAGACATGGCTTGCCAGCTGCTCTCAATGAATATGGCTCACAAGCTCAAGCTTGGCGCTACAGCTCCAGCGGCTTCGCTGCACCTGGCGTCTCTCGTGCAGAACAACGAAAGAGTACGGGCGGAACTGATGAGCCTGTCCCTGACTGAAACTATAGAAAGCCTGGACAACATCATCCACGAAAGCTCAGGAATGCCCAGCTAATTCCGCGAATACCTTTTGGCTAAGGATTGAACGAGAAGAGAAAAGTGGTCAGGAAGTTAAAGCCAGCGTGACCGATGATCGTTGTCGTCGTATTGGTGTACTTGCGAATTAGGCCCATCACGCAAGACCAGAGGGCAACCTGAATCATGAAAATGGGTGCGTGCGTAAACTGAGCATGCAAAATTCCGTGCAAAACGGCGGCAGGAAATATTCCAAAGACTGGCTGCAGGGCTCCGCGGATCAAAGTCTCCTCTCCAACGCCGGCAAAGATGGCAGTCGCCAGAGCAAGGATAAGAGACTTTTCCGCACCACCCACGACGCTGAATGTGCCCGAATTGTAGACGGCAAGCTTGGTCGCCATGTCCTGCCCGGTATTATGCGTGTATAGAGACCAGAGGTAGTCGTAGAAGAAACTGAAAACAATCAAGCCCAGTCCGATTGCCACCTGTTTTCCTGTGGGCTTTTTCCAACCAAGCCGCTCTATCGCTGCCTTGAAGTCACGTTTGACAAAAATTCCGATGCCGCAAAAGGACAGCAAAACCAGGCCCAGTCCGTTGTAGGAAAAAAGCGTATCGATCGGCACCGGTATCGGCAGAGGCAAGCTGGGCAGCTTGGAACCATCGATACCAAATAGGGTGTCGGGATCTACGGCACCCATCAATGTCGCAAACGTACTTATATAGATAAAGAGCGCAACCATGTGAGGAATGGAATTCGGCAAAAACACATGGATTTTGGCAAAGACGTCCTGAATGGACGTTTTCTTGTAGAGCGCCACCGCCGCAGCGCCGGAAAAAATATTGTCCAGAAAGCTAAATATGGTCGAATACAACTTTCGACCGTAGAAGATGAGGCAGAGTGTTGTAGCTATGGCAGTACCAATGGATACGCCGGACTGCCAGGGATTGCGACCGGGATCGATGAGGGAGCCGACGACTAAAAGCACTTCGCCGACAAGGGTCACGCTAATAATGAAGCGCAGGGTCCACTCGAGCCAGGGACGCGTCGTTGCTCCGTGGGCCATGAGCCCAAGAATTCCGCACCCCATGACTATGAAAAAATCGTCCAATGAGACCTCTACAGTTACTCTACTGAATTATGAACCGAAAGATTTTAGGAAAATTCCTAGATTTTAATCTTTCCCTATCGTGATATTATATTGTCAAGATCCACATTCACGCTTATCTTCTATGATAGTAAGTATCTAGCTAGAAATGAGTCAGGCTGTAGGATCCCAGAAGTCGGAGGTATCAAAGAAAAAATGAAAACTCGTAAACTACTCACTGCAGCTGCTTTAGCAGGAGTTTGTGGATTCGGACTGATCTCCACAAGCAGCTTTGCAAGCGGACCAGTAATACTCGGACCATCAGTTGCTCCGAAAATTGCGCCGGCCGTGGCACCCGTTCAAAAACCCGGTGTTGACATGGTCAAAATGTACCGCGGATTGCGCGCCTTCTGGCTTTCCAGAGCCATTGTAAGGTAAATCGCAAAGCCTAACTCAAGATAGCAAATGCCTTCGGACTTCTGAAGCGGGTTGCCACGTGCCATAGTGCGCTGGTTACCCGCTTTCGTGTGTCTATCGCGTGGGCTGGCCAGCAACGAAAAAACTCTGAAGAAATTGATATCTCCCGCCGCTACGCTGCTTTCGGCTCGTTCTTCTTGCGCTGTACAAAGAGAAACGGCAAAATGGTCTTGCGGGCATGATCTTCTCTAAAGCGCCAGAGAAAGGCATCTAGTAAATAGTGCGTGTTGGCAGTGGCCAGATAGACTCCAGCAATCATCTGAGTCATAGTCGGGCTTACACCAGGCATGTGCAGTGTTAATTTGATAATCGCCAAAAGCAAAACGCCGACACTACAGGTAATAAAGAAAAGCAAAATTGGAGAGAAATTCGGCAAATTGATGCGATTATCTTCGCTTGATTCGCCGGCTGCATACTTGTTACGCACCAACATGTAGTTTAGACCGATGTACTGGAACCAGTGCATGGTGACAGGAATAAAGAATGAGTCTTCAAACTTCTTGCCAAAAAACGCAAATGGCAGAAATGCAAGTACGCTCAACACCCAAAATCCGAGCGCTGGAACATTGATGCTCGCTCCTTCCTTGACTTGCTTGCTGAAAAGGAAAAGGTATTTGCAGACATAATAGAGTGCACAGATGCCGAGCGTGCCACCAATAAATAAACAGAGAGCGTTGATTGGAGCGCCGAAGAAAGAGCGCCAGTAAAAGATTGATGCAAAGAAAATCGCTGGTACTTGCTGGCTTCGCATCTCAGTTTGTCTATCGACAATTACTTCGCCGCGTCCTTGATTGTGATAAAGCAATAGAATGCCGACATTCTGCTGGATGAGATGCTGGAGAGCCCAGATCATGGTGATCAACGTAATCAGCCAGGGGCAATAAACGTTTCCGGAAATACAAACAGCAAAAAGAACGGGTGGTCCCCAAAAGAAGACCGCCGACTTTACGGGCTGGGTTATCCAATAGTCGCGATTTTTCTTGTCGAAATAAGCAAACCAGGTCGGCCCCCAGTGGAATGCACCGGCACCGAATGCCTCAAGAAGAAGCGCCGTCCAAAGAGCAGAGGTGCCCAGCGAAGTGTAGCGATAAAGTGAAAAGAGCGCGAGCCCAAGAAGGGCCGGAAAGAAGAAAAATAGTAAGTCATAACTCCGCCCGAACATCCATGGATATTCGAGGTTCACGCCTTCTTTAGTAAGAATCGAGGATGTCATCGCCTTCAAGCCAAACTAACGTTCTATCATTATCGTACCCTTGTTTTCTGAATGATATATAAACGGGGGAACGCTCTGATCGACCTCACGGCAAACGTCGCATTGCTGTCCCTATTGACTCGACTCGCTATCGATACCAGCATAATGCGTGGCTTCTACCGCCTTCGGCGGCACCACCTCTGGCGGCTCCGCAGAGGTAACTCGCGGCTCATCCGGTTGTACTCGATAGTCGCGCGTCAGATGTTTCTCAAGCCAGAGATAAAGACAGATGAACAAATACCGACTGCCCATCTCTTGAATCTTCAGTTTGGAAATACCGGTGCGACGATTTTTCCAGGTAATCGGAATCACGGTCCAACTGTAGCCGCGCACCATCGCCTTCAAGGGAATCTCGACTGTAAGATTGAAGTGCGGCGAAATAAAAGGAGCACACCCTTTGATCACGCGCTTCCTGTACGCTTTAAACGCATTGGTCGTGTCATTGAAATTGATGTTGAACATAATTCTGACGAACAGATTCGCCATCCGATTCATGATCAGTTTGTGCACGGGATAATCGATTACTCCGCCGCCTTTCATAAAGCGGCTGCCAAAAACGCAGTCGTAGCCTTCATTGAGCTTGTGCCAATAGCGCACGACATCATTTGCGTCGTCCGAATTGTCAGCCATCATCACTGCTACCGCATCGGCATCAAAGTTTTGCAAACCGCAAATTACTGCCCTGCCGAATCCATGCGGACCGAGATTCCTAACAGGTTTCAACGTCGGCACGTCCTTGGTTAGATTCATCAAAATCTGCCAAGTATTGTCCGAGCTCCCGTCATCGACAACTACGATCTCATGCGGCACCTTATTGGCAATTAATTCCAAATGTAAGTGCCTGACCGTCAGTTCGATGCATCCTTCCTCATTGAATGCAGGTATTACAATGGCAATATTATTGATTTTGTCGCCGGTAGGCCTCGGTGATTTCATGCGCCCGACACCTTCAGCCAGTCCGGATTCTCTTGAGCATGCTCGGCGATCTCTTCAAGAATATCTGTCAGCTTAACTGTAATCTGAAAGCCTAACGTGCGCTGTGCCAGTGAGCTGTTCATCACAACCCATGGAATATCCAGCTGTCTGTCTTCCTTCACAGCATCTACAGGATGCGCGCCAAATCGGCGCTCGCACCAATCAGATAGCTGTCGGAGAGACATTGCATTGTCCATGCCACCACCGACATTGATGATATAGTCACGCTCGGCGCCAGATTTATTCATTTGCGCCTGTAAGAGAATAGCTAAATCTTTAGGATGCATGGCATCACGAAGCTGATAGCCGGTACCATCGAAGCCAATGTACTTGAGTGGCTTTTTGCGCAAATAGGAGTTGATCCAGTAAGTAAAAATACCCTGGTCAGGTTTTCCAAATTGTCCAGCTCCGGCAATTACCCCACAGCGATCGACGAAAACCGGCAATTTGTATGTCTCCGCATATTCCAGAGCTAACACTTCCGAGGCAAGTTTGGTTGCACCGTAGAGAGAAATCGGAGCTTGAGTGGAAAAACCTTCTTCAATACCGTTAGCAGAAACGCCAGGCGGAGACGCTTTCGAGCCATCAAACACAAGCGCACCATTCTCTTCGCGCAGAGGAATTTGTCTCAGTGCATTTATTGAATAGACACGACTGCTCGACAGAAGGATGAAACCAGAGTTATGACGACGCGCGTACTCGAGCAAGTTAATGGTACCGCAAAGGTTCGTATCTATGACCTGCCGTGGACTGCTAACGCCATCCAAACCAGCGAGAACAGATGGATTTGCTGCAGCGTCGATGATCCAATCAACCTTCGGCATCTGTTCCATATCACTTGCGCTTCGCACATCAGCATGCAGGACATCCACATCCAAAGCCTGCAAAACTTCGCGATTCAAATGGCTGCCAGCTCTAGAGAAATTGTCGAAGCCTATGATTTTCAAACCGGCCTGCGCTTCGAGCAGGTAGCGCGCAAGCGAACTGCCGACAAAACCACAAATTCCGGAGATGAGAACCCGCATTATCCGTCACTAACACCAAGTAAAGAGTGCCGCACTGGTAGTGCCTTGGTCATTATTAGCATACACTCAATGCTGTTTCTTAAACATGAGGACAGCGTTTCAAAAGACGCCCCTCAGCCCGGACATCCACCGCTCTTTGTTGACGTCGTATATTTCAGTGAGAATATCTTTGATATTTTTCTCGACTTTCCAATCCGGATAGTCTTCCATGAATTTCCCGTTGTCGCTGATCCACCATATATGGTCGCCAATACGCGAGTCGTCGACATATGTCGCGTCCAATTTATGACCGGAAATTTCTTCGCAAAGAGCAATCGCTTCCAGCATTGAGCAATTGCTGGTGCGCCCTCCGCCGATGTTGTAGACGCGCGCCACTTTCGGCTTTTTTATCACTTCATGGAAAGCACGCATGACGTCATCGTTGTGGATGTTATCGCGCACCTGCTTACCCTTATAGCCGTAAATTTTGTATGGCTTGCCAATGACTGCGCAGCGCATGAGATAAGCAAGAAAGCCATGCAATTCAGCGCCCGAATGATTAGGACCAGTGAGGCAACCGCCACGGAAGCAGGCGGTGCGCATATCAAAATAACGTCCGTATTCTTGAACAAGCTCGTCAGCCGCCAGTTTAGACACGCCAAACAGGCTATGCAAGCAGTGATCGACCGACATGTCTTCGCGAATGCCACTGTAATAAGTGTGGCTGGAGTCGATTTCCCAACGCGTTTCCAGCTCTACAAGCGGCAGACGATTTGGCGTGTCGCCATAAACTTTATTGGTGGAAGTAAAGATAAAAGTCGCTTCGGGACACGCCTTGCGAGTAGCCTCCAGCATGTTCATCGTGCCATTGGCGTTGATGGTGAAATCCTCCACAGGCGCCGTCGCCGCCCAGTCGTGTGAAGGCTGCGCGGCTGTGTGAATAACAGCCTGAATGTTTTTGCCGAATTTGAGAAAAATATCCCGAATCCCGTTGACATCTCGAATGTCGATATCGAAATGCCTGTAACGCTTTTCGAGCTTTTCTTCCAGCCGCTTGCGATTCCAGACAGTGGAAGCGTCCGGCCCGAAGAATTTCTGCCTCATGTCATTGTCGACGCCGACAATCTCGTACCCCAGAGCCGCAAAATACTCAGCAGCAGCTGAACCAATCAGCCCTCCCGAACCCGTTACGATAATGACAGACATGCAATATTTTCCTAGATTTGACGACAGAAATATCCGTAGGTTACTTCAGATTGTCAGTTTAGCTTACGCGACCACGAATCGGGGCATGTGTTATAAATGGCGAAAGTCGACCGGTTAATCAATTGGATCCAGCTCTAGAACTCGAAGAAACATACTTCGCTCGCTTTCAAGATGAGGCTAAGCGCTCTCTCGTTTGGAAAGAACTCTCACGTTACTTTCAGCAGTGGATAGACCCGCATTCAGCTGTACTGGACCTGGGCGCCGGCTACTGCGAATTTATCAACAACATTCAAGCAAAACAAAAATATGCGATGGATCTCAACCCGACTACGGCTGCAAAAGCGCGGTCGGATGTGACGGTAATATCTCAGGATGTAACTCTCAAGTGGCCGGTAGAATCTAGCAGTATCGATGTTGTGTTCAGCAGTAATTTCCTAGAGCACATACCGACAAAAAACGGACTGATGAACTGCTTGCGCGAGGCAAACCGTGTTTTGAAAAGCGACGGCAAACTGATTTTGCTTGGTCCTAATATACGATTTTGCAGCGACGTCTATTGGGACTTTTTCGATCACCATTTGCCTCTCAGTGATCGCTCGGCAGTAGAAGCGCTCGGCCTTGCCGGTTTCGAAGCGCAAAAAGTGATTGAGCGCTTTCTCCCATTCACCATGCAGGGTGGTCAGCCTGCACACCCTATCCTTATCCGAGCTTATCTGATGTTGCCAGTCGCCTGGCTCGTCCTGGGAAAACAATTCCTGATCATCGCTAGAAAAGCAAGAGCGCCCAGGTAATCATGGTCGACAATCAACCTGAGTCAAGGCTTTCAATCGAGGCAAGCTCTGGGCAGCCGCAATCAACTAACGATTGCTCACTTTTCAGCATTTTCGCCCCCCAATCCGGCGGGTGGTTTTTCGTGTATTTACTGGGCGGCATGCTCTTTATGCGCCCGGATATGTTTCTCTGGGACGGCGGCACATGTCGCCACATCATCAACGGCGAATACTGGCTCGCGCATCACACTCTGCCGGGGACGAATTACACATCGGCCATTTTCAATTCGTCTCCATGCCTGACCAGATGCTGGCTTGGCGACATCACGAGCGGCACTGTATTCAGCCATTACGGCATGACCGGCATCGTTCTCATTTTCAGCATTGTCGGCGCGCTCGGGCTGATGTGGAGCTATCAAATTGCGCGAGCACGAGGCATGGGATTGCTTGCAGGCCTTCTACTGGTGTTGCTTGTCATGCCTGCTGTCGGCATGCACTGGTCGGCGCGCTGCCATGTCTACACTTATTTGCCTTTTCTAGTTTTGTACTACCTGCTCTTCGTGAGCGAGCACCAAGCCTGGATGAGAGCCACTGCAATCGGTCTTGTGATGGGCTTTTGGGCGAATCTGCACGGCAGTTATACAGTGGGAATCGTCATGCTGGCAGTCAGTGCTGCTGCTTCGGCACTGCAATTCTTTATAGGGACAAAACTTCCGATCGTATCCGGCGCGCCGGAGGCAAGATCCAGAGAAAGAGCCGTCCAGGCATTCGTTTTTTTGCTAGTCGGTGGCGCCGCCACAGCCATTAATCCGCGTGGATTGTCTTTCTACAACACTGTTCTCACTTACATTTCCAATCCGGTCGTTCTCAGTAAAACCGATGAGTGGCGTTCATTCGATATCACGGCCGGGGCGGGAGCGTGGTTTTTTCTTATACTCGGCGCCATCACATTAATCGCAGTCTGGAAGACAAAAGGCGGCTTGAAATTCAATGAGACCGCCGTGATGAGTGTTTACTTCCTGGCAAGCTTTGTCAGCATGCGCTTTGTTCCTTACTGCGCACTGATGGTAATTCCTTTCCTTGGACCTTACTGGCAATTGTGGCGACCAAAACTTTTAGCATCTGAGTCTCAGAAACCACTGGAAAAAGGGCTGGTAAAGCTGGCCAGGAAAGAAGCCGAAATCGAAGTAAATGAACCGAAAGGCTGGAAGCCTGCACTAATCTACAGCGTCATAACCATAGCTATGAGCGCGGCTTTTATCTCGCTGGAAATGTTCAAAGTCAAAGACTTCGACCCCACACGCATCCCAGTCAAATTAGTCGAATGCTTGCAAAAGGAAAATCCGCAAGGGCTCGGCTTCAATTATGACAACTGGGGCGGCTACATCTATTTCAAACTGAAACGCACTGTCTACATCGATGACTGGGCAGATTTTCTGCCGCCTGAATTCATAGAAGAGTACATCAAAATTTTGCTCACACAGGACAATTGGCAGGAGATTTTCAACAAGCGAAACTTCACATGGGTGATGGTTCCAAACGAGGCTCAACTCGCACAAGTTTTATCTAAGCGCGACGACTGGGAAGTGAAGTGCAAAGATGATGTAGGCGTATTCCTGGTTAAAAAGACAAATCCCAAGTAAGACGCCAGCTGCCACTAGATTTCAACAGGCTAAGATCAGGGGTCTTCTTAGGAGACTCGATATGGAATTTGCAAACCTCGGACGCACCGGACTCAAGGTTTCTCGTATTTGCGTCGGCTGCATGAGCTTCGGCGCACCGGAGCGAGGCAATCACGCATGGACATTGCCTGAAGAAGAGAGCAGAAAGTACATCAAGCAAGCACTCGAGCTGGAAATCAATTTCTTCGACACGGCAAATGTATATTCCGATGGAACCAGCGAAGAGATAGTCGGCAAAGCACTAAGGGATTTTGCCAAGCGTGAAGACGTTATCATCGCCACCAAGGTGAATGCACGCATGCGCCCCGGTCCGCATGGATTGGGACTGTCGAGAAAATCGATAATGCATGAAGTCGAACAAAGCTTGCGCAGGCTTGGCACAGATTACATCGACCTCTACCAGATTCACAGGTGGGATACCACCACGCCGATCGAGGAAACTCTGGAAGCATTGCACGACCTGGTAAAAGCTGGAAAAGTGCGTTATATAGGCGCTTCCAGCATGTATGCCTGGCAGTTCGCAAAAGCGCTGCACGTATCGGACAAAAATGGATGGACGCGTTTCATCAGCATGCAAAATTATGTCAACTTGCTCTACCGAGAAGAGGAGCGCGAAATGCTGCCGCTCTGTCAGGACGAAGGCGTGGGCGTGATTCCCTGGAGTCCGCTTGCTCGAGGACGCCTGACGCGAGACTGGGACGACAAGACAGAGCGCTCGCAAACAGACGAATTCGGAAAGAAACTATATGCGGTGCAAGTCGAGGCAGATCGAAAAGTCGTAGAACGCTTGGCGGAAGTATCCAAACGAATTGGCGCCCCCAGAGCACAAGTAGCGCTTGCATGGGTATTGCAAAAACCCAACGTCGTGTCTCCGATAGTGGGAGCGACCAAACCGCATCACCTTGAGGACGCGGTGAAGGCAGTTGACTTGAAACTCAACAAAGAAGATATAGCCGCTCTTGAAGAACCTTATGTCCCGCACGTCGTAAGCGGTATCTAAGTAAGCTAAGCGCTCAAGCCTTCAAGGACGATTTTCAGTTCGTCAAGCATATATCGGTCGAGGGGCGACTTTCTGTCGCCACGCAACCATTCCATTTGTCCATGAATCAGTATGAAGTTGATGTAGTGAGAGAGGCGCTCGCCAGCTACATCGCAACGCAAAGATTTTTCAGACTGCGCACTTTTGATCAGTTCGAGCGGCACCAGATTCGGTGGCCCCGGCGGAGCTTTTGCCTCCGCAAGGCGTTTAGATTCTGCGCCGGTGATCTTTTCATCCATCATCTCGGTCTTCAAAAAGCGCTTCGCACTGACCGGTCCGTGACGCCACAACACTTCGGCAAGCTCAGGGTTCTTTTCAGACCATTGAGCCACTTCAACAAGAAAGCTCTCAATACACTTCAAAGCCGGCGTGCCTGCAGCATGCTGTTCGAGGGCGCGCTCCTTTGCTTCATCGACTGAACGAAAGCGCAGAGCAAAAACAATGTCTTCCTTTGATTCGAAATTATAGAAAACCGTCCCACGCGCTATATCCGCTTCGCGGGCGATGTCGTCTATGGAAGTCTCTTCGTAGCCCCTCAGTTTGAACAAATTGGAGGCAGCATCAAGAATCTGATGCTGACGCTCAGCTCGTTTTTTGTCGCGACGGCTATTCAATATGTTTTCCATCAGGGATAAGCCGGAGGCGGCCGGCTTCCCTCTAATAATACGGCAGTCCAAGTTTGCACCAAGTTCAAATTTGGACTTGCATACAATTTTATACTTTAGTACAATTTCTTTTGTTCAGTACAGCAGGGTTTCACTCGGACAGGTGTAGAAACCCTCACTGTCCCAAAATACAAAAGCAAAACAGTTTCCAAGGGAGACTCTTATGAGCCACAAAATTCAGTGGCGCGGACTTTTAGCAGCCGCCGCCCTTCTTCTGACGTCCAAACCAGTATTCAGCCAGGATGAAACGATAATTCAGATGATAAAGCCCAATCCAGAAGACACACTTTTCGCTTCTGCCCGCGGACCGGCGCCAATGCCGGGATTTGCCCTCTCGGCAGGAGAATTCGGTGGACCGATGCCGCCTCCTTTCCCAATGCCGCCAGGAGGAACTCACTCTGGAGCGAAATTCATGATACCCCTACCGCCAATTGCAGATCTTGAACTGACGGACAATCAAATCTCTCAACTGGCAAAACTCAAACGCACTTTCGAAAATGGCAACAGCAATGCCTTTGCAACGCTGCGCGCCCTCGAAAACGAGATGATGGACAAATTGAGCGCAGAGAATATCAGCGATTCGGAAGTTCGCAAAATTGCCGAGGAAGTCGCACAACAGAAGGCTGACATAAGCAAACGTTTTTCAGCACATCTTCTTGACTCAGCGAAAGTATTGACACCCGAACAGAGAAAGAAGATGCGTCTTGCGCACGACCGAATGGAAATTGGACCGCTGGGAGGTTTCGGCAAACCGCCCTTTCCTCCGCCACCGCCGCCAGGTCATCAGGGCAAATAGTTTCCCCTCAGAGACATATCGATGTTTTCAAAACAAGGCAGTCGAACTCGACTGGCTGCGCCCGCGCGCCTCAGCCGAAATTTGCAAAAAAGTATTTGCCTGGGATTGCTGTCCGCAAGCCTGTCATCACATGCTTTGGCCGCTCCGACACTGAAGGACGAACCGAATTATGTCAAGCCGACAATGGAATATGACGAAATATTCGATCCTTCCAAGAAGCGCCCTGTATCCTCATTGATGAGCGCCGAGATGGCCTTGCGCTCAGAGCGTATCGAGCGCTCCATTCAGTTAGCGCGCCGAGCCATGAAACGCGATCCGGACAATATGGACGTACACAAAGCGCTGGCGGAAGCACTTGATCGCAAACTGGAAAAACAAACGGATAAAGATCCCAAGCTGTACGAGGAATGCGTAAGAGAGTGGCTGATCGTAATGCGCAATGGAGTCGGACTGGAGAAAGGCACGAACTTCAGGGGCATTGGCATCCTGGACCATTTTTATGGAGACGACGAATACTACATTGAAGCCAGACAACGCCTCAAACATTTGACCGGCTATGTGCCAAAAATGTGGGAAACGAATGAGAAATACTTGAAGCGCGTGCTTCGACCTGCGGAAACCAGCATCAGAGGACGCATTATCAAGAAATCAGATTGAGCGAAAAGACCGATTGATGCAAAGGGTAAATCCCGCAAGCAATGAGAACAAATCTGAAGGCCGCCGCGATTAAAACAGGCGGAGAACTTCGCATTTGAATAAGAATCCGAATTTGAATAGTTGTTTCGGACTCCCATACTACAATGCGTCTAGCCATCTGCACACGGCTCGCTCGGCATACTCAGCGGCTTACTATCAGTATTTCGCTCGTTGTGAGAATGATCTAGAATGGTGTTATATCTCGGCTTTCTGGGGATATAAATAGATATGCAGTGAAATCGGCAAGATCTGCTGTCAGGACTGGATAGAAGACCATTTACTAGATGAGTGTCGGAGGAAACCCAGTGGAAGAAGTCAGTTTTCGCACGGCTGAAGCCGCTGCTCCGGGCACCCTAACGGCTTCTCTGCATCAAGAGCCAACGGCCGCAAACCCAGACATCAACCTGGTCAATCCAATATCGCCCGAGTCGGCGGCGGCAACCGCTAAGGCACTCGGTCCCTATCCGTGGATTCTCAGTCCCAGCATAGATATTTTGTTCTGCTGCGGAGGCGCTTTCTGGCTCCTCTACCTCGGTCTTGCCCTTACCAATTACGGCATGTCATACAATGGCAATACTGCCGCAATGGCATTCTTCGGCATCAGCGTTCTGGGCTTGCACATCTTCGGAGATGGTCACCAACCAGCTACGCTTTTCCGTGTCTACGGCAGTAAGGTGACCCGTGATTCGATCGGAAAACCAGTTGCCGTCATTATCTTGATTTCGCTTATGGCAGGTCTTTCAGCACTCTTTGTGCCGGTCACCACGGATTTTCTAATTAAGTTCGTACTGGCTTGGGGCTTCCAACACCAGCTCGCACAATCCTATGGAATCACCTTGGTTTACTGCTATAAACGCAAATACTATCTGAACGCGGTAGAGAAGAAGATCATGCTTGCCATGGTTCACACCACCATGGTTTATCTCATTTTGCGTATGTTTGCCATCAAAGATTTTGGCACTTTCAAGCTTATGAATTTCTACGATGTGCCTTTTGCGGCCCTCGTACCCGAATGGGTTTGCAATGTAGCCCTGGTAGCAATGCTGGCGTCAGTAGCTGTTTTCATAGGCATGGTAGGGCGCAAATATGTGAAAGAAAAACGCATGATGCCATTGCCAGCACTGCTCGTAATCATGACTTTGACAGCATTACCAATTATTTCCGGCAATCACTTTGCACTTTTGTACTACAGCTTTTCTCAATGGTTCTTCCATTCAAGTCAGTACCTAGTCGTCACTTCAGCATTCTATTTCAAAGAGAAAGGCTTGCCTCCCGGTGTTTCTTTCCACCAGATCAGCCGGATGCTTTTCAGCGGGACGTCATTCCTATACTTCGGGCTAATTTTGATAGTCGGATTCTTAGTCGCTTTCCAACTGCCCGTATGCATGACCAATGCGGGTATCGCAGAAAAGGCGTTGTGCTTCATCTCAATCTGGATATTCTTGAATATTCAACACTTCTGGACCGACGCCTTCATCTGGAAACTTCGTGATCCGGTAATTCAAAAGCTGCTCATTTCGTAATCACTGACGGACAATGCAACAGACTCATCTTAGCTGGCATAATAAAGCAGTGTTCCGGCCTGTTGTCTGGGTAGGGTAGTGGCTTCACCGATTAATACCGATAGTGGGCCCAACGAGATTGAGTCCATTTCATCTCAAACTGGGATCAAGCTTCGTGAACTGTTGATACTGGTCGCCATTGCACTGACGGCACTCGCTCTAGCCTGGCCGACACTTCACTGTGGTGTTTGGCTGGACGAGATACTTTCCATCCACAGCTCGACAGCTCCCGATATACCAACGCTGATAAAGAGCTGCTTCGGCAGACAGGACGATTATCATCCGCCTCTGTCATTCATCATTCTCAACATATTCATGGGCATATTCGGAAGCTCGGATGTTGCTGTAAAAATTCCGTCATTGATTTGCGGAATCGCGACAGTTCCGGCTTTATATTGGCTGGGGCGTACCGTCCACTCACCACAAGTCGGACTTCTGACTGCATTTATTTTTGCTCTTTCACCCTTTGCCAGTTTCTTTTCCACTCAATGTCGCGGATATGCATTGGCACTCCTGCTCAGCACTTTGACAGCAACCGTTTTTATTCGACTGGACAGAGACAGGAGGCTATTTAGCGGGCACTCAGTGGCTCTCTGCTTGCTCATGGCGGCGCTTTGCTATACGGAATATGTGACGTGCTCATTGATCGCACTACTCTCATTGGCGGCAGCGATAGATTACCTTTTTCGTTTTTTTGAAAACAGCAATCCAACATCTAGAAAAAACGCGGCGGCTAACTTCCTCAAATTAATAACCCCACTGGCAGCGGCAGCTCTGCTGTTTACACCTTGGCTGCCCTCGATCTTGATGCAGTATGGTGGAGCATCCTACGCAGATAAGCCTGGCTTGAACAGGTTCTTTGAGGTTTTTACGTACTCTTTTTTGAATACAATGCCGGTACCAGTTCCGCTCGGATTCATTGTTGCAACTTGCTTGATTGCATTGTTCGCCCTTAAGTTGCTCCGGAACCCGAAAACGTGTGTGAATCCCGCACTCAAGCTGCAATTGCCGTTAATCACTATTGCCTGCATCAGTTTTATTCCACCTTGCTTTACCGGCTTTGTGTTCGGCTTCTGGAACAACTATTACCGATATGTCTATCCGTATTCATTTGCGACCTGGACGCTCGTAGCGCTGGCCCTCTATTACTCATTTTGGGAGAAACAGCAAATAGGCCTGCGAGCAAGAATTGGTCTTACCACAACTTTATGTTGCCTCCTATCGATCAATGTTGCCTACATTTTGTGGTTCGACAAAAAGCCGAACTCTGGATTTTATACATTTACCAGTGAGATCAAGCGCGGTCTGCACGACGATTCGGCAATACTCGTATTTCCAGATGTTTTGGGGCCGACAGTCGCCTTTTACCTACCGGACATGGAACGTGCTAAGCACCATATCGGAGTATTTGGCTTTCCTCGCTGGGGAGAATGCATGGAACCGGCAATCATTCCGCAAATGGCAAGTCACTGGCAACCGGATAATCTTGTCAGCGAATACTCTGAGAAAATTGCCGAATTGCCGTCAAAAGGATACAAGAGACTACTGATGGCAAAGGACTCGGATAAGCAAATCGAATTCCTCTCAACAAAACAAATGCCGAGAAAAAAACGCCTGGATGAGCTGTTGGCTATGCTCAAAAGCAAATACCGGCTTGCCTCAGTAGATGAATATCCTGGCTCGGCCGAAACAATTACGGTGCTAAATTTCGAGCTCGATGGTCAGTAAGTTGTATCAAGCTACAAGCTGTTTTCTCAATTTCGGATCGCGCAATTTCCAGATGTAAGCGTCGAGCAAAAAGTGATGGAAGCTGTAGCACGCCTGAATTGAGGCAATCACAAGCCCCAACCCGAAACCGAACGCCACAATCACCCTGGGCAAGACAAGCCAAACGATAAGCCCAATACCAACAGCCATTCCATACCAGCGCAGCAAGTTCATGCTAGATAACTGTGTAGCAATGCGATGGAAAGACACTCCGTCAGGCAAGCCACATTGCTTCAGGTGTGAGGAGGCGGAGACAACCAGGTATTGACTGCCATGATAAAAGGCGCCGAGAAGAACAGTAAGAATTGGATTGCTGGCCAGAGCCGTAGCAAAAAATACAATAGAAGAAACAATTGTCAGAGCAGCAGGAAACGGCAATACTCTGCCGTCCTTCATATATTTGCGGACACATATGCCAACAAATGCCAGGGCACAAACAGCTAATAGAGACTGCACTGAAACCATGACCCAGTTCGGCACATCAAAGAAAAAAGGTATCTTCAGCTCGAAGAAGGTGTCTCTCTCTCTGCCGTCAACGGGGCATGTCAAAAGGCAAGCATAGACGAGAGTAATCTGATAGAGAAGCCAGAGTATTCGCTTCTCAAAATTGTCCAAAAAGAATCCGCGCTTGATGCAGTACAGAAGCGTTATGCCGTAACTTTGAGCGAGAAAATGCTGAATGATCCAGAACATCCAAACGCGGTAGAAGAAGCCGGCCCAGGACTCATTGAATAAACAGACCAGCCCCAAACAAAAAAAGGCTACACCCGTGAGTATGCACGGCAGTCCCATTTTCTCTCTCAACTCAGGCGTGTTGTAGATGCGGAAGTATGTAGCAGGAGCATGCGCGTCCGCCAAGAGGAAATTGCCGAAAATGCCGAAATACCAGACAAACTGTCCAGCCGCAGTCTGATAACTAGAATGACCGAAGAGCATGATCACGGCAATTAGAAACCACAACATGCCGCCGCAGCAAAAGAGCAGGTCTATAGCTGGATGAAGTATCCAGGGGTAGGGACCTTCTTCAATTGCAGCTTCGGAAGGTCGATCACCTGCCGGAAACCCGCCAGATCGAGAGACTGCCTGCATTCAACTAACCAGGGTTGGTAAAAGATTGACTATAACCAGTTTAGCCCCCCCCTATAAATTCGTCAAACGCATCACGGACAGGAGATTAACGACGTATTTATTGTGGTTGAATGTGTTTGGCGCTAGGCGTTGAAATTTCAGGTATTTTTTTTACAAGCACTTTTACTAGGTTCATGAACGCACCCCAAGAAAACCAGGCGTCGACCACTGATGCCGACAGCTTACACTCGCCTGAGGCAGAAGCCAGGACGCAGAGAGAAAAGCTCTTCGTTTACATATTCATTTTCCTCTCCGGCGCCAGTGCGCTTCTTTATGAAGTGGCCTGGGTTCGCATGATGGGACTCGTAGTCGGCAGTACTACTCAGGCGGCAAGTTGTGTAATTGCCGCCTTTCTCGGCGGTCTTGCGCTGGGCGGCTGGCTTGCTGGAAGAGTAATGTCGGCTCGCAAGTTACCATTTTTCCTCACCTATGGTTGCCTGGAACTAGGCATCGCCGTGACCGCACCATGCGTTTCATTTCTGCTGCAGGGCGCGCCGCTCACATTTGCAACACTAACATCACAACTTCCGTCAGGAACATTTTGGCTCACGGCCGAACGTCTCATTTTCGCATCGATTCTACTGTTGCCACCGACTGTGTTGATGGGCGCGACCCTGCCCATTGTCACAGAGTTTTTAGTCAAGCATTATGCCAAACCTGCGCATTATTTCAGTGTCCTCTACGGACTCAACACCTTGGGAGCAGTCACAGGCAGCCTGGCCTCCGTCTATCTGATTTTTCCTTACCTTGGTCTGTTCAACAGCATTATGCTGGCGGCAGCCGTAAATCTCTCAATCGCGATTACGGTCTTTGCGTTGGCTTCCGCCAAGTCTTTTCGATCAGCGAACGACTCGCCGGCCGCTGTCGAAGAGGAGGACGGCAAGATCAACCTTGTGGTCACAGACGGTACGTTTGCTTTATCGCGCGGCTGGCTGAACATGATTGCTGCGCTGCTCGGCGTCACTGCTCTTAGTTATGAGATTCTCTGGATTAGACTGCTTCGCGTTTATCTCGGCTCGACTACATATGCATTTTCAGCCATGGTCAGCACTTTCTTACTGGGGCTGGTGGCAGGAAGTTTCATTTACAATCGCAAGCTGAAAGAAGTTCCAGATTTCTGCAGCAATTTGAATGCCCAGTTGAAAATGCTCTCCCTCAGTCAAATGGGAGCTGCCGTTCTTTCCTGGCTCGGCTTGCTAATCTTGCCGTCACTGACTGTGGTGCAAGCTTTTGCCAAAGTCATAAACGGCGGGAATGATTTGTCGCCGGAAGTTTCACTTATTTTCTGGTCAATTCTGGCATTCGCCCTGCTGATTGCGCCTTCGACATTTATCGGCCTGGCATTTCCACTGATAGGCGGATTGGCTTCCTCGTCAGCCAGATCGGTCGTAAAGGCGGTAGGAACAACATACGCAGCTAACACGGTAGGCTGCATTTTTGGTTCGCTGATCAGCGGTCTGGTTCTGATTCCCACCGTTGGCACACCGATGACAATGCAACTTGTTGCATTCGCAAACGCCGCTTGCGCATTCTTCATCGAAAAGAAGATCGGGCAGACGAAGCGCCTTCGAGTGGCCATCGCTCTGGTTGCAGTGATTGGCACCAGCCTAATTTTTTTGCCGCTCGATTATCCCGAGCGCGTCTATGCAAAGTTGACTCAAGGAGACATCCTGGCTGTCAAAGAAGATCCGATCGGTCGCGTTTTATGCTTGAAGTACAATCGAGGCAACAGACTTTTGGTCAACGGCACCATGTACTCGGGAGACATGGCGCACAGCTTGAGATACATGCGATCGCTTGCCCATTTTCCGGTTTTGCTCAACAAGAATCCTGAAGATGTTCTAGTTGTGTGCTTCGGAATCGGCTCAACGGCCGGAGCTGTTGCCAAGCACCCAGAGGTTAAACATCTCGATGTCTGCGAAATCTCGCCAGCCGTTTTGTCTTGCGGGGACTTGTTTGCCAAAACCAATGACGGTGTCTTGCACAAAGAAAAGGTGAGCTTTCAACTTGAAGATGGACGCAATTATTTGCTGCGCACGAAGAAAAAGTATGACGTCATCTCTTTTGAGCCACCTCCTCCAGTAGATGCAGGCATCGTTAACCTGTACAGCAAAGATTTCTATGAAATCTGCAAGAGGCATCTCAAGCCGGGAGGAATTGTCTGCCAGTGGGCGCCTATGCACGCGGAGTCGAGCATAAAGGTGTGGAATGCTATGGTAAAGGCTGCAGATGCCTTCTCACATGTCCAGGTCTGGCTTCCGAGTTCGCTGGATCCAGTCATAATCGCATCGGAATCGGAAGTAAAGCTGGATCCGCAAAATATAGCCAGCAGAATCGATGCCTCGCCGGAATTGAAAAAGAGCCTTACTGATATTGGTCTTGCGGACCCATTTGCGATTGCCGCTACTTATTTCATCGGCGAAGAAGAAGCGAAGAAATACCTGGCGGACACCCCAGAGGTAACAGACGACAGGCCCAATCTGGAGTTTTTCCTTCCGCTGTCCGGCCCGCCCAAGTTTCCCATTGATTTGCAGTCATGTCAGTCAGACGTGCGCAAGATAATGCCCGAGCTCTCAAGCAGCGAGGACCAAAAGCTGCAACGCTTTTTGAAAATCGCCCAACTTCTCAAGGAAGCCTCGAAGCTGACCTGGACCAGCCATGTTGATGAAGCAAAAGCGAAATATCGCGAAGCATTGTCACTGGATCCTGATAATAAGTATCTTCAATCCTGTGTGGAACACCCGGACATGAAATGATCGAAAAGGAATCGAAGCTCCAACAATGTCTTATGTTGCGCTCAGAGATAATTCTAAATTCGAATACATGTTCCTGGAACACATAATGGCTTCACCACATTACATTGCTGTCATTCCCAGCCGAGGCGCTCTTAGTAAACTATCGCCTGAATAGATTCGCTTCGGATACAGCAAGCCAGACGTGGCATCAACAGTGACTGCAACGCAACGGGCAAAGCCCGCTCTCGACCCAGACAAGTTTGCAAACGAGATCAGACGCCTGGTTCTCGAGGAGTCAAAGCGCGCCGGCGTCGGACATATTGGCTCTAGTCTATCGATTGCGGAAATTGTCAGTCTGCTCTACAACAGTGTGCTGAAGATCCCCTCACCGGACGATCCCGAAAGAGAGCGGTTTATTCTCTCGAAGGGTCATGCAGTTCTGGCTCTTTACGCCGCGCTGCATCTGAAAGGTTTTCTAACAAGAGACGAACTGGCGACATTTTGCAATGACGGCACAATGCTTTGCGGACATCCGGAAGTCGACGTGCCGGGAATTGACTTTGCCACAGGTTCGCTCGGCATGGGACTTTCATTCGGGACTGGCTCAGCGCTTGCCGCTATGAGGGCAAAATCTTCCCGCAGAGTTTTTGTCCTCGTCAGCGATGCCGAACTAAACGAAGGCGCACTCTGGGAGTCAGTTCTATTTGCCGGACACCACAAGCTCTCCAACTTAGTAGTATTTGTTGATCAGAATGGACAACAAGCGCTCGGCTACACAAAGGACGTACTAGACACATCTTCGATAGAAAAGAAATTTAGCGCGTTCAATTGGGACGCGCATGTGGTCGATGGTCACGACTGCAAACAAATGAAAGACGTGCTCGACAATCTCGATTACAAGACAAGCGCCCCGCATGTAATCGTTGCCCGAACCATTTTCGGAAAGGGGGTCAGCTACATGCAAAGCAAGCTTGAATGGCATTACCTGCCGATGACAGACGAGCAATATCAGCAAGCAATGAAGGAGATTGAAGGCTGATGCGCAAAGCCTTTATCAAGAAACTTGTTGAACTAGCGCAGAAAGATCGGCGCATTCACTTACTCACTGGTGATCTCGGATTTTTTGTTGTCGAGCCTTTCGCCGATCGTTTTCCCGAACGCTTTACGAACGCCGGTGTTGCCGAGCAGAATATGATAGGCATGGCAACCGGCATGGCAGAAGCAGGTTTGATACCTTTTGTCTATTCCATCGCCACGTTCGCAACGTTGCGCCCCTATGAATTCATTCGCAATGGTCCGATATTGCACAATCTTCCTGTAAAAATTGTGGGCATTGGCGGCGGTGTCGAGTACTCGCATCATGGACCTACACACTTCGGGCTCGATGATGTAGGAGCGCTGCGAGTGCAGCCCGGGCTTTCGATTTTCACACCGTGCGACAGAGATCAGCTCAATACAGCTCTAGAGAAAACCTGGGAGTCCAATGGACCTGCTTACTATCGTTTGAGCAAGAATGAAGATGTTAGCGTACCTGGCCTGAACGGAAACTTTGAGGTCGGAAAGCTGGACTTGATCGCAAAGGGGGATGACGCGCTCATCATTGCGATGGGTAATGCAGCTACCCTGGCCGCTAAGGCGGAAGCGAAACTGAAGAAAAATGGCATCAACACCACGGTCGCACTCGTTTCCACGATGAATCCTAGTCCAGAAGCACATTTGATTGAAACTATCTCGCGCCACCTTAACGTCTTTACGGTAGAGGCGCATTTCATTAATGGCGGACTGGGTTCTCTAGTGTCGGAAGTAATTGCAGAAAATGGCTTGAACGCGCGACTTAAGAGACTGGCAGTCAGACGAACTCCCAATCGCTCAGTCGGCTCAGAGGAGTTTCTCCTAGAACGCTTCGGAATTTCTTCAGGCTGCATCTATGATGCGGTCGTAAAATCCCTCAACCTGGCGGCTACCTAAGAGCTGCACATGGCTGAATCTACAGAGAGGAAGATTGTACTAGTAACTGGCGCCACTGGTTTTGTCGGTGCCAACGTCGCGCGCCGCCTGATAAATGAAGGCCATGATGTGCACCTCTTGCTGCGCGAGCAAAGCAGAGTGCCTGACAGCTCACTTCCCTGGCGAATTGCAGAGATAAATGAGCAAGTCACTCTAGACTTTTACAAACCAGATGAATCAGCCTCGGTAGAGATGATTTTTGCCCGAGTAAAGCCACAATGGATTTTCCATCTGGCGGCCCATGGAGCCTATTCCTGGCAAAAGAACAGGGCGCAAATACTGGAATCCAACTACGTCTTTACGAGTCGACTGCTAGACGCTGCAGTCGAGAATGGCTGCGAGTCATTCGTTAATACTGGTACTTCTTCTGAATATGGCAAAAAGGACCACGCCCCAGGAGAAGACGAACCGCTTAATCCATTAAGTTATTACGCAGCCACCAAAGTAGGCGCCACCATGTTGTGCCGATATATGGCAGTTGAACACAAAATCAACATGCCTACCTTGAGACTCTATTCATGCTTTGGTCCATACGAGCAGCCCAACAGGCTGATGACCAACCTGGTCGCGTGCGGAAACAAAGGGAATTGGCCGAAATTGGTGGATGAGCATTGCGCACATGATTTCGTTTACGTAGAGGACGCTGTCGATGCGTACATGCTGGCAGCAAAACGAAAGCTCTCGGCAACCTGCGATCCGGGTGCTATATACAATGTAGGGTCTGGTATCCAGACGAAACTCAAGGAAGTGGTGCAAATCGCGGCACCGCTTCTAAACATAAAGGTGAAACCGGCCTACGGCACCATGCCAAACCGCTCTTGGGATACGCAAGTCTGGGTTTGCAATCATGCCAAAATCACCAAGGAATTAGGCTGGCAACCGCAACACACGCTTGAAGAGGGTCTCAAGAAAATGATCGCCTGGTATCGTCAGTCAACCCATTTGCATCCGCTGTACGCGAATCATCTGCAGCCAGCGCCAATGAGCGGTAGAGAAAATAAGGACTAGCTCGCTTGATTCGAAGCTTGCTCGAGCAGTTTTTTGTTTTTGAACGTAACTGGAAGCTGAAAGTTCTTTTTGACTTTATCGAGTTCCAGCCCAAGAACCGTAATTGCGTCAGTATTTATGTTGCCGACCACCTGACCAGCTACGCGCAAATACTCGAGCTCGAACGGATCATATCCCATGGTTCGCGCGCACGTGGCATCAACGGCAGCCAGGTCGTCGCCAAGGACGAGAAAACCCATTTCTTTTGCAGTACCCATTATCGGACCATCGCCTTCCATGGCCACAACGGCATCCACAAGTGCCAGTCGCGGCTTAATGAGATCTTGCAGATCAAGTATGCATTGAGGAATTCCCCGAATGTGTAAAAGGTTTTTCGGCCATCCATATTTGCGTCCTGGCACGGCGCCAAAGAAGTTTTTCATCGATGCCGTCATGCCTACCCAATGGTGGGTTTTCATTTTGGGAACACTGACCACAAAGTCTGCATTCATCAAAGTGCGCGGCAGGAAGAACTGAGTCAATCCTGAAAATCCGTCTTTCACATCCAATGCTTCTAACTCATCCAAATTCAAGTCAACAAATTGTGTGCCTAGCTTATTGCACATGCGGCCCAATCCTGTTGCTTCGAGAAGGAATTCGGTATCGCGCATGTGCCCTGGACCTTCACCGATTATGATGTTTTTTGCACCCAGATAATCAACGAGTTCAAAAGCAGCCTTTAAAGCGAAAGGATTTGTCGTCACAGGACGGCCTGGGTGAAACTCGACCATATTCGGCTTCAGCAAAACAGTTTTGCCCCTTAAATCAGGGAGATTCAACTGCTTTGCAAATTTTTTCAGATCCGCCATCGGATCATCTTCATATGACTGACAAGGAACAAGAGCGACAATAGAAGGCGTTTTTCTCTTGCGCGCAGCCTGAGCGGCAGTCGGTTTTGGTAACGGTTTGCCGGTAAGAGTTTTGCCACCACATGCGCTCAGCGAGTAGGAAGTAACTGCCGCAACGGAACCAGCAATGAAAGTCCGCCTTGTAATTCCGGCGTTCGATTGCAAGGGCCCGCTACTACTATTTGTGCGCCCTTCACCGGACTTGACCTGCTCACGGCTGATCAAACGACCTGTTTTCGGGCAGCGTTTCTCCTTGTAATCCACTTTATTAGCTTCCTAAGAAATCCCGTGCGCAAATCAACTCTCCAGAAATATTATGCGCTGCCACGTACAAAGAAATAAGTCATCTGAGCAAATCCTATGTGGGAATCTTCAATGCGTTGTTACCAAGATGCGCCTGCAACGCCAGCATCGAGATGGCAGTCACCATCAAATTTGGACCGAACGAACCGTCTTCATGCTGTCGCGCCAGCAGTGCACTTATCGACTCCGAGGAATCTTTCCCGTGCGATTGCTCAGCAAGTGCAACCCAGGCGACTGACATCGCCGACATGTTGTACCCGATGGTCTTTTTGAGATTCAGAAATGCCTTCTGGACAACACCATCCTTGGAGTGGTCCTGCAATGCAATCAAGGCCTCGGCGGATGTCACCGCGAATGGAGACAGGTGAACATTGAGACAAAGATCGTTTCCATGATTCCACCCTCCGTCTCGACAGGAATGCTCAAGAAGAAATTTATCGCCGCGCAACAGCACATTTTCAATGTCTTCAGCTTGAGCTGGTCTAGGAATTTTTAGTGCGAGCAGCGCATATGAAGTCGGCTCCACCCAGTGAAAGGCGCCCTGTGACCAGGGCCAGCCGCGCGCCCAATTAAGCCCTTCTTCGCCTTCGTTGAATCGGACCATAGGTTTCGCCAACCAAAGATAGGGGCCAAATAACTCAAAACGCTGTTCAAAGAGAAATCTGACCGCATTATTGACCGCCGCCTCCCGCGCGGATTCAACATTACCTTCCTCTTTCAAAAGAATACGCAGCGCCAGCAAAGCCAGCCCACTAGTCCAATCCGACTTGCCTTTACCCGGCGATGTAGACCAACCACCATCTTTGTTTTGATTTGCGCAGAAATACTCGATTACTTGTTTGCGAATTTCAGGATTTTTCCGCCGGGCGATCGCGCAAAACGCAGTAGGTTCGATGCACGCCTCACCGCCCGTCTTATAACCCCACGCCCCGCTGCGAAATGCGCTCTGTATGTAATTTTCGACCTTCTCGAGACTCTCCAAAATGGCAACAGCCTCTTTACTTTCGATCTTTTCGGCTTTCAGCATTTGGGCAACCAGGTTTGTAACGAGACGCTATCAAATGTTAAGAAGAATATTCTACTTGCTTAAATATTAATCTCATCTTACTCCTTATATGTGCGTCAATCACTCTCCCCCTACCGCTGCACCTGACCGGATTACCCCACCGGTGGCGGCTCGAGAATTTAATTTGACAACTTATTCCAAAACCTCTTCCGGTTGCGAGGCTGCCAAGGTAAGATGGTTATGTGGCACAGGAACAAACCTGGGCATAATTACAGAGAAGCCAAGTCTTTTGGCGGTTTTCAGGAGGTGAGCACTAGTCAGATAACATAACGGTGTGGATTTGGCCAACATTTTAGACAGATGTGTTACTAAATTTCGACAAAAACGTTGTCCACCCTTAGAATAGGATTTTACTCCGCCTGGCTTGGCAAAAGTTTGGTTGGTGTATCTTTCTCTCTTAAGTAAGGGACAACATAAGGAGGTATGCATGTTGAAGCGTTTCGTTCGGGACGAATCAGGTCAAGGTATTACAGAATATGGCGCGATTCTCGCATTCGTCGCGATTCTCGTAGCGCTCGTGTTCAGTATCACCAAAGGCGCTTTGACGTCCGCTATTTCGGCCGCTTTCTCGGCTGTTATCAGCCAATTGAACAACCTGTCAGCAGCTGCTGGACAAGCATCCTAATCGGATCAAGGACAGTCAATTGCCTCAAGCGCGCAATCGCTTGAGTGGCAGAGAGCATTAGAGGGGAGCGTTAGCTCCCCTCTTTGTCTTAGAGCCGAAAGCCTTATAGGTCACAGCAGTATTTGAAGTCCTTCATACAGCCGACACACTACGGGCGGTGCCGGACTAATATGCAACCGAAAAAGATCTGGACGAAGCCAGACGTGCAAGACTCAAGAGCACTTTCCTTATCAGCCGCCTGTGAAAAAAGCGTGAGAGTGAAGACCCTGTATTCAAGAGTGTTTAGCACGACCGAAGCGACGATAAAATTGGACTCCTCGCAACAAAAAGCTACAGTGCAACTACATTTTTAGAAAAAATTCGCCAATTTGCCTCTGTTGAAAAGCGGCAAAACCATCGCGTGTGATAAGTTGTCATTAGCAGCAAATGTTATGAGACGGTAAGGCGTCAAGTTGAAACCCACTCGGCATCCTAGTTTTTGTAAGTTTTTCGCGACAGACCAAGAAACCCAACCTCTTGATTTGCCTGATTTGTTGCCAGTATCGGTAAGATCAGGTCTGTTTAGAAATCGCGCCGTCGGGTAAGGACTAAATGGGTGCGACAGGGCAGCCGTTGTTCTTGTTCCCCCGATGTGCGTTAATAGTAATTGGTTAATCTTTCTCTTTAGAGAAGACAGAAGGGGGAACCGTAATGAACCCATTACGTGCGTTGTTCTTAAGCCTCTCTCGAATGCCTCCAGCCGTGATGCTTCTAATCATCATCGGTTTGGCCGTTGTCGTAACGATGATGGTCACCGGCAAGGTAAGCGAGTCAGAGACTAAATATGCGCAACAAGTCGAAGAGATGAAGCGCAAAGCCGAAGCCAAAGGTAAAGTCGTCTACGCCATCAAGGATATTCCTGAAGGCCAAACGATTCCTACCGAAGGACTCGAAGAGCGGGAACTCGAACAAGCGAAGATTCCGCAAGACGCCATCACTTCGGCCAGTCTGGCTGCAGGACGCATCGCCAAATACGGTATCGCTTCGGGACAAATCGTGTCACAACACGACTTGGCTCCGCAAGGGATGACGCTTGGCTTTGAATCCAGACTGAAAGAAGGTATGCGCGCACTGACTTTCGCAGTTGACAACAACACCGGCGTCGCCGGCTTTGTTCAACCGGAAAGCCATGTAGACATCTACGCCTCGGTTGGTGCTGGTGTTGACACGAAAGCAAGCTGCATCCTCTCGGATGTAGAAATCATTGCTACCGGTCAGGTTTACCAGAAGCAACCCGGCACCACAACAGCAGTACCTGCAAGCTCCGTGACTGTTGCAGTCAGCCCGGAAGATTCGCAGAAACTGATCAAGGCGATTGTTGCTAGCAAGCTTTACTTGACCTTGAGAAACGAAAAGGATCACTCACCTATCGCAACGGTGGATGTAACCAGCCTTTTCCCTAAACCGGCGAAGCCAGCTGCTGACCTAGCTGCGCTTCCCCCGCCGTCAGCTCTTCCTCCGCCTCCGCTTCCCGGCGCTCCAGATCTTGGACCCGGCGGACCAGGAGCAGGACTGCCTGCGGCACCACCGCCACCACCACCACTGCACGAAATTGAAATTTGGTCCGGCAGCAAGAAAGATGTCCTTTCGGTACCGAAGAGCTAGAAAGCCCTTGGGACGAGTGAACATCACCTATCTGATGGGTACAACTATTAGATGGGGCTGTTGGTAGGAGGAGAACGCTTAAACTATGAAACTGACCACACTTCTTGTATGCGACGCTGGTTTGGACAAGCGTCAAACAATCGAGGATCTGATTCACAGCCAGCCGTCATTGGCGCTCGTGAGCACAGTCTCCGGGAGCATGGCGCGCGAGCAAATCGGAAGTTTGCATCCAAAGTTGGTCTGGATCGAGCTAAGCCCTGCTCCCGTGCGTGGACTGTCATTGTTAGCAGAGCTGCGGGAAACTTTCCCGCAGCTCTACTTCTTTGTCAGTTACGAAGTACCTGACCCGGAATTGATTCGTACAGCCTATCGACTGGGCGCATCAGACTTCCTGGACGCTGAACGCTGGCGGACAGACTTGCCTGCTGCCGTTCAATCTATCCAACTCAAGCACCAGTCCGAGTCCGTCTCGACTGCCGCCGGTAAAGTCGTTGCTATCTTCAGCCCGACTGGCGGTATCGGTGCCACCACCATCTGCACCAACCTCGCTGGTTATCTGGGCAAGTACGGTGAAGCTTGCATCGTCGACCTCGACTTGCAATTCGGTATGGTGTCTCACTACCTCAACCTCGAACCTTCGTTCAGCTTGAGCACGATCGACTTCTCTCACACTAACTTCGACGCCACTTACCTGCGTAACCTCATGACCAGGTATGACGACAAGTTGAGCATCCTGGCTGCGCCGGCTGAACTGGAAGACATCGGCGATATCTATGCTGCTCAGGTGCAAGAAATCCTCTATACAGCAAAACAAGAATTCCGATTCACCTGTGTGGATCTTCCGAAAAACCTTCTCGACGAGCGCGCCATCGCGACTCTCGACTTGGCTGACCATGTGCTCGTGCTGACTGAGTACAACTGGGCATCCATCTTGAACGCTAGAAAGTGCCTCGACACTTTCAAAGCTCACTACAACCAGGAAAAACTGCTTCTAGTAATCAACCGCTCCGAATGGCTCCCGCAAGACGTTTTGAGTGAGTGCCGAGCGAACCTTAACTATCCTGTGTTCCATGAAATTCCGAACGACACCAAGACCGCCAAGTGGGTCAATAACCAGGGTCAAATCGCACCTGGTCACACAGCGCTCGGAAAAGCACTTGATTCATTAGCTCGCAGACTCGCTGGAGGAGAGCAGCTATTACTTACGACGAAGGACGGAGAGAAGAAGGGAGGATTCAAACTGCCCGCGATCTTCTCCAAACGCTAAACAAAAGGTGGTGAGCTGTTAAATGGGCGACGAAAGAAAGGATCAAAATTTACCTGCACGTCCCGCGTCATCTTTGATGGGACAGCTGGTGCGTCAAAGACAGGCTTCAGAAGTGGCGCCTGCCAACCAGCAACAAACTAACGTAGCTGCTCAAGGTCAACAAACTGGAGTAGGCGGCGCTAAAGGCGCAGCTCCGCCGCCCGGCGGCTCTGGTATGAATCGTCAGTCCGGACCGGCTACCGGTGTTCAAAACCAGGGCGCCAAGCCCGGCGGCGGGCTACCAGCCGGAGAAGGTGTTCAACCTTCCCGTGCAGACATCGAGCGTATCGATGCTCGCGACGAAACGGATTATGGTCATAGACCAGTCGAAGTCCAATCGCCTCAGGGTGATTTGGGCGCGAAATTCTCAGCCAACCAACAGCTCATCCGCGAACGCGAAAAGGTAATTATCGACCAGCTCAGACGCGAGCTGGATACTTCGCGTTTGACCAATATTTCCGAAGATACGCAAGCGCAAGTTCGTGCCCGTATCAGAGAAATCGTGAACTCCGACCCGGCGCCGCTCACGATGATGGAGAAGGGTATCCTTCTGCAAAACGTGCTCGACGAAGTATTCGGTTTCGGTCCACTCGGTCCACTTCTTCGTGACCCGAGCGTCGGCGACATTTGCGTCAACAACGTAACTATGGTCTATGTGGAACGCCACGGACGACTGGAAAAAACAAACGTAGTTTTTGAAAACGAAAGGCATTTGCGCCAGACGATCGACAAGATCATTCAGCCTCTCGGCAGAAGACTTGACGATAACTCACCGATGGTCGACGCCCGTCTTCCTAACGGATCTCGGGTTAACGCCACGATTCCTCCAGTAACCATCGATGGTCCGACGATCACGATCCGATGCTTTGGTACATCGATCATGTCGCTCGGTCAGTTGGTAGAAAAAGGCGCTATGTCGGTGCAGATGGCGGAAGTTTTGAAAGCTTGCGTCAAAGGCAGAATCAACGCCATCATCTCTGGTGGTACAGGTTCTGGTAAAACAACTCTGCTCAACGCACTGTCTGCACACATCAACCCCCGCGAACGCATCATCACGATTGAGGACGCGGCGGAATTGAGATTGCAACACGAGCACTGGGTGCGGATGGAAACCCGTCCGATGAACACGGAAGGAAAAGGTCAGATTACACAGCGCATGCTCGTAATCAACTGCCTCCGGATGCGTCCAGACCGAATCATCCTCGGGGAATGCCGTGGGGAAGAAGCGTTCGACATGCTCCAGGCAATGAACACCGGTCACGGTGGATCAATGACCACAATCCACGCCAACTCACCCAGAGACTGCACGAAGCGTCTCGAGAACATGATTCTCATGGGCGCAGCTGAAATGCCATTGAAAGCGGCACGCGAACTAATCGCATCAGCCGTTCAATTGATCATTCAGATTCGACGTCTTGAAGACGGTACACGTCGAGTTACCGAAGTATCCGAGATAACCGGTATGGAAGGTGACACAATCGCTATTTCGACGATGTTCCACTTGGAGCGGGAAGGAAGAGACCCGAGAGGATTCTTCAAATGCCGCCACGTCGGCTCCGGTCTGCCACCGAAATTCCTCGAGCAGCTTGAGCAAGAAGCTGTGCCGTTCAAACTCGAATGGCTCAGATAGAATTGGATTTATATATATTGATTCAATCGTTGTTCACCGAGTTCACAACATAAATGAATAGGTAAAAAGGAATGAGCGTAGGCGGAATAGTCTTTGTCTTCGTTCTATTGGCCGGTCTGATCATCATGGCCGCCACTAGAAGCCAATGGGCTGACGAGCTTTCAAGGCTCGGCAAGCACCAGCGCAAAATGCTCGAGAAAAACCAGGAAGCAGTCGAAATCGACATCTTCCTCAAGCAGCGCACCGACTACTTGTCGCGCATCCTGGCGCAAGCCGGTCTGGAGTCTAAGTACGACCAGATCAAGATGCAGTGGATCGTCACTTCGATTGCAAGCGGAATGGTTCTGGCAGTTATCGCCGTAGTGAGCGGGCTGCCTGAAATGTCCATTCCGGCTTTCATTCTTGGCGTTCCGCTCGGAATCGGCGGCTTTATTCAATACCTTGGATTTGTTGCCAAACAACGCCAGGACAAGATGACAGCTCAGTTGCCGCAAGTTCTGGAAACAATGGTGTCTGCACTCCGCGCCGGTTCGCCGGTTATGGAAGTGTTCAAGGTTTTGTCTGAAGTCGCACCCGATCCAATCCGCGCCGAATTCAAGCGTGGTCTTGTTTCGCTCCAACTCGGTAAACCATTCAGAGACTGCATGGGCGAAATGGCGACTCGTATCAGAACCGCCGACTTCACCCTTTTGACTAAAGCAATCTTCATCAGTCAGGACGTAGGGGGCAACCTCGCTGACGTTGTTGCTTGTATTGCCGAAGCTATCCGTGAAAGATTCAAATTGCGCGACTTTATGAACGCTCTGACAGCGCAAGGTAAAGCGACTGCGACATTCATCGGCTGCTTGCCCTATGGCATCACGCTTATGACGTATCTCGCCTCACCTGGTTATATCGTCCCGTTCTTGAATCACCCAATCGCCAGAATCGTTTTGATCTGCCTCATCATTTGGGAAGGCTTCGGCTTCTGGATCCTAGTTAAGATGACGACTTTCGAGGTATAGCGATGTCCCCAATGTTTATCGGTATGCTGACGTTCGGAGGTTGCATAATCTTCGGACTCCTCGTCATGCAGCCACTTTTCACTCAATATGTAGACCAGTACGCAGTGCGCGTGCGACCGAAAGAAAAAGAGGTGGAAGGCGAAGGCGCACCAAAGGATTCGACTATCACTCAAGTTTGCCGCACAGTTGGCGAACTGGTATTGAGCGTCGTGCCGGCTTGCGCAGACAGAAGAACTGTAGAACTTCTCAATGCCGGCAACTACAGAACGCCTCAACACTTAGCTATCTATATCGGTATCCGCTCTGTTATCGCATTGGGCGCGGTATTCCTCGGTTTGATCGCATCGACAGGTAACGCATTCAACTTGATCCTGGCAATTCCGACCGCCTTGCTCGGATGGATGTTGCCCAACTTCTTCCTTGCTTCACGAGTCAAGAAAAGACAGGCTCTTATCCTTCGCGAACTGCCGACCATCATCGACTTGCTTATCGTCTGCGCCCAAGCCGGTCTCGGTTTGATGATGGGCGTCGACAAAGTTTCAAAAGAAATCGGCGATTCCTGCCCGATTTTGGCTGAAGAGATGCGCCAGCTTATCAGCGACGTCAAAATCTTCGCAAAATCAGTTCCCATCGCACTTCGCGAAATGGGAGAACGATGCATGGTCGACGAATTGATCAACATGGCATCGGCGCTCATCGCTGCCGAACAAAAGGGTTCGGACATCGCCTACCCGCTCAAGCAACAAGCAGAAGCGCTGCGCGACCGGCTGAAAAGAAAGAAAGAAGAAGAAGCCGCCAAAGTGCCGGTTAAGATGGTGCCTGTAATCATGATTTTCGTTATGCCGTTGATCCTGGCGCCGATGCTTGGACCAGCCGTCGTAACGATCGTCAACGCATTAAGTCCTATCGTCGGTGGTCTGGGCAAATAAAAGCCACATTCCGATTTCATAACGACACTAGAAAAACGGTTCTTGCTGATAGAGCAAACCTGGCTGATTCATTTTTCAGCCGATTGATCGGACTGCTTAACCGAACCTCATTGAGCGATGGCGAAGGGCTGTTTCTGACGAGCTGCCAGTCAATCCATATGTTCGGTATGAAGTTTGCTATCGACGCTGTTTTTGTCGACAAAAACGGCGTCGTTGTTGGCATTCTGGAAGACTTCGCTCCAGGCAAACTCTCGCGCATTTTCGGCAAAGCAGAATCCTGCCTGGAAATTCCGGCAGGCACGGTGAAAAGAACCGGCACCACTCTCGGTGACGTGATTTCAAAACAGAAGAACGCCGACTAAAAGTGGGCTAATATTCGCTTAGAAGCTGATTGCAGGTGGAATCAAAAACTAGGCGGGACTTATAGAAGTCCAAATTTACTAAGACCGAAAAATCAGAGAGAAAGGGTTTTGTCTGGCGCAATCAAGCAGCGCCCAGAAAAGGGAAATCTTGAACATGAAAGTTGTTGCTACGGACTCTGCGCCGAAAGCCATAGGTCCATACTCACAAGCAATCGTTATGAACGGAATGGTGTTTGTCTCCGGACAAATTCCAATTGATCCGGCCAGCGGCAATTTGGTGGAAGGACCGATAGCCGACCAGACAAAACAGGTGATGTCCAATTTGTCGGCGATTCTGGAAGCTGCAGGCGCCGGTCTTGCCAGAGTCGTCAAAACAACGGTTTATTTGAAGGACATGGGCGACTTTGTCGAGATGAATGAAGTCTATGGCAGCTATTTTCCTGACCACAAACCCGCTCGAGCCACTGTGCAAGTGGCAAAATTACCACGCGATGTCGGTGTGGAAATCGACTGCATCGCGGTTCTCTAAATCATCTCACCTTCCGAATCAAGCTGTCTGTGACGGAATCCCAAGCAAAGAAGTAGCAACGTGACACAACTGACGACGATCACACAAGTAATAGCAATAGTAGTCGTGGTAATCGCGCTGGTAATCGATTGGCGTACCAGAAAGATTCCGAACCTGCTCACCTTCCCGGCTTCGGCAGCAGGAATCCTTCTCAATTATCTGGATAAGGGTCCCGATGGCGCACTGCAGGCGGTGACAGGCTGGTTTGTCGGCGCGGCCATCACACTGTTTTTCATTTATTTGCCGATCGGACCCAAATACGATGATGGTGAAAAAATCGGCATGGGCGACGCCAAGCTGATGGCCTGCATGGGCGCATTCCTGGGCACGACTACGGTTCTGGTCGCATTTTTCTATTTCGCTCTCTGCTACGGCGCCATATCGGTTTTTCAGCTGGCCCGCTTGATTCCTTGGAAACAAGTATTCAATGCCTTTTTTGCCGTTGCCCTGGGCGGCAAATTGGTGGCACCGCAAGTGGATGCCGAGAAGTTGACCGAAGCAAGGAAAGGTCGCATTCCTCTCGGACTGGCCATCGCATTAGGCACCGTCATTGCCATGTTCTTTCAGAAGCAGACTCTGACTTTCCTTGGGTTCAATTAGTTTATGGAAAATCGAAGGTCTGTCCGCCCGGAACACGCACGCTTCCGCCGCCGGTAGCCGGATTGAATGTGCCGCCGAAGGTGCCCACTCCTGTATTTACGGTGCCGCGGAAACCGCCGGTATTAGGATTGAAGCTTCCGTTGACAGGAGTTCCACCGACATTGAAGCCAAAATTGGAGCGTCCGAGATTCGGGCCGACTCCAAGGTCGGGAGCATTGATACCGAAAAGTGGATTGACTTGCTGGTAAGGCGCACCGGACTGGGTAAAACCTTCGGTCTTCACGAATTCATCGCCGCCCCAGGCTGGAGGCAGCGGACTGCCATGCTGTGTCGTCAGGCCGGCTGCTCGCGGTCCATTGATACCACGCTCGATTCTGTGAATCGGGCTGAATTCGAAGAAGGGAGGAATGCTGTAGGTGCCTTCATCTCCGTAAATATGCCAGGCATGTCCGCCTGCTTCTTTGACGAAACTATCGAGCCTGGTGGGTGGAAGACCGTTGCGACCGCGTGGACCACTGACTCTTGCCAAGCCCTGTCCGGCACCGATTGGCAAAGAGGTGTCATTGAGACTGAAGCCGGGACCGGAAACACGTCCCATATTGCGACGGGTTTGGTTCTGTGCCCCGGTATAGTCGGTATCGTCCGGAGCCATACCCTGCGATCCGGTGGAAGAAGTTTCTCTGCCACCAGAGCCGGCGCTGCCGGAGGATGTCATTGCGTCCTGGGCACTTACCGGCAGGCTCATTAAGGTTGTGATGATGGCTGCGAATGCGGCTTTTCTAATCATTTGATTTAACCCTTGAAGTTATGAGTTACTCTCTAGCCTTACCGGCTGCAAAAACTCGATGACGATTACCTGTCGACTGTATTGATGTCGAGCGAGCCAGTCGATGTCTGAGGCAGGAAGCCACCAAATCCTGAAAAGGCTCCGGCTGGAGACTTCAGCAAAGCCGGCCCATAATTGCCGAATCCATATCTGAATTGACCGGACGGGATGCGCGTCATTCCATAGATGTTGTCGAATGCCTGCACTGCAGTCGTTGTCTCTGGCAGCCCGCCGCGCGACATAGGAGTTTGCTTACCGTTGGTTCTGCCTACATAGTCATGAAATCCGCGATCCGAATCCATGAGTTCGCCGGGAGTATAACCGGTGCTATGGCCCATCTCACCTTGTGTTCCGGCCGAAAAGGTTTGATTGCCACTGGCGCCGGGACCAAAAGCTCCTGCTGGAGGCTCGACATAACGCATCCCGTGGGCCGGATAGGCTGGGTCCAGGTCATAAGTGCGACCCAAACTGGAGTTTTGCGGACCATTTCCCCAACTGAAGCTGCCGCCAGGACCGCTGATTCGACCACCGGCATTGCCGATATTGACGGTGTTGCCGTTCATACCAAATGTGGTGCCATTCGGAGTCACTCTCAGAGAGTTTCCTCCTCCGAAATCCAGTGTCGAACTCTGTGCAAACACGGGAGCAGCTAAGCTTGAGGCAAAGATAGCAACTCCAAAAACGGATGCGAAATACTGAAGCTTCTTCATGCGTTTAGACCCATCAAAAAAGGGAGTCCGACAAATTTTTCTTAGTAAGGTTTTGTGATTGCTCACAAACGGTGGAGAACTTCCACCGCTCTAGCCCCCTTTATTTTGTGCCCGCGGAAAGCAGTGGCGAAAAGAGCATAGATGGCAGAATACTACTCTTCTCAACGGCGCTTGTCAATAGGTTTTTAGGCACTTACGGGTCTGTCGACACATCTATTTTTGGGGCAGGCAAGAGGAAAAAGAATTCCTTTATGCCATATCTGAACGGGCGCCTCAGGAAGGAGGGAAGAACTCGAGAGCCACGATTTCACGCCCGTTTATCTAAAGGTGTAAGATTAGATCTCTTATTTAGAGCAAAAAAATGACTGTTTTACTTGGTTTGGAGACCAGTTGCGACGAAACAGCCGCGGCCATTGTCAAAGACGGCCGCGAACTGTTATCCAGCTGCCTTGTTTCACAAACACCTATTCACCAGAAATTTGGCGGAGTTGTGCCGGAAGTCGCCGCACGAAGCCATGTTCAGACAATCAACCTGATGATCGACGAGGCCCTCGCCAAAGCCAATCTCACCTACGACCAACTGGACGGTATTGCCTGCACCAGAGGTCCGGGCTTGATAGGCACTCTACTGATTGGTTTGTCGGCAGCTAAAGCCTTGTCATGGTCATGGAATTTGCCTCTGAAGACGGTCGATCATCTATTTGCTCACGTCTGCGCAAATTTCATTGGCACGGATCTGGAGCCACCCTTTATTGCTCTTCTTGTTTCAGGCGGACATACCCAGATTTTGCATTTCAAAAATTTTGATGACATCGAAGTAATCGGAGAGACGCTTGACGACGCCGCCGGCGAAGCATACGACAAGGTAGGCAGACTCCTGGGTCTGGGCTATCCGGGTGGCCCCGTAATCGACAAGAAAGCATCTATGGGAAACCCCAGTGCTTTCAAGTTTCCGGAAGGCGTGGTCAAAGGATACGACTTCAGTTTTAGTGGACTGAAAACTGCTGTTCTCAGACAAGTCGAGAAATTGCAGGCGGTTACTTCTGAGTTACCAATAGAGGATCTATGCGCCTCTTTTCAGGAGGCAGTCACGAAGGTGTTGGTGAAGAAAACCTTGAAAGCGGCTGATGAATTAGGTTTGAACACAATTGTTCTGGCCGGTGGTGTCGCTGCAAATCGAGAGCTGCGCGCCAAATTCGAGAAGGCAAGCGGTTGTCGCGTCTTCTTTCCTTCCAATCATCTGTGCACCGACAACGCAGCGATGGTGGCCGCCGCAGCCTTCTTCCATGGAGAAAACTCAAAACTCAATGTTGGCGCGTATTCTCGGCAGCCAGTCCGGGATTCCAGAGGGTGAGGTTCTAACCGGTATTGCGATATATACATCTGGAGCCGACCAGTCGCAGGTTTGGCTATGGTGATTACCATATTTGTATGGCAATTTCCCCAGAGAACCGGCGTTTAGCCTTCCGCACGCCACTCCCGCGTGATAGCATGGGCTAGTCTGCCGTTGTCAGCAAGCAGAACCGCCCGCCTTAAAGCTCCTTGTGAGCGGGCGATATATGGAAATCCCCGGGGCAGTAAGGTTTCTCGTATATGGAATTTTCGAATAAAGATCTCACTTGTCGCGATTGCGGCAAAACATTTGTATTCTCAGCCGGTGAGCAAGAGTTTTTCAGCGCCAAGGGACTGGTGAACGAGCCCAAAAGGTGCCCTAACTGCCGCATTTTGATGAGAGTACAACGAAACGGTGAAGACGCCAGCCGCACGGCCGAAGTGAACTGCGCGGAATGCGGTTCCCCGACAAGAGTGCCCTTCCAGCCAAAAGGCTATCGCCCGGTGTACTGCAGCTATTGC
>CAZBOX010000018.1:0-41707 GCA_964493595.1 uncultured Candidatus Obscuribacterales bacterium | reverse complement strand
ATCTCGGCTATGACGCTGAGTCAGACGATTTCGCGGAATGGAGATTCTGGAAATATAGGCTCAATATGTGACATCATCGTGGCAGCATCCTTAAACGCAACCTCCATCTCCGCTGTCAAAGTGGTGTCAGCTTTATACGCTAGAGTCCGAATTGAGACAGTTAAGAGAAGGCATGGCTAATGCATCAATCAAACAACGGACTGGGCGCCCGCCGCGGCGACTTTCAAGGAGACCGCACTACAGCGAATCTTGCATCTGTTGTGAATCCGCTCCAGCAGGAAGCTGGCAGCCTCTTAACAGACCGCGCTTCAATGGGAGCCTTCCAATCCCGCATCTCTGCGGCCGGAGTTTCCGCAGAGAGAGCTGCGCATAACATCGGCAGCAGTGATGACGCAGCCAATATGAATGCAAGTTCGGAACAAGTGCAAAGCATGCTGGAACTCAATCCCATAAACGAGCTCTTCGATTCTCTAAAAAACAATGATAGAGATGCAGCTTTGAAATTCGCCGAAAGCAATCAGGAGGTGCAAACCCACGCTTTGCATTCAGGTGATAAAGCGTTCTCAGAAGCACTGCGGCTGCGACTTACCGGCAACGCATAGAGAAGAAAGGTTCTACACGTAACGACGATTGTCGCCCTGGGCTCCTCTCAAAATCTGAGCGCCCGCGTAGAAATTGCGTCTAGGATCGCCAGGCGTACCGTTTCCGGAACCGGGGAAAACGAGATACTCGACGCCGCTTCTTACTCCGCCCGTACGTGGACTGGCCGGGATTCCGAGTTCCTGGGCGAGCGCAATAGAGCCTTCTCCCAGTTTGTGACGAGGTCCTACATCGGCAAAGACGGCAAATGCCACCTTGCCGTTATATCTCACGGCTGCGATATCGCCAAGCTTGATGCCCAGGTGCTTATATTGTCCGCCCGGCAGGACGAAGTAAGGAACAGTCTCAGCGTTGACTGAACGTCCATCGGGATAACGAAGAGAGGTTTGAGTCTGACCGGTAGGGTCTATTTGCCTGGCGCGAGGGCTGCCGTCTGCGTCAATAGCCATTCCGGCGCGGAAGTATACGGGGCGGCGGCCGTTGACCAACCCACCTTTAGCGGCGTCGAATGCCTGGTTGAGAGCGGCTTGATCATTGTTGGCATTGGTCAAATCACTGATATTGGGTATTGGAATGAGACCGTCAGAGGGTCGGTAGTTCGGCTGAAAACGGTCCCAGACAACAGGCTGCGTGCGCTGATTAGGCTGATAGGGCTCAATTCGTCTGGGCATATAGAGTCCGTCGGCACGAGTTTCAGGTCTAAACTGATCGCCTCTGGTTATGGGTTGCTTTGCTTCGACAAAATTACTCTTGTCGGACATATTCTTCGACCACCAGTCGCCGTAGAAACCAACTTCTCCGTGCTTTCCTCTTTGGTTTTTGTAGGTGCCGTCGCCATTGCTAACCGCGCGAAGAAGCACTCTTTCTTTACCGCCTTCATTCGTAAAGACATGAACCAGAGGCTTGCCGACGGACATGTCGAGTTCGAGGCGGAGTTGACGCTTGGTTCCATCGCGATCTGTAATTTCAAGCTTGTCGACACCGGTGGACAACAACTTCTCCACTGCTTTCAGTTTGTCCTGAGCCGTAGCTGTGGGACTCTCGAGGGCTGCGCGAGCGACATCTGAGGGAGAATCCCCTGCCGATGGAGCGGCGGCCTCTGGGCGCTGTTGAGGAGTCTTATCTGGACCGTCTCCGGAAAAGCGATAGTAATCGAGCGAACTGGGACGAGCGTCTGGTGCGCCAGCCTGGTTGTCGCCCGTGAACTGATAGAAATTTCTTTGGTTGCGAGCGACAGAACTATCGCCTTCAACCGTGCCAGGTTTTCCTGGAACTTCAGTACTCATCGCAATCTTCGGAGGGTGGGGAGGAAAAAACGATTACGAGCCGGAGGAAGTTATCGACGAGATATTCCATCTGTTGTCAACAACTGCGCAAATCGTACTACCAGAAAGCCCGGGATGCAAGCACAATTAATAGTTTCAACGATTTTCAATGTTCACGCAAACCTCACACAGCTATGGGTCGAAATTGATTACCAAGGACATCGGCAAGTGAACATTAGAGGCTCGCGCAATTGTGAGCAGCGCTTAATATCGCCAAACAAGCAATTTTTGACACCTCTTCACAATCAATACTCACGGTTCTCCAAGCCTCGAAATGGCGACTAGTGCTGCCGTTATGCATTATTAGCAACAGCTAACTCAGTTATCGCTAAGCTTTTTTGATGCTTTTTACTGAGCGTCGTTCTTGATACCAAATGGAGTCTTTCTAAATTTCCAAAGCAAACCTCGAGTCCAAACACCACAACAAGCGCATCAACATCCACAAGCAGCCATTCATTGCAACAAGAGTTGCCGGATGCTGTTCGCAAGCTGTGCTGAGCCTCGCGTGAGCTTTGTGTAAGCCGGTCAGGGCGCGTCGAAAGACGGTCTGGGTTCCGGCATGAACTAAGTGCGGGACGGTCTCGCACCCATTTGGCACGGACGTCGAAGTGAGTCTGGGCCTCCAACTTCAAAGTTTGCGCTGTCTCTTCTGAGCCATTCGGGAGAAACGGCACGCTTTGGCGCCAAGTTGGCGCGCTCACTTCGATTCCCAAATATCCGACAAGGAGGCCAACATGAAAAACATAGGTATCCTCGGCGGCACCTACGATATCGTTCACAACGGACATGTCGACGTCGCCAAATTCGTAGCCAAGCAGCTTGGCCTCGACAAAGTTCTGCTCGTCACAGCCGGACAACCTCCGCACAAGTTGGGCGTCACCGACGGCGAGGTCCGGCATGAGCTCGTGGAAGGCGCTGTGGAAGGCAATCCGGAGCTGGAAGCCAGCCGCATCGAGCTGGACCTTCCGGGTCTCTCGTACACCTACCGCACCGTCGAACAGCTGGCTGAAATGCTTTCTGCGGAGAGCGGCGAGGAGGTCGCCATCACCTTCATCCTCTCGGCGGAATATCTCGACCCGGAAAATCCGAGCAACGTCACAGTGTGGGAGGAGTCGGAAGCACTGCTCTCGCGAGTGCAGCTCGCGGTTGTTCCGCGCGGGAAGTACACCGCCGAACTCGCTCGCCAGTGGGCGGAAGAGCTGAAGCTCAAGAATGTGCGCATCTTCGACCAGCAGATCTCCACCCTCTCCAGTGGTATCGTCCGCGATGCCATCAAGAAGGGGCTGTCGATCGATACGCTCGTTCCGCCGCGGGTGGTCGAACTGGTCAAGAAGCACGGCATCATCTTCAGCTGAAACAGGCTGGGTCAGTCGTCGCAAACTCTCGTTGCAATCGGGTAAGTTTTCGACGGTTGCGATTATCATCTCTTTCACCAAACATAAGGACGCTGCATGAAAAGATCTGAAATCGATGGGGCAATCGCACGCGCGATCGGCAACGCCAAGAAGTTCCACGTCGCCCTGCCCAAGTGGGCGGAGTGGAAGCCTTCGCAATTCGACGCCAGCGCTGACGGCATCCGCCACCAGAAGCTCGGTTGGAAGGTCGTCGACTTCGGAGTCGGAGACTTCCCCAACTGCGGTCTGGTCATCCTCGCGCTCTGCTCGCCGCTCGTAGACGAGTCCGGCGCGCCACGCACCAGTCCGCAAGTCGTCGGCAAGCGCGAATACCCGGTGACGGGCTTCTCGCGCAAATACCTGTTCGTGCAGGCCGGCCAGACCGAGCCGCACCACTTCCACCGCCAGAAGGCTCGCAAGGAAGTCTCGGTCATCGCGGGCGCCCCGGTGCGCTTCGAGCTGGCCTGGGCTGACGGCGACACCGCTCTGTCGGACAAGGAAGTGGAAGTCCAGGTCGACGGCATCTGGCATCATCTGCCTGCCAACGGCTCGATTGTCGTCAATCCTGGCGAAACGATCACGCTGCCCGGCGAACTCTCGCACATCATCTCGGTGCCGGCAGGCGGCGAGGACACGATCATGCTGGAGACGTCGACAGCCAACAACGACAACTGCGACAACATCTTCCCGTTCATGACGCCGACTTCGGTGGCGGTGGACGAAGATGCGACGGCGCGCTATCAGCTCCTCGACGAGCACGGCGCGGCGGTCGGCAGCTAGTCGTTACCAGTCCAGGCGAAGCAAACCCAGTCACTCGCTGCCGCGGGTGACTGGGTTTTCGCATTAACGCTGGAGGAGAGCAATCTCTGCTTCAGCGAAAAACGTCGTCATCGAATTTCAGTTCGCTGCCGGCGGGTCAACAGAGCCTCACTGCGGTGAGGGGGGAACATCAATGACTCAAACTGTTATTGCGAATCAAATCGAGGTGGTGCCAACCGCGCAGTTGAAGCGCGCCATCGAAGAATGCCGACTCTTCGAGCTGGACCTCGAACGGCACGCAGAAGCAATGGCGCGCGGCTGGATGACCGGTCCGAAGCGCCTGGAAGAGGAGAAGAAGAAGCGAGGGCGCTTGAAAGAACGGTTGACGGCACTGATCAAGGTTCTGGAAGCGGCTGGAGAGCGCCCTGCCAAATCCACCCTCATGCCGGAGGCCGACGCCTTCATCAAGGCTGCGCGCATACTCAATCGCTTCCTCGGTGTGACACAGAAGCTCTCTGAGCATCGCTTCGAAACGATCTTCTGGCTTATCGACTACAACCAGGAAGAGTAGTCGCTCAGAGCAGGCAGTGGGAAGCGCCGACTCCTCGGCATTTTCCTCTGCTTTGCTCTTTTCGGACTTTCTCCTACTTGCTATAGTATAATTTACGCCAAAAGCAAAAGCAGAGGAGCAAACACCAGCGTTTGTCCTCTGCTCCTGCCCACCAGAATGCTTTACCGGCGCTCTAGTGCTTCTCTTCCTGGTCCACAACGACCTTGCCGCGGAAGACCCAGTAAATGCCCACAGTGTACGACAGTATGAACGGGATGCCCACTATTGCCATGATCAGCATGATGTGCAGAGTGGACGAACTGGAAGCCGAGTTGTAGAGATTGAGGCTATAAGCCGCATCCAGACTCGAGCGCAGCAAGTTGGGGAATATACCGATGCCGAATAGCGCAAACGTGCCGGCGATGATGCAGGCGACGTTGAGAAGCGCTCGCAGCTCGTACCCCAGATGCAGGGTACGCGGCACGTTGAGCACAGCAAGAGCGGTCATGACGACAAGAATCCACGCCCACCAGAACTGCCCGAAGTTGGCAATCATGTGGGGGTGCAGATAAATGGTGGCGCCTGTGGTGACAATGTACAGCGCGAGGAACACCCAGAAGCAGCGCCTCGCCCATACTTTGACCCGACTCTGCAAATCGCCGGTCAGCTTGAAGTTCAGCCAGAGCGCGCCGTGAAGCGTGAAAAGGCTGAGCACGAAAAGCCCGACCAGAATCGGATACGGTGTAAGCAGCGAGAAGAAGTTCTCAGCAACAACCTCCTTGTCCGGGCCAATCGGAATACCAGCGACCAGATTGCCGACCATCACACCGAACATGAGAGCCGGGATTATCGAGCCGATAGCAAAGAGCCAGTCCCAACTTCTTCGCCAGCGCGCAGCTGATTCGAGGTTGCGAAACTCAATGGCGACGCCTCGGAAGATAAGCCCCACCAGAATCAGCATGTAGACAGTGTAGAACCCTGAGAAAAGCGTGCTATAGGCGTCGGGAAACGCGCCGAAAAGCGCTCCGACGCCTGTAACTAGCCAGACTTCATTGCCGTCCCATACCGGTCCGATGGAGGAAATCATCGCTCGCCGTTCCGCATCCGTTCTGGTAAACAGATGCAGCGCGCCGACACCGAGGTCGAATCCGTCGAGCACTGCATAGGCGGTAAACATCACGCCGAGCAGAAAGAACCACAATGTGTTCAAGTCCATCACTTGGTCCCTCCTGTCGAGTCATCCTCACTGCCAGGCTCAGGATGCTTGGAGGCATCCAGGCGGTCTCGATCGCTTTCGCGCAATCCTGCGATAAAACCACGTGCATGCGGCTTATCGTGCGGCTGAGCATCGGCGGGGGCTCCACCATAGGGTTGTTCACCCGAGTGGTTCGAGCGGCCGGGGTGACCACCTTCATCGTCGTGCATCTCAGGTCCCTTCTTGATCTTTCGATCGAGGCTGTAGATGAAGACGAGGAAAAGCAGCAAGTAGATGACGGTGAACATGATGAGCGAGCTGACGATTGCGCTGGCACTGACTGCCTTCGAAAGCGCCTCGGAGGTGCGCAAAAGCCCCCAGACGATCCAGGGCTGCCTGCCGACCTCGGAAGCAACCCAGCCCATCTGGTTTGCCAGATAGGGAGCCGCCACCGAGACGACGAAGATACGCATCAGCCATTTGCTCTCGAAAAGCTTCTTTCGCCAGAGCATGAAGCCGCCCAAGAAACTGATCGCCATCATGTACATACCGAGCCCGATCATGCCGTGGTAGGCGAGAAAAGGCACCACAACGGGCGGACGCTCATCGGCTGGAATGTCTTCCAGTCCGACGACGACGCCATCCACCGAACCGGTCGCCAGCAAGCTGAGCAAACCCGGAATTTTCAGCCCGTACTTGATCTCGCCGCTCTTCTCGTCCGGTATACCGATTATCCAGAAAGGCGCATTGGATGTGGTTTTGAAGTTGCCTTCCAGAGCCGCCATTTTAGACGAGTTGTGCTCGACCATGATTTCCGCTTGCTTAGAACCGATGAGACCCTGCAGCGGAGTGGAAATCATGGCGATCAAAAGAGCGATGGCGAAGGACTTTCGTGCAAATGCCAGATGCCGGCCTTTGATTACGTAGTAAGCCGAAATCGACATCACGAAAAAGGCCCCAACGATCCAGCTGCCGACAACAACGTGGGCAAATCGCCACATCGCGCTCGGATTGAAGACCATCGCCCAGAAGTCGACAATGACGGCACGCGGTCCCAGCGCCGTCTGAACGATTTCAAAACCAGCCGGCGTGTGCATCCAGCTGTTTGCCACTGTAATCCAGAAAGCGCTGAAGGTAGCGCCGACACAGACCATCAGCGTGGCGAAAAAATGTACTCGCGGTGAAACGCGATCCCATCCGAAGAGCAGAATTGCTAAGAAACCGGACTCGAGAAAGAAGGCGAAAATGCCTTCGGCAGCCAGAGCCGAGCCGAAGATGTCGCCTACATATCTCGAATAAGTCGCCCAGTTGGTACCAAACTCCGCTTGCATCACAATTCCTGTTGCCACACCCATCGAGAAGTTCAGGGCGAATACTTTCACCCAGAACTTGCACATGTCCTTGTAAAAGGGTTTCTTCGTCTTGAGGTAGAGTCCCTCCATGACGACAAGGATGGTGCCGAGCCCAATGCTCAGAGGTGGAAAGAGATAGTGGAACATAATCGTGAAAGCAAACTGCACGCGAGCTAAGAGCTCGATTGAGTTTTCCATGTTTTCGACCGCATTTTCATGCGGCTCCTCAGGTGCTAGACACGATGCTTTGAGGGTTAGTTGGAAACAACCTGAACCGTCGCAAATCCTCACCAGCCGCCAGGTGTTCTCATACTTGCGCAGATGTGCACGAGCGAAAACAAGCTTAGGCAGGCAGAGAATTATTTCTAGCGACAGTAAAGGTGCTTGGGACAGAAAGCTAAATGACAGCTGAAATTAAACGACTGGATGTCGTGAGCTCAACTAAGAGCTATTAATAAAGACTTTCCAAGAGAACTTCAGGGTTAGCGCAAGTAACCGATTAGAGGTTTCAAACAGGCGCAAAAGCACTGCCCACAACAAGCACAGAGGCGCTTTGCAAGAGAGCCGACAGTGCTTGAACTAAACTCAGCTAGACTCTGGACTGAGTTTTTTCGTCCTGGTCAGGGGCTCGATCGGCTCCATCTTCTGCAGTGCTTGAATTGCCGTCATCGCTGCTGCGGTCGGACGCACGTCGATTATGAGAACCTTGGGAGCCTTCTGGACTGCCGTTTTCAGCCGATAGATCGGAACTTTCGGCAGCTACATCATCATCGTCGTCGTCCTGCAGGATTTCTAAAAGCTCAGAAGGATTGGTTGCCTGATTTGGCACCAATTCGCCACGCGGAGTGCGCCTGCGATCGCGATACATGGCGCCGATCGTTCCCCAATCGATAACCAGACTGCCCCCGGAGGCTCTATGCTGCTTGTCCCAGGTCATTAGAAGATCAAGACAGGCATGATCGATGTAATCCACGTCCTCTAGATGGACATGCAGTTCGCTGTCTGCCGGCACATCTTCGATAGCTTGAGCCAATTTCGGCAAAGACAAGAATGTAGCGGCTCCACTCAGATAGAGATTCGTCTTGTGACGCTTATCTTCGCTTTCCTTGCGGATCTTCATGTGGGAGAAGTGATAAAGCAGTTTGGCGACAGAAAGGAGCACCCCGACAAGAACACCGGTCAACAAATCGATGAAAACGATAGCGGACATCGTGACAAGAAAGATTGTCATCTCGCCTTTGCCGAATTTCTTCAACTCTTTTGTTTCTTTGGAGAAAACGAGCTTGTAGCCGGTTAATACCAGCAAAGCAGCCAGGCTGGAGATCGGCACTAATCGAACGATATTGGGCAAGCATGTCACGAAAGCGAGAAGCCAGATGCCATGCAGGAAAGAGGAAAGTTTAGAGCGCGCGCCCGCCCTCACATTCACACCACTTCTCACAATCACGCCGGTCATCGGCAAAACGCCGATCAAGCCGCAAATAACATTGCCCACTCCCTGCGCTTTCATTTCTTTGTCGTACTTAGTCCGGTGACCAACCACTAGTTTGTCGACGGCTGTGGCAGTCAGCATTGTTTCGGCAGTGGCAATGAACGCTACAGCGACCGCATCGACAAGCAAGTCGACGTTGGTCATGCGGGAAAACGCTGCCAGAGTAGGAAAACGCAAGTCGGAAAGCAGATCTTTAGGAATATCGACGTGTTTGATGGGAAGGTTGAAAATCCCATCGATGGCAGTTGCTGTAACAATGGCGACTAGAGCACCAGGTATCAGCGAAACCCACTTCCACGGCAACTTGTGAAGAGGCAATTTATCCCAGATCACTACCGCCACAATCGTGCACACACCAATCATGGCCGCCAGGTGATGGCTTGTCCCTTCAGCGTGCACAACGCCTTTGTAGACAGCTTCCGGAATCGATATCAAGTTTTTCCAGGCTTCACCTTTAGGCGTGTCATCCACCATCACATGGAACTGGCTCAGTATGAGCAGAACGCCGATGCCGGACAACATACCGTGTATCACAGCAGGAGGAACAGCGCGGAACCATTGCCCCAGTCCAGCATAACCGGCAACGATCTGAATTGCCCCAGCCAGCATGATAATAACGCCCAGACTCTCTATGCCATGCTGTTCAATCAGCTCGATGATTACAACCACCAGTCCGGCGGCAGGACCGCTGACCTGAAGCGGGCACCCAGACAGCAAAGAAACTACGGCGCCACCGACGACACCTGTGATAATGCCGGTGGACACAGGCAGTCCGGCAGCAATGGCAATACCCATACAAAGGGGCAAAGCAACAAGAAAAACGACAATGGACGCGAGAAAATCATTGAGAAAATGTTTTCTCAAACTGCGTTTGGTAATTTCAAAACTGACTGTCAAATTATGCTCCGGCAGGGAAAACAGCAAGCTTGGTTCGACCAAATCGAATTCGGCTGTACCTACTAACGATTGGTTGAATCATCGATTTGTTGCATCCATGACGCTATTCTAACCCACAAATAAACTGCCGGAGACCAGGCGAAAGCCTGTTGAAAGCTAGCTTTAAATACTTACGAACGGGCCAAAATTGACCGTCTTTTGAAACGAGAGACTAAATCTTCGCAATTGCACCATATTCGGTATCAAAAAAACCCGACCGGCGAATGCTTGGAAATCACTTAATTGCCGTAGAAGAAAACCCCGCCTTATCTGTCCACCCGGACTCAGATTGAACACGCTTAGAGCGAGCTAACAATACTTCGCGCACTTGCGCGAACCAAATAAGCACTTTCCTTGACTACTCTGAAACAGTCCTAACGAATGTTCTGCAAAGACTGATTGTCATGACAATAGCGCAGTGACTACGGTCGAAGCCTACTTCTCTACTCTTCGACAGTCTCAATTCCAGAAACAGTCAGCTCTCCCGTCAACCAATCGAAACCCTCAGCGCACTTACCGGTGCCGGGCTCGAACTTGCCGAGAAACCTGGACTAAAGACTGCCGAAGCGGCGTTTCATCAACCACCTCCGACCAAAACGGGGGTGACTTCTCATGGATGGCTCTATGAATCAGCTACGTAGACAGGTAACGTTTCTCTCGTTTCTGCTGTCAGCCGTTCTCATCTGGTACTTCGTCTCGCACGAAACCGGTTTGGGGCTGGCAGGCAGCTGTCTTGTTCTGAGCGCTGTCGCAACTGCGGTCACGTTCGTACAGCTCTCCTGCCTGCTGCGCGGATACGGCAGTATTTACTCGCGCTTGCAAATCATATCGGCGTTCATCTGGGGCGTCGGTCTCTGCCTGATTGCATTAGTCTCTGCCAACCAGTCCTGGCAATTGCTGGCGGGTGCAGGCAGCCTGGCGCTCTGGGCTTATGCCATCGCACGCTACTATGTCCAGAAGGCGAAATTCATCACCGTCGGCAGTGGTCCTCTGCGCGCTGACGTGTGGGTGAGCCCGCCCGGTGATGCGCTCGAAGCCGGCGACGTACTTTGCACGAGCGGTCGAGTCGCTAACTGGATGAAGCAGAGCACCGGGCATACCGAGAACGTCATACCGTTCGACGGACGCTTGCAGCTCTTCAGCTCCTGGTTCGAAACCGGTCCGTGCATCAACGAGATCTCCCGCATCTGCAAACCCAGCGATCGCAACCATTACGTCGTCCTGCGCCGGCGCGAGCCGCTTACGGCGGAGCAGATGGCGCTGATGGAGAGAGAAGCCAAAGCGATGCTGGAAGAGAATAAAGCTTTTACGGCACGCTTGAAGGCGCAGCGGGCTCGCATGCCGCGGGCGCTGGCGGACTTTCTGGACCGTAAATTTCCGGCCACCGGCTACGACTGGGTCGGCGCGTACAGCGGCAGACTGGCCAAGGATCGCTGGACATGCACAGGGGTACACCTGACGCTCATGAAGCGATGCGGCATCCCGACACCGCGACTGGGCGTCGGAATCTTCGGACTGGGAACCGGGCTCTTCGACATCCTCAACACCGAAGACCTGGCGTCCGACCGAGGTTTGCGCTATCTGACTCTGGCCGACAAAGCCGAGTACGAACAGCGCCAAGCTGCTCAAGCGGCAGCGCATGCTCACTGCGAGCCCAACTCGAAGCGTGCATGATTAGATGAAGCGCAGCGCTGAAGGAGGTCTAAAAGCCTCCTTCAGCCGCCTTTCAACAGCCTCGAGAATATCGATTTTTTTGCCAATGCCATACTACTCCGTTTAGTATCTAGGGTAAAAAAACAAAGTCGGACCAAAAGAGGCTCACAGTGAGCCTCCAGAGGTCCGCCTTGTTTTGCGCTCGAACTGGCAAGAGCCGGCGTGTGACCGGCTCTTCATGACCTGCCTTACCAGTCCACGTTGACGGCCGGCGTGCCTTCGGGAAGCACGACGCCGGTGAGCCGGATGTATTCGCCGTTGTCGAGCTGCCGGTTGGTGTACTCGAATTCACGAGTGACCGGGTCGGCGACTCGCTCGGCGGCGACGAAGTCCAGCTTGATGCCCGCCTTCTCCGCCGCATCGAGAAGATGTGGATCGACGGACTTGTGCACGTGCAGCGGCAGCTTGAGAGCGGCAGCCACGACGAGCGCGTGCAAGAGCACCTTGTCGTAGTCCCTGCTCCAGTACTCCCAGCCAGTCGTGCCTTCCCAGGCGAACTGATTGAAGAGCATGGAGAAGAGCTTGAAGGGCTTCTTGCCCAGCTCCTGATTGGCGGCGTTCACGGCGGCATTGGCGCGCATGCGCTCCGAATCCCACGACGAAGCCGACGGGCGGCACTGGTCGAAACCCTCGTCTCCTGCCAGGTCACGCAGGAAGAGAGAAACGCCCTTGTCGCCACCAGGAAATTCCAGCGAGATGAACATGGATTGACTCCAGGAAGTGAGGTTGCAAAAGAGTCTTCCGAATCGAGCAATCGAACCCGGAAGACCATCTACATCAGAGCCCGTCGCCGTGCCCGTGTCCGTGCCCGGCGTCGTGCGTGTCTTGCACCTGGTCGTCCATGCCGAAGCCGGAGGCCTGAGCATAGAGATGACGCCTGCCGCCGCCCTGTCCAGTTCGGATGACGACCTGGGAGAGCATGCTCGGCAGAGGTGCCGGAGAAGGAGGAGCCGGCGGCTGCGCATCCAGGACCACGGATGTGGACCGGGCAGGCACAGGTGCGAAGCGTTCCTTCATGCGTTTTCGCGCGCCGCGGCTGAGCCACACGGGCAGCAGCACGACAGCGAGAACCAGCAGTACGAAGCCGATTCCAAAATCGCCCATAGATTGTTTCTCCTTGACGGAATTTTGCGTTGCTACTAGATCAACTTCTCCCGCTTGGCTCGCTCGACCGCGCGCTGCTGCACGTAGTGAGCGAATTCCCAGTTGCGAGTGCCGTGATACTTGATGTCACCGACGACATCCATGTACCGGAGCACCCGCCTTTCGATGCCGCGGAACTGCCGCGTGGTGAGCGTCACCGCCGCACCGGCAGCGTAGAGCGCCAGGGTCACCAGCGCCTGCGGCTGCGGCTGAACCCGCTCAGCATGCGGCTGCACCACCATCATGGCGATGCTGGCGCAAACGTGAGTGGGTTCGCCTTCCAGGAAATCCGACGGCAGACCGACGCCCATCGGGTCGAAACCCGGCTGTCCGTCGAAGTCCGCGCCGATGTTGATCTGGGGACGATTGGTTGACATAACGTTTCTCCTTTTCACTAAAGGTTGTTGCGTTGAATTGCACGGCATGCACTATGCCGTTTCTGCTTGTTAGGCAGCCTTCGCGACGGCGGTTGCCGCCGAGATTTCCGCCAGGCTCATGCCGGGGTTTTCCTGCATGAGCTCATAGGCGGCCAGGATGTTGCCCATGCCCATCAGCATTCCGGCAGCGATGTCGGCCTCCTCGGTGATGCCGAGAGCCATCATCGTCGCCAGCGCCAGCCGGTTGCGACCGATGAGCATCGGCGCAGCCATGTTGATGATGAGCGGTACGCCGCCCTTGCCGTTGGGCAAGCGAGCCAGGTCGGCCAGAACGCCGTCCACGACCCGGTCCTTCTGCTGCACCGCCTGCAGGTAGAAGTAGACCGTCTCGTTGAGAACGGCCATCTCCTCGGCGCTGCCTTCGAAGGTGGTGGTGTCGACGCAGGCGAGCACCCGCGTGACGACCTTGAGCCTCGTGCCTGTGGCCTCGGTCACGTCGCCGCCGAAAGCCAGCTCCGCCTCGACCAGAGTGGAGAGCGCCTTCATCGGCGGCACCTCCCGGCTGCCCTGGTCGAAGTGCTCGCTGCCGCGATCACGGACCATCGTGATACGAATCATAGTTACCTCCATCAGTTTGAGGGTTCCAGTTTCTCGCTACACAATCCGCTTTCACGGATTTACTTTCGGGCAGTGCGCGCATTGCTGCGCGCACTTTCCATCAAACCGCTCGGCGTCAGGCTTTCGCCCTGGCCTTTGCGGCTGCTTCCGCTTCCATCTGCTCGACCGCCTTGAGCACCGCCTGCGGGTCGCCGATGCCGGCGAGGAAGGTCGGCGACGCCACGGCGACGCGATTCTGCCAGTCGCTCGAGCCGGCGAACGGCAAGGTGCCGGCTACCAGCTCCGTGGTCGTGTAGGCACGGTCCATGAAGCCGAGCCGGTCACGCACGACGACGACGAAGTCGCGCTTCGGGTCGAAGCCGCTCTGCAAGCAGAGCGTCACGGCGTGGAAGCGGTCGTCTTCGGTGGTGCCGAGCACGTCATGCACGCTGGCGGACTTCGGGCTGACGATGCCGCTGCGCGACGCGAAGACTGTGGATGCCCCGATCATCGGGAGCACCGCGCCAATCACCACGCCCGAGGCGAAACCGCCCAGATGCGCCCAGTACGCCACGTGCGGAATGACGTGGTCGAGGACGACCTGGAGCGCGAAGTAGGAAACCAGCGTCGTGAGGCTGAGCTGCTCGGTGAGCTTTCGGAAGCTCTTGGGCACAGCGCGAAGACGGAATGCCGCCGCCACCTGTGCACCCCAGAGCCCCATCAGTCCACCAGAGGCGCCGACCATCTTCACTTCCGGGCGCAGCAGCATCTCCGGCACCGCGGCGAAAACCGCCGTGACGAGGAAGATTGCCACCATGCCTGTCCGCCCGTAGTGCATCTCGACCACGCGGGCGAACACGTAGCACGCCAGCATGTTCATGATGAGATGCGCCCAGCCGCCGTGCAGGAAGGCGTAGGTGACGATGCGCCACCACTGACCATCCCAGACGCTCTTGTCGAACATCCCCAGCTCGAGGATGCGCGGCTGGACGAGCGAGGCGATGAAGATCAGCGTGAAGACGCCGAGCGCGATCATGCGAAAACGCTGACCGTGACCGAGCGGCTCCAGCTCGACATTCACCTCGGGTCCCTTGACACCACCGACAGTGGCGCTGACCTTGCGTGTGCGTAGTTTTGCCATGCTAAATGAACTCCAATTCAGATGTTGATTGAACTTCTTGCAGCACCCGAAACTTCCGGAAGCCGCGGAGCAGAGCGGAGCCGAAGCTCAGCTCTGCTGCTTGTTGGCCGTCGGACGATGGCTGTGCCCGTGAATCATGACGACGGGGTTCGGCACATGAACATCCGGGAGGATGAGCAGTCCCTCCTTGTGGGCGCCGCCGAACTGAAACGAGGAGGACAGCTCGTGGAGCACCACTGCGCGCCGGGTCCCGTCGAAGTAGGCGAAGCCAGGAACAGCCCTGCCGTCGAGGGCGCGAGCGTAATCGAGCTGCGAACCGGGTTCTACCAGGTGACCCAACTCGAAGGCTGCCAGCCCTTTGAAGGACGACAGACGGTTCTTCCTTTCTTCGGCGGCGAGCGCCTCCATTTTCGCGTCGTAGGCAGCGCGTTCGGTCTCATCCATATCTTCGTAGTCCTTCTCGGGCTCGTTGATATTGGCGATGGCGGCGGCTTCCTCGGCGTTCAGCTTGGCGACCTCGAGCCGGGATTCGCAGTGGTAGTGAGCGCCGCAATGCGGGCAGTCGCACTTGTATGCGAAATCCCTGGCGATCTCGAAAGTCTGGCTGCACTTGCAATGTGCAGTCATGACGACGTTCGAGCCCTTCCACTGGATGTAGGCGTGCAGCCCGACATTGGCGTCGAAGTTTTCCCGCTCGCCGAGCAGGTTGACGTCAGCGCCGATGCTCAGCACATCCTTGCAGAACGGGCAGCGAATGTGCTGCGTCGAGGGACCGTCCTTCTCACCGTGAACATGGAAGTTGCCGCCGCAAGGGCAGGTGACATCCATGCACGTGTAGAGTGTTCGCGCGAAATCGATGACGGCGAACGGGTGGTTTGTCTTGCGATTCATAGGTTTCTCCGTTTGGTTTTTTGTGTATCAACTCCTACCAAAGCCGCCGCAGCGACCTTGCCTTTTCTGTTGCATTGGGAAATCAGTCCCATGGAAGCTCATCGTCATGCCACCTTTTTCGAAGTGACATGACGATGACTTCACGCTGTGGTGAAACTGCTCAGGCCGCCCGCCGACTCGCGTAGGCAGGAATGATGCTGAACAGCTTCTTCTCGCAAGTATCCAGGTCGCCGGCCTCGATGTCGGCGAAGAACGCAAGAGCACGCTGCATGGCGGCCGGGGCTCCGGGCTGCCGATCCTCGTGCTCCCAATCCGGCACTCCGTAAGCAATCACCTCCCACTCCGGACCGAGCACCTGACTGAAGATGTACAGGGCGCGCGGAATGTGGAATTCGGATGTGACTACGTATAGAGTGCCAGGCTGGCACTGTGACAGGTATCGGCGTGCCGTGAAGATGGCGTTGCCGAATGAGTCGAATGACTGGTCCTCGAGAAGAATCCGGGAGGGCTCGATGCCTTCGGACCTGACGATTTCAGCCATCACTTCTGCTTCGGTCGAACCATGCGTTCCGTCATCGTCCGGAGGACGGCTGCCGGAGCAGATCAGCTTGACCGGTTGTTCGCGCAGCAGTTGTGCTGCGCTTCGGGCACGCATCGCGGTTACGGGGTGAGCGCTACCGTCAGCTGCCAAACCGCTGCCGAGAACGACAGCAATTGTAGTTGCATTTTTATTTGGCATATTTCTGTCCCTTCGCTTTTGCGGATGTGTAGTCCGCAATGCGGTCTCGGCAACGCCACCAGATGCGGTGTGCACGGAAACGCTCCGCGCAATCACCACCGCACCCGGCAGCATCGCCATTTCTTCTTTTCCGGGCCGGTTGGGCACAGACGCCGAGCAGGCAAGCCCGGCGTCTACACCCTCACCAATGCTGTCGGCAGTGCCACGCCGGCACCGCAGGTACTACCACCGGTATTGCTACCGGGTCAGAGAGGACGAGTGACCGCCTCCAACTCCGCAATCAAGCGGAAAGCCTCGTCCCGCGTCTGCCCGCACGTGTCAGCCATGGGCTGGAACGAGGAGCAGACGGAGGGACGCTCGGGCTTACCGAACAACCCACAGAGGTTGTCGGCACGCAAGTGCAGGCAACGCTCACCGGCCCGTTTGCCCTCAGGCATTCCCGGAATCGGCGAGCTGATGCTGATAGCGATGCAGCAAGCACCACAACCCATTCTGCAATTCATGTCGACATCTCCTCTTGTGAGAAGCGTTGCGAATTTGCAAGCCAGCTCTCGCGAGTTAGCCGCACCAAGCCTTAGGCCGCAGCAGCAACCGGCTTGAGGATGTCGGCAAGCGTGGTCTCGCGACCGGCCGCCTTCTCCTCCTGCCAGAGCTCGAGCGCCGTGACCAGCGTGTCGACATCGTGCATGATGCCGGCGCGCATGAAGTCCGCGGCGTTGTCGATGCCCGCCATGTACATGAGGATGATGGCGCGGCAGCTGGGCCCGCCGATCGTGTTCTGGCTCGTGTACAGGAACAGCATCTGGGGCAGGACATCGCAGAAGAGCCGCTGGCGCAGCGCCTCGCGAAGTTCGTCGCTGTCGTTGCTGTAGCGGAAGAAGGCAGCGAGTTCCGCGATCTCGGCGGCGTCGCCCTCGAACTCGGCGATCTCCTCGTGCATCGGGCCCTCGCGCCAGAACGCCAGCGAATTCGCCGTCGAGACGGCGGCCGGATTCAGGTGCTTCGGGTCGAGGCACGCGGTCATCTTGCCGATGCCGATGAAGCGGGAGAGCGCACCGAAGGCAGCGAGCCTGGAGAGCTCCGCGGTCTTCGTGTTGAAGCGCTGTCCATTGGCGATTCCGTAAGTGGTCAGCTTGATCATTTGGATTGCTCCATCAGATTGATTGGTCACATGGACCGCCATGCTGCCGGTGAGAAAGCGCGTCACAGTCAGTGACCTCGCCTTCCCACCGGACAGCCGACGGCTTTGTCGAAGGATTTGTCTTCCGGGCTTGCGCCTAGTCGAACAGGCGACCCTGGTTGGGGTCTTCCTTCCTGCCGCGACGCCGGCGCTTGCCGGTGCCGTTTGCAGCGCCAGGCGCCGTCTTCGCCGGAGTGGCAGTCTCGGCCGGTCGGGTGACCACCTGGACTGACACAGCGACGCTTACGGTTGTGGCACCACCCGTGGGGGCGTCGACCACCACGGTTTGTTCCACGACGGCGGGTGCCGGCGCGGGGTTGACCACAGGCGCAGGCTTGACTGCGGCTGCGGGCTTGGCCTCGACGGGCGGGGCGTAAGTCGGGACGACGCGGCTCGAGTCGTAACGGACGAAGTAGTACCTCGCCTTCTCGCGCTTGGTCGCCATGGTTCCACGGAGGGCCGCCAGGTGGTTCATCACCTCGCGAGCCTTCTCCACCATCAAGACGTCGCCGTGATAGATGGCTTCGGTACCGGCTTTCTCGCGGATTGCGAGATTGCGCCAGTTTCCGCCACCTTTGCCGTTCTCCTGCCAGATCCACGCCCGGATGAAGCCCGTGTAGCCATGCCCCTTTTGGTCGGGCACAGCGATGAGCTTCAGATCCCCCTCGCGGAGAACCCGGACATTTTCCAGCGCATAGTACGGCAGCTTCACAGCGAGCAGCTTGTCGACGAACACCCGGCCGCTGAGGCGGATCGGGTTGTTGTTCGCTTTCATTTTGCTCCTTTCCATTTAGTTAACGCACTACAGGTAGTGCTACTGGGGTATGGTTGAAAACGCCCCCAGCCCCAGCGCCAGGAACGTTTTTTGTTAGCGCGCCAACGCAGTCTCGGTCGATTAAGCTGCGGCTTCAGCCGAAGCTTCCTCTTCCTTGACCTCGATGCCGTGCGTAGAACACAGCGCGGGCAGACCATCGACGATGATGTCTCCGGACGCCAGGAACTGCCACTTGCCGTCGGCGACGAAGAGATCGCCGAGAACGACAGCACCGGCGCCAAAGCCGAAGCCCTCGTAGAGCTGGATAGTGAGCGGCTTCTTGCCGGCGTCGACGATGTAGAGCGCCATCACACCGAAGATGCCGATGTGGTGACCGCGCTCCTTGGCCTCGTGCACGCTGGAGACCAGCCGGATGCGCTCGACGCCCTCGGGGATGCAGTTGAGCTTCATGTTGATGGTGCTGTGGAAATCCGAGAGCGGACCCACCGGCACCAACTCCACGACACCGTCCGCGAACTTGGGCTGGTTGTAGTACACCAGACCCGGCTCGGAGATCACCTTGCCGTCGGCGCCGAGCAGGAACGCCTGGACGGAAGCATCCACCGTTCCGGAACGCAGCGCCCGGGCGTCGCGATGGAACTTGTCCATCTTGCGCGGCTTGTAGCTGACACCGACGATGGTGAGGGCATTGGCATGCCCGCCCGCGTCAGCGATGGCCACCGGTCCCGTGCTCTTCACGATCTTCCTGTCCACCATGTGAGTGACTGAAGCTTTCGACATTGCAGTTTTTCCTGTGATTCACGGCATTGCGTGTAGAGCCGTGTCCGAAGCGAGTGCTCTCGACACACTCGCCTCGGGTGGGTATGGCAACGATTACTCGCGATTGCTCGCATTCGAGAGATTGCCGTGTTTCGGGTTTGGCCAAGCCCGATTCAGGCGGTCAGCCTTACGAACTGCCGCCTGCCGTGCGAGAGCACGGAGCCATCGGCACCCGGCACTTCGATTTGCATCTCCGTGTCGGACACCTTGACGCCATCCAGCTTGACGCCGCCGCCCTGGATGAACTTGCGAGCCTGCCCCTTGCTGGGAGCGATTCCGCAAGCCACCATGACGTCGACCAGCCGGCTCGGCGCTGCCACCGCGTGCGATGGCATATCAGCAGGAACTTCCCGCTGGCTGTGAACGCGATTCCAGTGCTCCAACGCTTCCTGCGCCGCGCCGGTGCCGTGGATGAAACGGACCACCTGCGTGGCGCACTCGCGCTTGAGCACCATCGGGTTCTCGCCGTCCTCCTCGAGACGCTTGCGGGCAGCCTCGATTTCAGACGGCGTCAGCACCGTGACCAGCCTCGTGTACTCAAGAATCAGCCGGTCCGGAATGCGCATCACCTTGCCGAAGACATCGTTCGGCTCATCGTCCAGCGCGATGAAGTTGCCGAACGATTTGGACATCTTGGTCTCGCCGTCCGTGCCGGTGAGGATGGGCGTCAGCATCGCCAGCTGCGGCTCGAGTCCGAAGTGGCTTTGCATCTGCCTTCCCATCAGCACGTTGAAGCGCTGGTCGCTGCCGCCCAGCTCGATGTCCGCTCGCACAGAAACGCTGTCATGTCCCTGCAGCAGAGGGTAGAGCAGTTCCAGAATGGCAAGCGAACCGCCGTCTTCCATGCGCTTGCCGAAGATGTCCTTGGCGAGCAACTGGTTGACGGTGGCAGCTTGCAAGACCGGCACCAGGTCCTTGAGCGTCATCTCGCCCAGAGGAGTGTTGTAGAACACCTCCAGCTTGTCGACATCGAGAATCCGTCCCGCTTGCCCGATGAAGGTGCGAGCGTTCTCCTCGACTTGCTCCAGACTGAGCCGGGGGCGAGTCTTGTCTCTGCCGGTGGGGTCACCGATGGTGGCAGTGAAACCACCGATGACGAGCACAGCCTGATGTCCGAGGTCCTGGAAGCGGCGCAGCAAGCGCAGCGGCACCGCGTGTCCGAGATGGAGCATCGAACCGGTGGGATCGACGCCCAGCTTGACGCGCAGCGTGCGCTGCTTCTGCTGAGCATCCCAGAGCCTGGCCGCCAGTGCATCGACGCCGGGGACGACGTCGACGAAGGCAGCCAACTCGCGAGCCTGCTCCAGAATGGCGGGAGGAATTCCCGCCGGTTTGTCATCCGCCATGGGAACCCTCCTTTGCCTGGTTGAGAAAGGCGAACAAGCCGCCCTCCTTCTGTTTCGCCGCGCGCACCCGAGCGACGAAGTCTTCGACATCGTCGCCGTGAATGAGCAGCTCGTGGTAGTCGGCGGGGTCGCCGATGAAGCGCAGCTGGCGCCCCAGGGCCGGGTCGCTGCCGCAATTGGCATGGTCACCGTCGCCACGCACGTAGCGCGAGGCGTACTGCGACTGGATGCCGATCTTGCGGGCAGCGTCGCCGAACGCGACGTAGCCCCGCTGGTCGTTGGTCTTCATTGCGGTCTCCTTGCGGGGCTGCGTGTGTTTCGGTTTACCTCCGGCGTAGGCAGCGGCGAAGCCGCCCACGCTGTAGGTGTGGGGAGCCGGTCCGGGACGCAGGATGGTCATGCGACCCTCCTTGCCGCTGGGCCAGTTCTTCTCGGCGAGAAGCCAGTGCATCTGGCGCACCTGCCGAGTGGGCACCACCCTGCTGCGAGCGCGATTGCGCTCGAGACAGAGCGGCAGCGGCACCTTCATCACCACCAGATGCACATCGGAGACTCCGCACTGGCGCGCGATGTCGATGATGTGCGTGCGCATGTCGGTGAGGAAGTTGGTGTTGTCGACGAGCACGGACTTCCCCGAGGTGAGGGCGGCGCGCAGCTCCTCGCGGAACTTTTTGCCGACCTCGCCCTCGCCGCCGTGATCGCTGGCATCACCGTAGAGCGCCAGGCGAATGGCATCGTAGCTGAGCCGGATGTAACCGCCCTGCTTCTCGATGCCATCAGCGACGGTGCTCTTGCCGGAGCCAGGAATGCCGACCATGAGCACCAGCCGCTGCCGTCCCCGAAAGGGAGCCAGAAGCTTGCCGACCTGGTCTGCGGTGAGGATGACGGGGACCTGAGTAACGTTGCGATTCTTCATCGGAACCTCCATTGCTGTAGCCCACTGCCGGATTGCAGCGGCGTGTTTGTCTTCGTGCTCGTCAGCAACTGCCGCCGAGCGCCTTCTGCAGCTTGAGCTGACCGGTCTCGATCGAGTAGCCATCGGCGATGGCCCGAGCCAGAAGCGCTTCTTCACCAGCCGCGTCCTTGTCGAAGACGTGGTAGTGAAGCCCTTCGACGAGCGTCGTCCACTCCACCCAGCCGACGCGGAACTCGACGAGAACCTTGGGGCGGTTGGGGTAGATCTGCGCGTCGAAGTAATGGTCGTCGACAAGAACGAGACGACCTTCTCCGGTGTCGATCATCATGGCGGCTTTCCTTTCGCGCTGAGGCGTTGGTACTTGCGTTAGTTGAGCAGCTCGTTGGCGGGGCGAAGGTTGCGAATCAGCACATCCAGCTTCGGGAAGGAGACCGTCACCAGAGCCAGCCGGTTCAGGGTGGCTGCGGCAAAGGCGCTCACCGCCAGACGCGGCTTGCCGAAATTGTCGGGCTGACCGTCCTTGATGTGCCCCTCGGCGACCAGCCTGGCATGCAGCTCGTCGTCGTACTCGATGTGGAAGACGGCGGCGAGCGCCTCCTTCACTTCCAGGCTCTCGGAGACTTCCACCGATGAGGCGCAGGCGTCAGCCAGCACCGGGTGGCACAGCTCGCCCAGATGGTCGTTCAGGGCGGGCACGCCGCTGCCACCTGCCTGCTTGAAGGCATAGAGCGCGAGGGTTTGGGTTGTTACCGCATAGAGTTTCATAGTGATTTCCTTCACAAGAAATTTGGTCATGAGCAATCAGCGTCAGCCGATGAACTCATAACTACTGACTCGCGCTTATATATAGATATGAGTCAGCAGATAGGAGTCCACCGGATGGCTACGGAAGCAACTTCACCAGTCGCGTCTTTCGCCAGCCGAAGACTTAGACCGTTACCGCCGCGGACAGCGAGTGCATTGCTGCACCCGTTGCCCGCGAGCGGCTTCGGCGGCGTTCATCACGCCGGGTTGGCAGCGAAGAGCCCGTCGAGATGCTTCCACAAGGGAGCAGCCTCGCGGTCACAGAGCCGGTAGCACTCGTGCCGGAAGTGAGCTTGCTCACCCCGATACTTCTCCAGCTGCTTGCGGTTCTTGCTGCGGATGCACTCCTCGACGTTGGCGATGCGGTCGCAGAGCTTCAGCGTCGTGGCGCGCGGCGTCGACCGTATCTTGGGATAGGTCTTCGCTTTGCGCTCTTCGCGTGTGGCTCCGTCCTCATCGGTGACGCCGAAGATGAGACTGCGCGCCTGCCGGCACATGCCGATCAGCCCCAGAAGCCAGGCCGGAGTCTTCTGATCTTCGGGAAGATCGTGACCCAGACAGGACTTCAGGAAGGGCAGGTCGGTGATGCCGAAACGCACAGCTACCCCGACTACTCGGTCGAGGTGGTACTGGTACGGGAAATCGCCGTACTTCTGCCTCCAGTGAAGGAGCACAGCGCACAGTCGCGTGTACCAGAACGACAACCGTTGCCACCAGTTCGGCAGCGCACGGTATACACCGTTGTCGTAACGCATGGCATATACTTCCTCTCTTCGAAATCGGCGCTCTCTATATCTGCGTCAGAGAGCGCCTGGAACCTAGACGCAGTAGGGGATGAGGTTGAGCGGCGGGGGCAGGTCGCGCACCCAGGAGGCCAGCTCCTTGATGCGCGCGTAGTCCGCCGAACGTTCCACTCGCCGGCAAATGCGGTCGTTGGCGCGATTGCCGCTGACCGCAGAGGAAGGCGTGAAGAACTTGCCGCGCATCGCCTCGCTGTAGAGCAGCTTGGCGTAGGTGGCGACAGTGTGGTCACCAGCCAGCCCATCGTTCTCCTCCAGCGCCTGGACAACGAGGTTGCGCACCGCGTTGTAGAGCCAGTAACTGAAGGCGTTGATGAGCAAGCCCACCACGAGCAGGATGAGCATCAGCCCACCCGGTCCTGCGAGTGCATATTCGAAGTTCATCTCATTACTCCTCACAGTTAGACCGCGACCGCCTCAGATAGCTGGTTTTCGCCAGCCACCCGAAGCGGCAGCAGTCATGCACATCTACGCCACGCCCTTGCGGGTGAGCGTGATGCCGTTCTCGGAAACTTCCAAGAACCTCACTTTCACCACCACGCCCTTGCGGAGAGAGCCGGGGCTGACGCCTGCGAACTCTTCCCGTGAGAGAATGGCGACGAACTTGCCGATGTCCACCCGCTTGCCGCCGCCAGGAGCATCGCCGACGACCGTACCGCGAACGGTATGGTTGAGGACTTTCTTCTGGCGAGCACTGGCGAGAACTTCAGCCGGCACCATGTTGGTGGGCACGACCTCCGATTCGGCAGTGTTGCGGTCGACGTACTGGTGGAACACGCGGTCTTCCACAGCGCGCTCGCTCACGAGGATTCGACGGCGGGAACGGCTGTCCGTGTAGGCGTCCAGGACGCGCACCACGATTTCCGAACCGCCGTCTTCACCATGCGGCTCGCGCAGGCTGTCGAGTCGGTCGGCTGTCAGCTGACCGAACGGGAGCACGCAGCCTTCGCCGGTGTCCAGCTCGCCGATGACAAGCCCCTTCTCGTAGTTGATGACGGATACTTCAAAGCCCATGATGTCGCCGACTTCGGCGTACACCTTGAACTGTTTTCCAGGTGATGTACTCATTTTCGTAACCTCTCAGGATGACCGCCGCTGCTGAAAGCGAGCTGCGACGGCGCGTTTAATCGAGACAAGCTCACCGCTTGCCTTGCTTTCGGATTTCCTTTGCTACAGATAGCGGTGTCGCCGCTTTGCCGAAAACGTCGGCTCAAGAGGGTTTGCACCTCAAGCGCTGACCGACTGCGCGGATGCGCAGCAGCCTTCCCCGGAAAGAATCTCCGAGTTACTTCTTCTTCTCGAGCGCCTGAAAGTGACTGCGCAGGCGCATCAGGCGCGAGCAGAACTCGCGCTCGGTCAGCACCGTCTCAGACTCTTTCTTCTTCCCGATCGAATGGGTCAGCGTCGCTGCGCCCGTGGCAAGAAGCGCACGGCGAGCCCCCTCGTTCTGAGAGAACATCGCCATGTAAGCCTCGTCGAGCAATTGCTGGTATTCCGGTCCGTGCCGGTCCAGCTCCTGCCCCTGCCAGTAGAGCGTTTGTTCGCGTCGCCAATTGCGCTTTGCGCCCCGCTTCTTCGCTGCCATGCCGAACAGACTGCAGACGTGAATCTGCATGTGCGGCTTGTCGAACTTGAACGCTTGCAAGAGCCCCTCCATTCCCGCCACTTGGATGTTGCGGAAGAGGAAGGCGTTGGGCGCGAAGTTCGTCAGCTTGGAAGCCGGGTAAGCGCCACCCGAGTGGATGTCCATTGTCGGCCTCCTTTCGTGCGGTGGTGGCGGATTTCCAGCTCTGCCAGGGCAGTGCCGGTCAGCCGCCTGTCATTTGGCCAGCTCGATGAATGTGGGAGCGAAAGCCCCGTGCATCCAGGCGCTGGCATCGTCGAGCGACATCGGCGAGACCGCTTCGGTGTGAGCGTCGAAGAACGCTTCCACCGCCTCGCGGCTGTTGCCCACCGACGCCATCGTCATGACCAGCTCGGTCAGCTCCTCGTTGGAGGCGTTGACCTTGTAGCCGTTCACGGCGAGGAAGATGAGCGCCGAGGCCAGACCGATCCGCTTGTTGCCCTGCTCGAAGACGTGGTCCCGGACGAGGTAGGTCAGGTAACCGGCCGCCGCCGCATTCAGAGAACCAGTCAGATGGTGCGTCATGGCGGGCAGCTCCACGGCAGCGGCCAGCTGACCACTGTCACGAATGCCCGGCACGCCGCCTGCGTACTTGGCGAGTTGCAGCTCCTGCTGGGCGACGACCTCGTCGACCGACAGGAAGCGGATTTTGTCAGACATGCGATTTCTCCTTGATTTAGCCCGCTGTCGCCACCGGGCTGATGCGGATGCGGTTGCGCCGGCGCTGCACGAGGATGACGGCGCTCAGCGTCACGAAGCCGGCGATGAAACCGGCAACATGCACATCGAACGCAATCATCGAGTCGAAACCGCCAGCCCGCGACTCAGCCATGAGAAGGACATTCTCAGCGAACTTGAAGAGCGCGTAGAGCGCTCCCAAGATACCGACGAACACGTCCAGGCGAGTGCGGCCGCGAGTGAAGCAGACATGAGCGACATAAGCGCCCATGACAGCAATCACCGCGCCGGAAGCCCCGACGATACTCACCGGCGTGGACTTCAACGGAGTCGAACCCAGACTTGCTGCGATGCCCATTGCCAGGTAGAAGACCAGGAAACGGAAACCGCCCAAGTAGCGCTCGACCCGCTGGCCGAAGAGGAAGAGCAAGCAGATGTTCACCGTGAAGTGAAGCAGGTTTGCATGCAGGAACGTGTACGTCAGCGACTGCAACAGCGTGAGTCCGACGATTTCCACGTCCCATTCCTTCAGCGCCTCCACCATCAGCTCCGGAATGAAGCCGAACACCTCGAAGAACTGCATGTAATCACGTGGGCTGACCTGCAGCAGTCCGTCGGTGTAGTTCAGCGTGAGCAGGCAGAGTCCGGCAATCAGCGGAATTGCCCACACTTTCTCAGTTCGATAGGCATACATGATTAACCTCATTCAAAGCCCGGTTGCGTCCGTGCTTTTTCTTAATTGCTCCAGATGAGCAGCTCAGGCGTTACGCAAACACCTGAGCCGCTGCGCTCACCACGCGAGAAGCGGATACTTTCCGAGCAGAGCCTTGACCTGGAGAGCATCCAGACCGGGGTTCTCTTCGAGAATCCGCACCACTTTGACGACGACTTCCGGCAGCCGGAAACTGATTGGTCCTCCGCCGTCGATGAGGACATCAGGCTTGCAGCCCGGCAACCTCTGCGCCGATGAGTAGCTGCCGGCTTTGAGACCGACCGCGATCACCGACGGAAAAGCAGCCGGCTCGACGATGTACGTGTCATCGATGTGGTCGAGGAAACGAGCATCGCCCGTCGCCAGCCAGCATTCGAAGCCACGCTCACCGACCGTTGCGTCCTTGAGCTTGACGACGAGTGTCGTGCGACCCTCGCCTTCCAGCTTGAACTGAAGCTGCTTGCGCCCGTTCCAGAAATTGACCGGAACATGCGCGCCGTCCTGCCGCAGCAGAAGAGAGCCGCCTCGCCACAGCTCCAGAACCCAGTCGTCCTGCGCGTCCTTTTCGGCAGCGCCATTGACCTTAGTCCAGAAGTTGTAGGTCGTCGTTTCATTCTGCTGCACCGCAACTGCAGTCGCCGTGTTGTCGACGGCGCTGAATGCGGCGTGTGCTGCACGTCCATCGCCGGGGCCGGCAGCCGCGACGATGACGTGACCGGGCTTGCCCTCTCCCACCACCTTGGCGAACTGGAATGCATCCCAGCCCGTACCGTCGGCAGCGTGAAAGACTCGCCCGAAGGAGAAGTTGGCGACAGAAGCCAGACCATGCAGTTGGCACAGACGCACCGCCCACAGGTAAGCTTCCGTCCACCCGTCCGACACCGGCTTGCCGTTCTGCCAGGTCGTGCGGATGATGCCTTCTTCGGGGTCATGCGAGCGGATCAGCACCACCGGCACATCGGGGTCCAGAGCCGTCAGCGCCTTGAGCACGAACGAGCCGTGCTTGTGCGGGTCGCCGGCAAAGGCACCGAGGTCGGTGGCATCCGTCACACAGGGATTGCCGATTACGCACCGGCGTTGCACCAGGTCATACACCCCGAGGATACGCGTGGCACCCGCCAGCGAATCCGGGGAGAACCCGGTGTCTGCGATGATTACCGCAGCTTTCCGTTTTTCCATGGTTCCTCCTAGATTTTGTCAGCAAGTGCGCCACGGCAAGGGTTGGACCTGCTGGCTAGGCAGGCTCGACCGTTGCCGTCAGCGTGTACCTGCCCTTGCCCTCGTCGTAGAAGGCGCCGGAGAAGGCGTCAGCATGCCGCTGACAGAAATCCGCCCTCTGTTCGGCTTCCTCTTGCGACGAGAACTGGCGCGCATCGGCCTTGCTTTCAGCCTGCGTGCGCACGGACAGAGACTCGTACCACTCCACATGGCCACGCCCGTTGGAGAGTTTGACTACCCACATAAAGTCCCCTTTTCGCAAGCGCCTTAGCGCTCGCCCAGGTTGAGAAAGGCTCGTCCGACACTGACCGCCGAGGCAGTTTGTGCCGGTCCGAGCCGCCTTACAGACTCGCCCACTTGTCTCGCACGTGCTCGACCGTTACATTCGCGGGTTCAGCCCACCCCGAGACGATTTCCTTCACCATCACCGCCGCGCGTTCCGCGAAGAACTGCGAGCGATGCTTGCCGCCTGTGCAGCGGAAAGCGATGAGCACCATCCCATGGTTGTTGCCGCGCTCCTGATAGCCGTTCAGCAAGATGCCGAGCTGCTCGCGGACGCAGTCCAGGAGTCGCACGGTTTCCGGCTGCTGCATGAGGTAGGCGCCAATGGGCTCGTCCCGCCCCGTCAAAGGGCGAAGCTCATCGATGTAGTGCGGGTTGGGAAGCCCGCTCACATCGACGACGAGCTGCGCACAGGACAGGCGCCGGCACAGGTTCGTCACCTGGTCGAGCACCTCCGAGCGCGAGTCTTCGAGCTGCTTGAACCCGAAGGACATGAGCACGACTTGCGTCGTTTTGGGTCCGATTTTGGTCATAAGCATTACTCCTGCGGAAACAAGCAGGCATGCCTTTCGACATGCCTGCTCGTCGTCTTGCGCTCGAGGGTCGCCCCTGAGCGGTTAGTTCATCGGTGCCTGCACCTCGCTGTCGTCCAGCAAGATGCACGGCTGCTCGCCGCGCTGCATCTGCCCGAGAGCCAGCATGGCCAGCAGACCTTCCGGCGGGTTGCGGTCGTCGCCGTAGGTACGGTAGCCGGCCGGGTGACCGATCAGCCGACCGGACAGCCCGGCGGGAACACCGTAGTCGGCGGCGTTGAGCACGAGCATCTGGTCACTGCCCATCTGGCGCCGCGTTTCCGCATCGAGAGCCGAGGGCATCTCGCTGCGGCCGACGGACGTCTCGCCGAGCAGCGTCATCGAATTGCCGTTTTTCATGTCTGTCACTCCATTTGTCGATGGTTGAACAACACACCTGAACGGCTGAGCGTCTCCATTGACGCCCAGCCGCCAGGTGTTTGTGAGCAAGTCCGCACGCAGCGCTCTCAGGCTTTGCCTTCCAACGCTGCTTACGCCAAGCTCACGCCGTTTTCTCCTCCCCACCCTTTGCCGGCACGGATACCCGCAGAGGAATCAGGTTGGAGCCGTTGCGCGCTTCCTGCCATGCCTTGAAAGCCGGGCAAGAATCGCGGTAGTCGCAGTCGAAGCAGTGACCGCCGGTGGTCGCATCCGCATCGCGAGCGGCCCGAGCTTCTTCCATTTCAGGAATCTGCTCGAGATAACGCTCCAGTGCTTCCGCTCCCATTTCGGGCTTGTACCAGAAACCGAACCCGTTGGGGTCCGGCTCACGGTCAGGCTGCCCGAAGTGCTTCCGGTAATCCTCCTTCAGCTTCTCCACATGTGCACGCTCCTCCGTGGACACTTCGCCCAGGAATTGCGCGCACAGCTGTGACGCCTGGTGGAAGTCCCGAGTTTGCTCGGCCACCATTGCGAAGAAGAACAACTGCGTGCGCACTCGCTCGTACTTCCGGTAATCCTCCTTCAGCTTCTCCACATGTGCACGCTCCTCCGTGGACACTTCGCCCAGGAATTGCGCGCACAGCTGTGACGCCTGGTGGAAGTCCCGAGTTTGCTCGGCCACCATTGCGAAGAAGAACAACTGCGTGCGCACACGCTCGTACTTGCGGATCTGGCGCTTCAGCTTGCCCGCAAGTTTCTTGACCACGATGAGCGCTTCGTCCGCCTTCGCCTTCTCCCTGGCCAGCACTTCGCGCTGGTAAGGCAGCTTCTTCTCTGCAGCAGCGCGAGCGCCGCCTTCGAGAGTGGCCACCTCCGCTTCCAGTTTAGAAACGCGGGTCGCAACAGCGTCCCGGTTCTTCTCCAGTCGCGCCAGTTCCAAGCGAGCGAAAGACAGCTCCATCTTGGTCTTCCAGACCACCCAGTCAGGATTCAGCCCGCTCTTGCGGTCGGTGATGCGCAGGTGCTGACGACCGAGGTCATCAGTGCCCCACCCAATTTTGTCCGACTTCATGACGAATTCCCGGTCGGTACCGGGGACACGCCAACGCTCGAGCTTCTCCTTCTCCTCACCGATGACCGGCTCTTCGTCTTCGTCCTGCTGATCGGCGACCTTGATCTGCGACTCCATCATCTTCTTCGCTTCCGCGCGCTGCTCTTCGGGCAGACGCTCGACATGCTTTTCGACGATGGCGGCGCGCTCAGTCGCGTCCTCAACAGCAACGGCTTCGTGAGTCCCATCACCGACCACCTTCTGCAGTGACGGCTGAGACTTCTTCGTTCCGATGCTCCTGAACAAGTACCGCAGGTGGCAAACGAGCCACGCCGCGAAATCAGATTCAGAAACTGTGAATGGCTTCTTATTCATGGCTGCTTACCTCCTTTCGGTCTTTCAGGTTGATGAAAACGAAGCCAGCCACTGCACCCCGGATAGACCGTTCCGAAGTCGTGTGCTGGAATCGCGTGTACTGTTTGTCGTTTCGTCCGTGCGTTCGTCGAGCGAGGCAGCTACGCCACGCCGCGACATGCTTAGCTGCATTTTTGCAATACATGGCGTAACCTCCTTTCGTTTTTGGTTGAACAAAAACGCGCTCGACTATCCGTTTGCACAGATACCGAATCGCGCAAGCTAGTGATGTGTGTCACATGGCGTCGCCTACGCAGCGAACTTCAAAACCACGTGACACTGGGCTGCTGCCTGGTTTCCCTTCCCCTACGACAGCAGTGGGAGCCCGAATGCCCCAATCTCCACTTCCCGGATAAGCAAGCGGCTGAAACTGCAGGAACGCAATGCATGCGCCCTTCGCCGATTGCTTTCAGTCAGTATTGCCACCGGTGCAAAAACGCGGCGACTAGAAGTGCTTTGCCGGTCGGCAGGCACCATTGAGCATCGAAGTTCATCAGCTTGGGGGCCTAGATTTCGCTGATGACAGAGGTCAGAAAGGGAGAAAACTACCACCTTCGTGCTCGCTGACTACCACACACTCACCGCTTCGCTAGCCGTTGCTTTCGCTGGCGACTGGCTGCGGATTGCTTGTTTGGCTGCGACGGTCATATCCTCAGCGCAAGCGCTGTAGAGAAAACTGCCGGTAGCCGAAAGGCAATGAGGTTTTTGGGTGCTGTACGTCTCTGTGTTGTGTGGTGAAAATGAACTATGAAGTCAGCCTAATGAAATAAACAGTTGTCAAGCAACCTCTTCTTTTAGCCTTATGGGGGATCTAAATCACTGTCAGAAACTTGGCCAGGCTGTTGATCATGAATAAGAAACCTCACCAATTCAGGCTTCTGAGGCTTATTTTTAGTAGAAGAGCTAGTCGCGCGAGACTTTGAGCTGTTGTCGCGTAAGTGGGGCAAACCGCATTCTGAAACACCGGTAATCTCTAGCGCGATTCTCGTGAGCCTCGTTTAATCTCTCCAATTTTTTGATCTCATTTTTTGAAACTTCAAATGCATCTTCTACGAGTCCATGTAGCAAGGCATGGAAAATAAAAAACGCGCGTCTTTTATTACGCGCGAGATTAGAGGCTATGCAAACTCGCCCAGCTCAGCGTTTCGTCACCAAGCCTTCTGCGAAGTGACCGACAGTATATGTCAGAGCTAGCGCCAGGGCACTCCAAACGGTTACTCTCATAACCGCCGGAAAGATAGACGCACCACCGACTTTTGCAGCCAGTCCGCCCAGAAATGCAAGCAAGACAAGAGCGCTGACAACAATAGCCGGCGTCATCATCGCGGCAGGAGTAACAATAGCGACAATCAGAGGCAGAACTGCACCGGCAGCAAAGCTGGCTGCAGATGCCAAAGCGGCTTGCAGCGGGTTGGCCATGAGTGAAGCCGTAATGCCCAATTCATCAAGTGCGTGCGCGCCTAGAGCGTCTTTAGCCATGAGCTGTTCGGCCACTCTTTCGGCAAGCTCCGGCTCCAGACCTCTGCGCATGTAGATGCGGGCTAGCTCGGCGCTCTCGCCGCCGATATTCTCATCCAGTTCGCGCCTCTCTTCGGCAATCGCCGCTTTCTCCGTATCGGCCTGCGAAGAGACGGAGATATACTCGCCGGCAGCCATGGACATAGCACCGGCAACCAATCCTGCCAGACCGGAAATGAGAATACTTGACTGCTCGGCTCCCGCAGCTGCTACGCCCAGAAGAAGACTGGAAGTCGACACTATCCCGTCATTGGCTCCCAGAACAGCCGCTCGCAGCCAGCCAATGCTTTGCATCTTATGGGTTTCACTGTGAGAGCGTTTTGACATGTGGTCTGTCCCGCCCTAATTGGTCGAATCCGGATGATCATCAACGGCTTCGCCCTTCTTGGCAGGAATGAAAAGCAAGATCGCCACGCCAAAGAGCCCGAGAAGCCCAATGAATCCCCATTTGCTGCTCAGACTTTTAGCGCGGGCGATGATGAAACACGCCCACAGCGTAAGCACTGACTGAAAAAGCCCGCAGATAGCGGCAATCATAGGGCCGTCATGATTGACCTTCGGCTGAAAGTAAACGGTCGCCACTCCCAATGCCAGCGCCACCAGTGAAATAAGAGCGACTTTCAATCCTTGTCCGTGAAGCATTTGCACCTTGTTTTCGAATCAACTGTTTGGCTGGGCAGCAGTTTTAATTTTAGTTTGAAAATCCGCAGAAAAAATCAAACAGTTCTTTGCTGGTATGAATTTGCCGGCTCGTCGCACCGATATAGCGCTCTCGGTAATACTGCCAGCCTAGAGGCCAGGCATGCCCGCCTCCTTCGACAATGAAGGCAACGACGGGTTTTCCACTTTCTTTTGGAGCATAAACACGCTTCAAGACCCGCGTGGGATCGCCGGCATCCAGCACAGGAAGAGGCGATTCGCAATACTCAGATTCAGCATGATTGGCGGCAGTCCAGTAATTGAATCCAGCCTCTGCCGGAACCACGGAGCCCGATTTCTTGCGAGCCAGTTCGATATCGCCTCCGTTAAAGGGTATCACCGGATCATCGGTGCCTACGACAAACATGATCGGCACCGGTCTGGGAATCTCGATTTTCTTGTGCATAGGTTCGTGAACGGTTGCAGCCACAGAGCCTACAGCGGCTAAGAGACCTGGCGCACGCGCCGCCAGGTATTGCGCAAAAAATCCACCGTTGGAAATGCCGCAGGCGTAAACCCGCTTCCTGTCTACCGGAAACGATTCGCACAGGTTGTCGACGAGCTTAATCAAGAACTCGACGTCATCGATTTGCATTCTTGCCGGCAAATCTCTTCCGTCGTTCCAAGCGCGGTTTAATCCTTCCGGATAAGCAACAAAGAAATTATTCTGCTGGGCAAGTGAAATGAATCCAGTCAGTTTTTCCATCTGTTCAGGTTGTCCGGAACCGCCATGGAAAGCAATTAGCAGAGGTTTCTCACTGTCTAATCTTTCGTCTGTCGACGGAAATATTCTCTCTGAAGAATTTGTACAAACAGCTTGCGCAGCTGGTTTGCCGTTTAATGCATTTTTTCTGCAGTCGTAGAACAACGTTCGCCGCTTGCGCGAAGAACACTCCAATTCGATATTGATCCAGGGCACATCTTTTGACGACATCAAAAATTCGCCCGAATCAGAAAGCTAAATGCTCACGCCCATGCCGCTGAGAGCTTTCATGATGTAGAAGTAGATATCGCTGCCGTAGTTGATCGCGACGAAGGTACCAACGATGGCCGCAATTGCGTAAATGACTAATTGTTGAACAGTCTTGGCGCCGGAAAGGTCCAGCTGGCGGGCCTTGCTCTTAACGTCTTCAACTGTCGTAGCTGGCGCACCCGTTGCATCCTCAGAGCGATCCGTTCTGATATCGATGCGGCCGATTGGTGTGTGCTCTACTTTCTGGGCAAGCGATTCCGGATTGGCATCGAGCAAATCATCGACTGATTCCGGCAAATTCGGCAGGCGATCAATGACCTTTTCACCCTTAATCCACAAGCTTTGGTTTACTTCGGGCACATAGGTGCGGCCCGGATCGAGAATGGCGTAATTGCCTTTGCGCACTTCCAGAAGCTTTTTGACCGCGGCATAACCGGTTTCGCCCGATTCAGCAACTTGACCGCCCAGGATATATCCGCCTTGCGAAAAGGCGACTCTTCCTTGCAAGTCGGAGTCAGCACAGGTCACCCGCAGAATTGCATGCTGCACCGCTTTGAGATCGATGACGGTTTGAATAACCTCATCGATTCCTTCTTCCGGCGTGATTTTTCCTTCAACAATTACGTCCACGTCAACCTCTAGCTATATGACATAAGTAACTGAGATCAGTTGCCACGAGTCTATCAGATTCCAGAAGCCATGGTGGTCTTCATATAGATCTTAGCCTCAGAAAAGCTACTTACAACGCATGTGTTTCGATTGAGTTTTGATGACATCTTCAATGCTGAAATTGTCTTTGCCAATGGGTTAGAATCCAGGCATGAAAAGGCGCGTGATGTGTGTGTTTGGAACGCGTCCGGAGGCTGTCAAGCTTGCTCCGGTGGTTCATGCTTTGCGCAAATCGGAATTCTTGGAGCCGATTGTCACTCTTACAGCGCAGCACAGAGAAATGCTCGACCAGATGTTGAAGTGGTTCGGAATCACAGCCGACCACGATCTCAATTTGATGAAACACGGTCAGACCCTTGCTGATTTGACGTCTCGAGTTATCAAGTCGATGGACGAAGTTCTCGAGCAGGCGCAACCGGATTTGATGCTGGTACAAGGTGATACCGTCACCGTCATGGCTGCGTCCCTGGCCGCCTTCTACCGAAAGATTCCGGTCGGGCACGTGGAAGCGGGCTTGAGAACCGAGGATCGTTACAACCCATTTCCGGAAGAGATGTCCAGGCGCATTACGGGCAAGCTGGCCAGTCTTCACTTCGCGCCGACGCCACTGGCTGTGGAAAATCTCAAGCGCGAAAATATCGTCGAAAACGTATATCTGACCGGCAATACAGTTATCGACGCTTTGCTAGACACATCTTCCCGACTCGACGAGTCGAAAGTCGATCTCAACCTCTTTGCAAATGTGGATTTTGAACGTTACCGAGTTCTGCTAGTGACTGCGCACCGCCGCGAAAACTGGGGTTCCAGCATGACGGAGATTGCGCGCGCTTTGAGAGTGATTGCCGAAGAGTTTCCAGACGTACAGATTTTCTATCCGATCCACAAGAATCCTATCGTTCGCGATTCCATAGAGCCTGTTTTCGCCGGACACGATCGCCTTATTTGCGTCGAGCCTCTCGATTATGTGCCGTTTGTCTACGCGATGCGGCGCTGCAACTTCGTACTAACAGACTCGGGCGGCATCCAGGAAGAAGCACCATCGCTTGGAAAACCGGTGCTGGTCATGCGCACCAACACCGAGCGCCCTGAAGCGGTAAGCGCCGGAGCGGCAAAACTGGTCGGGGTCGAGCAACAGGGCATCGTCAAGGCGGCCCGCGAACTGCTCACGACACCTGACAGCTATAAACGCATGGCTACAGCGGTCAATCCGTTTGGGGACGGACAAGCCTCAAGCCGTATTGTCGAAGCAATTGAAGGCTTTTTCGGCTACCGAAAGTAAGCCCGAACACCTGAAAAATTAGTAAATCCTGGCAGTTTCGACCCATTACACGATACGATCATGGGCATCCCTTTTGCGCTGCCATATTTCTGCGCAACCGCGCAAAAGTCTGCAAATCGCTTGTAGCTGTTGACGAGCGCCATTTGCACTAATTCAAGGAGAACCGCCGTGACCGCGACCCTCAACTCCTCCGATGTTTTGCCATACGGAGAGTTCTTAGACCAAGAACATCACGACATTCGCGAAGCTATCCGCACATTTGCGACCGAGAAGATCGCTCCTAAAGCACAAGAAGTAGACAAGAATGCACGCTTTCCTGCCGAGACATTCGCAGAGTTAGGCAAACTTGGATACCTCGGAGTTCTCGTTCCGGACGAATATGATGGTCTGGGGCTGGACTATAGAAGCTACGCTATTGCTTGCGAAGAGATTGGTCGCGCTTGCGGATCGACGGGTCTCAGCTATGCAGCTCACTGCTCGCTCGGCACAAACCCGATCAAGCTGTTCGGCACCGAAGCTCAAAAGAAAAAATACCTGCCTAAGCTGGCATCAGGCGAATGGATCGGTTGCTGGGCTCTGACAGAGCCAGGCACAGGCTCCGACGCCGCCATGCAAAAGACAACAGCCAAACTGGAAGGCGACCACTGGGTGTTGAACGGCACCAAGCAATTCATCACCAATGCCACCGATGCGCATGTGGGAATTATTATGGCCATGACCGACCAGAGCCTTGGCCGCAAGGGCATTTCTTCCTTCATCGTCGAGAAAGGCACGCCTGGATATTTCGTCAGCAAAGTCGAGAAGAAGATGGGTATGCGCGGCTCGCCGACAGCCAGCATCACTTTCGAAAATTGCAAAATCCCGAAAGAAAACCTGATCGGTGAAGTTGGCGAAGGCTACAAACAAGCCCTCATGACACTGGAGGGCGGACGTATTTCAATCGGCTCTCTGGCGCTTGGTATTGCCCAGGCAGCATTCGATTCTGCATTGACTTATGCCAAGCAGAGAGAATCATTCGGTCAACCGATCGGCAAACACCAGTTTATTCAAGGCTACCTGGCCGACATGGCCACTCAAATTCATGCGGCCAGACTGATGCTCTATCATGCCGCCTGGATGAAAGACCACGGCAAGCGCGTCACCATGGAAGGCTCGCAAGCTAAGCTATTTGCTTCCGAGATAGCCAGCAAATGCTGCAATCTCTGCGTGCAAATTCACGGCGGATATGGCTACATCGAAGATTTCCCGGCTGAGCGCTTCCTCAGGGACGCAAAGCTTTGCGAAATTGGCGAAGGCACATCCGAGATTCAGCGCCTGGTTATTGCCAGACAGCTAGGACTCTAAGCCAAGGCCTAGAGAAACAAAACATAGAGGGCGGGGCTCAATCCCGCCCTTTTTTTCGCCCCGCCTTTTCACCAGGAGCCGACGGCTTATGGCTTGTTGTCGCCGCCCCGCTCGAATCCTTCGGCAAAGCGCACACACGGATACTTTCGAATCAGCCCCAGTATATCGTTGCGGCTCAAAGAAGACGTCTCAGTGTACAGGACTGTTTTCACCCTGCTGCCTTTGAGAAGCGCATCCACGCCTTTCGGAGTGATTTTCGTGCCACCGATAGAAATCACCATAAGATTGGGCATCTTTGCAAAGTATTCTGCAGCCTTGTCGCCGATATCGACACTCTCGACATTGAGAAATTGCAGCTGCGAGTTGACCATGGGCGCGAAACTTTCATCATTTACACCGAAGATCCCCCGCAGGTCTAAGTTCAAAAGACGGGCATCATCAGCCAATAGCTTGATGGTGGAAAGATCACATTGCGTGCCGCCGATTTCCAGATATCTGAGACTGGGCATCTGAGTCAGGTACGCAATCGATTTCTTGGTGATGTTGGACCAGCTAACATTCAAGCCGAGAAGATGAGGAAACCGCGAAAGAGCAATTGCACCGTCATCGTCCAGAGTGGAATTGCTGAGCGTGATATACGCGAGATTAGGTAGATGTCTCAGCAGATACAATTTGCTGTTATCGATGCCACAGCCCATGAGATCGAGATGTTCGACCCAGGATGCGCCTGCAATTGTGTTCAAATTCGATTCGCAGAGGTCTAAAAAGCGCAGACTCAGTCTTCCATAGCTCGAGCGAGTTTTGACAGCCGCAAAAATTGCTCTATCAGAGACGGAGGGTCTGCCTGTCTTGGTTTCCAACGAATTGACCAGCTGCTTTGCCTCCTCCAGATGCTTGCCCGTCGATGGCACTGCGGGCGCGACCGGCTCACCCTCATGATTTACGGCACCCAATTGAGCCGTAGTTATAAGCGACGAGAGGCAAGCGGAAATACCGATAATCAGGGCAGTCGCAGTGTAGACGACAGGTTTCGGCAAACTGACGAGCCCGGATTGCTCGCCTCTATCTTCAGCTTTATCAAGCTTCAGAACTGCAGTGGACAGAAGGACAGGATCGACCAGCGTGCGCTCTAAAGCCGCCAGATCAGCAGCAACCTGGCTGAGATTCTGGTAGCGATCACCGGCGCGTTTGGCCAGCATCCTAGAGACAATCTGCTGTAAAACGGGCGGAAAGTCCTTGCCCATCGAAGCTTCTTTTAGACTGGGCGGATTTTCACCCATGTGCTGCATCATTGTCGAAAGGGCATTGGCGCCGACAAAAGGCGTGGTACCGGTGAGCATTTCGAAAAAAACGCATCCAAGCGAATAAATGTCCGAGCGCTGATCGACAGAAGTCCCAGAGCACTGCTCAGGGCTCATGTACAGCGGACTGCCAAATACTTCTCCGGTGCGGGTCAGAGCCTGAAGTTCGGTCATTTCGTTCTGCGTAAATTTCGCGATACCGAAGTCGACAATTTTGACGCATCCGTCTTCCCCGGCGGATAGACCATCCACGAGCATGATATTGCTCGGCTTTATGTCTCTGTGAATAACTCCGTGCTCGTGCGCATAACCAAGCCCGAAGCATATTCCGAGGAAAAGCGGCACCGCTTCTTGCACAGAAAGAGTGCCCTGCATTTTTACTCGATCAGCAAGACTTCGCCCTTTTACGTAATCCATGACGAGAAATGGAATTCGCTGCTCGAGCAATCCGAAATCGTGAACAGCAATAAGACTGGGATGATCGATTCCAAATGCTGCCCGGGCTTCGTGTTGAAACCTCCGCACGCTTACATCACTGGCGGTGCGACTGTGCAAAATCTTGAGCGCGAGTTCTTTGCCAAGAAAAATCTGCTCGACTTTGTAGACCATTCCCATGCCGCCCTGCCCGATCAGTGACTGCACTCGATATCTCTCGCCGACAATATCTCCGGGCTTCAGATGACAAAAAAAATCGGCCGTCGGATCGAATGAATCCGACAGCTGACAAGGCTCGCCCAGAGAATTAGAGAGTGAAGGCTCCGCCACATCGAGGCGGGACACCCGGCCTTCGAGCGGCAAGAAATTAGCGTCAGAGCTTGAAGAACCGGCCATGCGGCTACCTCAGAACAAGCCTCCAAAAGAGGCAAAATCTGTTTTTCCTAAATGGATTTGGATCTAGTGAATGAGGTTGGTGCCAGCAGTATAGACGCGCTGCGTTACATGAACGTGACATATAAGCGCGACTAGCGCATCGATCAAGCAGTTTAAAAGAGTGAGACAATCGGCGCCCGAGTCCAAGCGCCAAACAACCCTAAAATTGACACCCTTGAGCGCTTGACAACAACCCGTTACCGCGAGCTGTGCGAGTCAAATAAATTCGCACATTAGCCATAATCATCAGACAGTCCGTCTCGCAAAATCTTACCGTCCTGGTCCAAGATGCGCTTGCTGAGTGCATTTCCAGATGTTCTAAACAAGCGTAACAGCGGCAGGTTCACAAAGCTTTTGATACTCGAAACAAGACGTTCTGCTGCAAACTGAAAACCTCCTGTTTTTCTCCTGCACTAAGCACCCACACCCCACACAAGGGCACTTCGAGGTAAAGCATTGAGCTGACGACGCAACTTTGCGCCGAAGGCCGATGACCGTCTTTTGTTCTTGAACAGATAGACGAACACTTTGAAAACAGGAGAAGCGAAGTGAAAAGAGCAGAAAGGAAGAACGAATGAAGGACCTTCTCATCATTTTCCTCAGCGCCATGGCAGCTGCCATGATCGTTAGCAGCTGCATTCGCCAGGACATGCGCTCAGCGCATTACGGGCAGCCCGCACCTGTTAATGCGTTCACCAAATAGGCTCCGTCCTTAGAACACAGGAAAGGAAAACGCCATGATCTTCATCGAAATCGTAGCAATGGTCTATGCCGTAGGCTATTTCGCCGTGCTGTTGCGCTCCGCCCAACCGGGCAGCCTTCGCATCCGCACGCCTCGCGCCTGAGAATTTCAAGGCTCGAAGCCGCAGCTGAAATATAGCTGGTTTCCTGCCGGTATAACGCGACCAAAAGTTCGGCGCTAAGAGGCTAGCGGCGAAATAAACGCCGTCGCTAGCCATTTTCTCCAGCAATCTGTTTTTTTAAGCAAGTCTGCTATAGAGCCCAGTATAGCACCGCGGGCGCTACCACACAGAGGGACACTATCAGCAAGAAGCAAGTCTGCGAATTAGAAACGCTCACCCCAGACAGTGGGGCGCATTATTCCGATGATAAAACCAACCGGCACGAAAAGACCACTGGCTATATCCACGAGCGCATCCAAAATGCCGTAATGAGGGCTCATTGCAAAAACGGCTTTATTCAGCAATTCTGCCATCACAAAAGGCAAAAACCCATAAGGCGAGAATGACATTCCGATGAGCACTCCAAAAACAATAGTGGTGCCAACGCCCCGACCCATCTTGTAATCAATAACTCGAGCCAGAATACGCCCCAGGATAATGCCGAGGAAATAAGCAAGTATGCAGGTGAAAAACGGTACGTTTATAAATGGCATTATCCAGCCACCGACGAAACCGGCAACACCGCAGAACGCTAGTGTCTTGGCGACCAGGAAAGGAGTAAGACTGGTAAGCGGATTTTTGACGTTACCGCATGGTGCGCAGCGAAAACCGACGGGACACTGCACGAGACATTTACTGCAAATGACCGAACCGCAGTCAATGCAGGTAATTCGAGAGTCGCCGCAAGTATGTTTGCCGATCACAATAGCCCTGACAATCTCCCTTACCCGCTCACATATCTTCTCACGAAATGCCCACCTGTACTTTTCAAACTTTCTCGAGCGGAAACGCAAAGCGAATAGGGCCCGGCAAAAGAGGGTATGTGTTATGCAGTCAAAAGAGGCTCAGCGTGGCGCCTGAGAAACGCTTTGAATAGCTTACGAATCGGCAGATGCATGCAAAAAGCGCTTTTCGTCCTTGCAACACTTACGGCAGGCCATCTGCAAAACTTTCCTGCGTCTGCCGGAGAGCTCGGCTGGCGCATTGATCAATACACTCATGGGCAGGGAAATATGAATGTCAGCCTGACGCCCCGCGCCATCGATATTTACTTTCCTAAGCAAAAATATCGCATCTACAGCTCGGCGCCTGCTTGGAGAGTTTTATACATAAACGAGCGGTACGGCAATTACATCGACTATCCCCACGACAAATTCATGGGCTCCCTAATAGGAAGAATGGGCAATCAGCTCGGCAACGATATTCAAATGCTGGCTTTGCCCAAACCAGTGACAGAGAAAGAAGGTGATCTCGAGTATGCAACGTACGATCGCAACCTCGTGATCACCGACGAACAGAAAAGGCAGCTAAAGATCAAGGGTAGCGCCACGGTTCTATATGCGCCCCGTTCGATCAAAGCCAGATACCTGCGCCTTCGCGATATTCCGAAAGAGCCGAAAGAACTGGTCTGCAAATTGACCTGCGTACCGATGAGCTTCGATTATCCAATCAGTTTCGATTGCCTGGATGGCTTCAAAGAGAACACAAAAGTGCTCTCAACGACGCTGAAGCGCCGGGATAAATCAGTGTCGATATCAGCGCCGAAGCTGAAAGGACTGAAGCTGGTAAAAACTGAACCCGAACTTTTCAGTCATGTTCAAGTCAACGACTTTTTCGTTTTGTTCGGCGACGGTCCTGCAGAAAAAGGCAAGGCAAAGTAGATTTTTGCCGACGGGGGCGGTTTTCTGCCCTGTGATGTGAATGTGATGTTGCCCGCTTAGTCTTCAAGAACCACACGGATTCCCCCGTTGGCGAAAGAGAGGTCTTCAGATGACTGAAGCAGCAGCTTCCGCTATACACGCACAATACATACCACCCTTCGTACAAGCTCAGATCGCTCCGCGCACGCCGGAAGTCGCACGCAGTGCGAATCTGACTATCGAGCAAGAACTAATCGTGACTAAACACCTGGCTGAGGTTGCCCCTCTGGAGAACATTCGCATTGAGGCATTCGACAAGGCCTTGCGCATCATGCAAAAAATCTTGCGCGGCTCCAACAGCAATTCCATGCCCACAGCGATGAAATTGAAAGCGTGGGAGGTTCCGCTTCTTCAGTACGCGCTCGAATACTCGGCCAGATCCCCGGAAAACAGGCGCATTGTTGTTCGCAGGCTGGTAGAGAATTTAGAGACCGGCACGGGTTTCTTTTCTATAAACCGAACCAAACAAGGCTTGAAAGTAATCGCCAAGAAAACAGGCCTTTCGACCCTGGAGAGCGAGATTGAGTCTGAAAGAGATGATGTTCGAAGAACGGCGGCTCATCTGCTTGGCTGGATGAAACATGAGAAGGCTGTGCTGCCCTTATTGAAAGCTTACTGTCAGGGCGCGCGCTCTGATCGCCGCATCGTCGGGCGTGTTTTGAAAGCACATTACAGC
>CAZBOX010000017.1:0-42220 GCA_964493595.1 uncultured Candidatus Obscuribacterales bacterium | reverse complement strand
AACTTTCGAAGCGTCCCCGCAGCAAAAGCAGCAGCGGACCTTAGTTGTTGAATCAGCTTGAAAGTATGAGGGAGCGGCAGAAATGCCGCTCCTTTTGTTTTTTCCTACTTATTAATAGGTTCGTCTATTCGATGCTTGAAGACCTTCAGCAAAAAATAGAAGGACGGAAAGAGTAGAATTGCCCCTGAAGCGATTGCGCCCAGCAGCAAGATTTGGGTTGACTCTGCGCCCTGGGCATTGTTGATAGTCATATCCGGGCGAACCATATAAGGATATTGGGCAAGACCCCATCCCCAGAGGATCAGTGTCACCTGCCCTGCGGCAAAAAACCTGGCTGAGTGGAACCTGCTTGCTATGAGCGCTACTGACGAAGATATTGCGCAGACCGCTGTGGCGGCCTGCAGAAACAAGCTCCATGAACTGTGCGCAAGTGATTCCTTGAGGCCCGGTGCCGAGTGCTCGGCAAGCACAAAGACGAGCAATGCCAGAGCCGCGCATGCAACTTGAGCGACGAGCGCACGCAGACGAAAGTCCATCTTCAGCTCTTCTGTAGGCGCGTATACGGTTGAATATACGGCTGCCAGAAAGGAGAAAAGGACCAGTGCAAAACCTCCTACTGAAAAGCAAAATGGGGTAACCCAGGGTTCTAAATAAACCTGAGCGAATGTTTTGCCTGCTATGTCCGCTGTTATTTTTCCCTGCGATATTGCGCCCACTACTATGCCGAGCAAAAGCGGCGTGATCAGGCTGGCGACAGCAAATATTCGTCCCCACCGCCTCTGAACGTGATCTTTATGACTGTCGTATTTGCGGAACGTAAAAGCAGTTCCTCTGGCGATTATGCCAAGAAGCAGGAGCGTCAGTGGAATGTGCAGAGATACGGATAGAACCGAAAAGGCATGAGGAAACGCGGAGAAAAGGATCACCACGACCAGAATGAGCCAGACATGATTTGCCTCCCAGATTGGCCCGATGGCACCGGCAATCAACTCCCTCTGCTCCTTCGCTCTTTTGCCGACAGCAAGAAGATCCCAGACGCCGCCTCCGTAATCCGCACCACCCATGAGGGCATAGAGATTGAGCGCGATCATCATGATCAGTGCCAGATAGAGAGACGCATCAGTCATGATCTGGCTGCCTCTGGCTGCGAGAAAATTCTCTTATAAGGAGCAAGACTACAATCGCAGCAAGTGCAACGTATACGAAAAAGAAAGTTGTAAACGGCAGCCAAAGTCCCGGCATCGGCGTAACTGCATGCTGCGTTCTAAGGACACCATGTACAACCCATGGTTGCCGACCCAATTCTGTCACCATCCAGCCGGCTTCGATAGCAAGCAGTCCCAAGGGGCTTGTACAGACAACTGCCTTAAGGAAGGCCGTGGAATCAGGCAATTTCTTTGTCCTGAAATAGAGCCATGCGGCCCACATCGAAACCAGCCCCATGATCACGCCGCAAAGAACCATTATCTGGAAGTTCAAGTGGACGAGAAGCACTGGCGGCCAGACATCGCGCGGGAAGTCCTTAAGCCCGCGAACTTCAGCATCGAGATCGTGATAAGCAAGCATGCTGAGCATTTTGGGAATTTCTAAGGAGTATGGTGTTTGCTGAGTGCTCACATCCGGCAATCCGCCAATTCTTAGCGGCGCACCGCGCATGGTGTCAAACTGTCCTTCCAGTGCTGCTAGCTTGATCGGCTGAGTATGGGCGACCATCTGAGCTAAGAGGTCACCGCTCAGTGGCTCGGCTATTGCCATAGAGCAGCCCAGAGCCAGGCATATTCCTAGCGCTCGCCTGTGAAAAGCATTCTGCTTATCGCGCAGGAGCATAAAGGCATGGACACCGGCGGCCAGCAATCCAATGGCCGCGTATGCGGCAATCAGCATGTGCAGGACTTGAGGAAATGCAGCCGGGCTCATCATGGCTTTGACTGGATCTATTTCTGTGGGAATGTTGCCGACGAGCTTGAATCCTACAGGTGCATTCATCCAGGCGTTGGCGATCACGACGAAAACGGCAGACAGTGCGCCGCTCAAAGCTACGATGCATCCAGAAAGCAAATGCATGGGGCGGTTGACCTTGTCCCAGCCGTAAAGATAGATGCCGAGAAAAATCGCCTCAGTGAAAAACGCATATCCTTCTAATGCAAAAGGCAAGCCGATGATCGAGCCTGCCCACTTCATAAACTCCGGCCAGAGGAGCCCCAACTCGAATGACAGCACGGTTCCCGATACGGCGCCCACCGCAAAAAGAACTGCAGTTCCGCGCGCCCAGCGCTTCGTAATGGTTTTATAAATCTCGTCGCCAGTCTTCAACCAGAGCGATTCGGCTATCACCATCATAAGAGGCAGCGCGATTCCCGCTACTGCAAAAATAATGTGAAACGCCAAAGAGAAGCCCATCTGGGCTCGTGCAAAGATTAGATCACTCACCCTTCGTTACCTCCTCTTTTTCAAGGAGCCCTTATTTACCGGGTTTGTTCGTGCACACATACTAGACTGATCGACTGGCAGTTTGTTAAAAGGTTGCGAATAATGAATCACTCGGTGCCGTCAATCGCCCGCCGAATCGCTGCCAGCGGTGCTCTGTCATCGAATGTAATTGCTCCATCCGCTTTGATTACTCCCAGTTTGCGCATGTACAGAGGCACGTCGATACTGATTGGTTGTTCGCCCATCTTGGTGTAGAGCGGCTGCAGAACGCTGATTCCCAGCCCCTTATCTCCGGCTGCAACGGCGTCTTCGGCGTCCCAGTCAGACGCCGCCGTTCCGCCTTGCTTTGCGATCGAACGCAAGGCGTCTTCCAGACCGAGCCGATTATTTGTACGCCGGCGAATCTCGACATCTGCAAGCAAGCAATAGAGCGCGCCTCCCCAGTAAATACGATCGAAATTGCGAGCCGACCGCAGTCCCCCATCACCTTGTCTCGGCAGTCCTTTCGGCAGATTGTCCAGCAGGTCTCCCCAGACCTCTTCGGGCGAAAGATTGCCGATGCGCATTCTGCCTATCGGTTCGGCGTAAGTGGCAATGCCCTCCGACAGCCAGCGCTTGTGATGGCTGACCACAGGAAAGCCCAGATGCATGAGTTCATGCGTGAGCGTCCAGCTGCTTCGCAAATTTCGCCGGGTCGTGTTCTCCCCGACATTGATCTCGACGACACCATAGTCCGCCTCATCGTCATAAGTGGATGTGCCCAATCCGATACCGTCGTCGTCACTCGGGATGAACTTTATCATTGTTTTGCGAACAGGAAATGTACCGTAGTATGCCGCAACTGCCCTGGCAGCATCACGTACGTAGAGTGCCAGATCCGCTTTGCTGACAGAAAGTGGTCCTTCGGCGACAGTAAAAAAAATCTGTGAATTGCCTACGGAGATTACTTGCCGAGAGTCTTGATTAATACTTGATTGTGTCGGCTGGGCGGCAAATTGCGAAACCACCAATGCCACGAAGAGCATCAGCGTTTGAAGGTTTTGCGCTATCCTCGAAGTCTTCATGCAAATGATGGGGACGAGCGATTTACTGCTTCGGTTCCTTCTATTTTTACTATTGCATAAAAGTAGCTCAAGCATAATCATCGCCCCCGATATTAAATGCCAGGGGTGAGATATACCGATTAAACTTGCAAGAGTTAGCCCTTGCGCTGCTCTAGCAGTCGATAGCGTGACGCATCGCGCTCGATTGGCTGATCCTTTCTCTGTCTTTCAAATAGATAGTGTGAAACAGTCCACTCCGTCCCATTCTTGTAGCCCCAGAGCTCCGCGCAGGCAAGGAAGAAGAGTTTCCAGAACGACCACCACTGGAGGGCATCTTTCTCGCCATATGTTTGAGCCATTATTTCCATGACTTCCTTTCGTTTGCCCTTCATCGTTTTCAGCCATGCTTCTGCAGTCTTCTGGTAGTGAATGCCAGGCACCGACCACTGCTCGAGAATTCGTACATCTTCTTGAAAGTAAAGAAACAAATCCTCCGAAGGCATAGTCCCGCCTTCGAAAAAATTGCGCGTCAGCCAATCTGTACCGTCTTTGTCCTCGTAGTGATAAGCGAAATGTTTATGGGTGAAAATGTGGATGAACAATTTTCCATCAGGGCGCAGCCAACGGCTGACTTTGGCAAACATAGCCCGATAGTTTTTCAGATGTTCAAACATCTCCACCGAGACGATTCGGTCGAATTCAAGCTCAGTGTCGTAATTGGCTATATTGGCCGTTACCACTGTGACATTTTTCAATCCGCGCTTCTGCAACTGTGAGTCGATGAACTGCTTCTGCGTCGACGAATTTGATATAGCTACAATATTGGAGCTGGGGAATTTTTCCGCCAGATAGAGCGACAGAGATCCCCAACCGCAACCGAGGTCCATGACTGTCTGCCCATCTTTGAGGTCCGCTCTTCGGCAGTATGTCTCGAGCATGTTTATCTCTGCCTGGGCAAGGTCTTCGGTGTCTTGCAGCCAGAGTGCAGAGCTGTATTTCAAGCGAGGACCGAGCACCAGTTCGAAGAATCTTGCCGGCACCTCGTAATGTTGGCGGTTAGCCGCATCCGTGTGGATGGCAATGGGGCTGGATTTCAATTCATTGACGAAATCTAGGATCGCTTTCTTCTGCAATTCTGTGTTCGGTTTTGTCTCAGTGCGGATTTTTTGCCCGAGCATATTGCGTATGCCTGCTCGAATAATCCACTCCGGCACGAGGTCTGTAGCTATTGCTTTGTACATCCAGTCGGTCGACATTGACTCCATCTCCAATCATGAGTGTCGGGGCGATTTTTTGAACCAGGGAAAAAATGCACTAGTGGTTTCTTGATACAGGCGATAGGCTTCGCCGCGCGATTTCAAAGATTGCTCCTCGGAAATTTTGATGCCCGTCATTTTGGTCAGGAAAAAGAGCATGAGCAGCGGGCAATACACCGTATAGATGCCCAGTGGCGCGGCCGAGGCAATGACAAATATTCCGACCCAGACGACAAATTCAAAGAAATAGTTCGGATGCCGGCTGTAATTCCACAAGCCGGACGAGCAAACTTTTCCTCGATTCTGGGGATCTGTCTTGAATTTGCGCAATTGCTCATCGGCTATCGACTCGCCGACTGTTCCTACCAAACAGACAAGAGCGCCCGCAATTTCAGCTATGCGCAGGCCGGGATGATCGTCCGCTGCAGTGATGATGAAAGGCGCAGAAAGTATAGTTATCAGCGCGCCCTGGAAGAGAAAGACGAGATACATCATCATGTCGGCTTTATCGCCCCACTCGCGCCGCAGCGCTGCATAGCGGCTGTCCTCGTGTGGGTGTTCTTTCAAAACGCGCTGGAAAAGATAGTATGTCAGGCGAAAACTCCACGGCAGAACGGCCAGGAGCAGTAATATTTTTCTTTCAAGAAGACCGGGCGAAACCAGCGCAAAAGCTATGGATATGAGACCAAAACTGGCAGCCCAAAAAACATCGACAATGCCTGCGTTTTTCAACTTCTTGCTAAGAAGAAAGAGCGCGGTCAGGAGTACCGACACAGTGCCGAGCAGAATCAATTCTTTTATGGCTAATTCAGCAAGGGTCATCTTCCACTACTCTGCAATCGACAGGTTATTGGGTCTCGTGTAGATCGCCTGCACTGCTGAAATGTTCCGCATGGCAAAGGCTGCACTACAATACTTGAAGTAATAATTCCATTTACGGATAAATCGCTCGTCGAAGCCCAGCGCTCGCACTTCATCCAGCTTTCGGTTGAAATTCTCATGCCAGATATCGAGTGTCTTGGCATAGCTCAAACCTATATCTTCCAATTCGAAAAGATTGAGCGAACCGGTTCGATTCAATGCCTCTGTCACTCTGCCTACGGAAGGAAGCAGCGAGCCGGGGAAGATATATTTCTGAATGAAGTCTACATTGTCCCGCAAAATTTTATAGCGGCTATCGGGACAGGTGATCATCTGTATTCCGACCAGTCCATGCGGTTTCAGAAGGCGATTGATTGATGCGAAATAAGTCTCCATGAATTTGTCGCCGACAGCTTCGATCATCTCGACAGAGACAATTTTGTCGAAAATTCCTTCCATGTATCTGTAATCGCACATGCGAATGTCTATCTGTGAGGACAGTCCTGATTCTTCTATGCGTTGTCTCGCGTAAGCAAATTGTTGTTCTGAAATTGTAATCGTGGTGACTTTGCAACCGTATTTGCGCGCCGCATGTATTGCCAAAGTCCCCCAGCCACTGCCGATTTCAAGTAAATGGTCGCTGGGCACCAGCCTTAATTTCCGGCACATGGAGTCGACCTTTTCCATTTGCGCTTCTTCCAGTGTCATATCCGAGCGCGTAAATTTTGCACTGGAATAAGACATCGTCGGATCGAGAAAAAGAGCAAATAGCTCATTGCTCAAATCATAGTGTTCGCTGATATTCTTTTTGCTTCCGGCAACCGTGTTGCTTCGCAAGAGGTGTGTCACTCTGTTCAGCCAACCGAGAGAATTCATGAACAGCTTCTTTCCTGATGAGCCTTCGAAAACGGTCGAGTCTTCGAGATTGAGAACAAACCAGGAAATCACCGATTTGATGTCCGGCGTGTCCCAGTCTCCATCCATGTAGGACTCAGCAAATCCGATATGGCTGTACAAGAGGCATTTGTCGAAGAATTCATGGTTGTGCACGAAAATCTTCGCCGAGACGCGGTCATCAGGCTGCCCGATCACAACTTCCAGACCGTCTGCGCACCTTATTTCCATGCGCCCCCTGCTCATTCCCTTAAGCGCAGACAAAACCAGATCGCGGCTCATTTTATGTTTGCCTTTCGGCGGTGCAATCATCAGGCGCTCCGGCACGCATTGCTCTTGCGCCTGCAGCTTCTGCGACGATTGAGGTTGGAGAGCGGACGTCATTGAGATGCTCCTTTGTAGGCATGGACATTGAGATTGTTGTTCGATCGATTCGACTCGCCTGCTATATCTTTCAGCGAGCGGTGCGGATTGAGCAATTCGGTCTGGGCAAAAACTTTCTCTTCTTTCATGAAAAATGGTACTTTCTTCAGCCATAAGAGCAGCGCATGCAGATGAATCAGACCGATGACGCCGAGCGTGACGAATGGATATCTGAGAGTGTAGAAAATAAGATTGGCATCGCTCAGTTCATCTCTGCTGCCGCGCAGGCTGCTGATAAGCGTGGTTGGTCCTGATTGGTCACCCTGAGGTGAGCCGGCTTTCGTATTGATGTGAATTTCAATATTTTGACCAGGGCTGCCGCACAGGAATTCAAAATAGTCGTCTACCTGGCTGAAAGGCGATACATAAAAATGCTTCGGAGCAAACAGTTTAAAACTTGCCTTGCCGGTGCTTTCATCGTAACTACGCGGCAGAAGAAATGGTTTGCGCTCTGAGAACGTATTGCCAACCTCGGCTACTGCCACGAGTGCTTCACCAGACTTGTCGTAGACAAAATAGATTGATATCGGATTGAACACATAACCAAGAAATCTGAAGTTCGTGACGAGCAGCACGCGGCCGAATTCGTCTTGTATCCCTTTGCTCGCCAGAAAGGCGGCCAGTTTTTCTCTGGTCGCCACAGGCGTCAGGTCGAAGTGATCCTCATCATAAAATTGATAGAGTGCGCGGCGATTGACCTTTGCCAGTTTCAAACGTTCGTTTATGCTCTCTGATTCATCCAGGTCAATCATGAACATGAAAAGTCCATATTCAAATGAGTGCCTCTTTGGCAAAAGTCGCTGATGTTTCACAGTCACTTGATAGATGCACGAGTTAAGTCCTCCGGTTGCGCTCTTCAACATAGTTGCGGCACCTCTGACTTCATCATGCTGCAAAGATTGAGAGCCGACGTGAAAGCATCTTCGTGAAAACCATAGCGGAAGTAGCTGCCGCAGAATAGGATTTGTTGATTGTCCTGTGAATTGAGTTCTTGCAAGCGTGCCTGAGCGGCAATCGAGTCTCTTGTGTAGGTCGGATGCGTGTATTTGATCTGTCTGATGATTTTATCTGGATCGATTATCGCATCCGAATTCAAGGACACGAAATAGTCGCGCTTCTGAGAAACACCTTGGAGGCGGTTCATCCAGTAGTGAGTCGTGGGTGGCGCATCATCATCAATTGTTCTGCCGAAGCGATAATTCCATGCCGCCCAGCATCGCTTCGTTTTCGGCATTACAGATGTATCGGTGTGGACGGTGGCATGATTTACCTGGTAGGGAAATTCTCTGAGCAATTCAGTCTCGAGCGTAGTCGGCCTGTCGATCATATTTAGCGATTCGTCGGCATGCGAAGCCAGAATCACATGGTCGAAATGCTCTTCTCCATGCGGAGTGATCACAGATACCGAATCAGTGTGACGAACGACTCTGAGCACCGGAGAATTCAGTCTTATGCGGTCTGAAAAGGGCACGATCAGTTTTTTGACGTACTCTCTTGAACCGTTCACCACGGTGAACCATCTCAAGTGTCCATCGAGTCCGGCATTGAAGCGATGATTATGAAAGAATCGCAGCAAGGTCGATACTGGAAAAGACTTAGTGGCAGATGGCGGCATCGACCAGATTGCCGAAGCCATAGGAACAAGATACAAATTCAATAGGTCTTCGCAGAAAGAGCGGTGGCGGACATATTCCGCGACAGTCATCGACTGAACGCTTCTGTCATCGACATCCGCTTCCGCTTGAGAGTTGAAGCGGTTGAGATCGAGCATCAGCTTCCAGAATCGTGGGGAGAGGAGATTTTTCCTCTGGCCAAAAACCTGATTCAAGCTCGACCCGCACCACTCGATATTGTGTGCGATGCTCTGGACGCTGATCGACATGTCCGTCGGTTTCGTCTCGACATTCAATTCTTTGAAAAGTCTAGTCAGATTCGGATATGTTTCATGATTGAAGACCATAAAGCCTGTGTCGATAGAAATGGTTCTTCCATCTTCCGGGGCATCGATCGTGTTGGTGTGACCGCCGACATAGGAATTTTTCTCGAATATCGTCAGGGCGTAATCGCGCTGTAGGACATGCGCGCAACCCATCCCTGCTATGCCTGTGCCGACGATAGCCACACGCTTCATACGGCGATTTCCTCTCTCTTCTCAGAGGGCTCTGCCTCGAGGGGGATTTTTCTCGGCGCTTCTTTCGCTTCCCTGGGATGCTTGTGCAAGCTCGACACCAGTCCGACCGATTCCATCGCACGCAGAACGTAATAAGTGACGTCTATTTCCCACCAGAAAATGCCCTGGCGAGTCGCGCCCTGGAAGCGGTGGTGGTTGTTGTGCCAGCCTTCGCCCAGGGTGATCAGTGCAAGAGCCAGATTGTTTCTGCTCGCGTCGCCTGTGTCAAACCGTTGGCTGCCGAAGATATGCCCGACCGAGTTGATGCAGCAGGTCCCGTGAAAGAGAACAACCGTACTGACGAAGAATCCCCAGATGAGAAGCTGTAAGCCGGAAGTTTGCAATTGGGGCGCCACTACTTGCAGGATATTACCTGTGAAAAGGAGCGCAAGAGCCAGAAGAAATGGTGGCACCCAATCAAACCGATTGACGAGGACCAGTTCCGGATATTTCGCCAGGTCAGGTACTGCGCTGTAATCGGTCGGAATATTCGCGCTGGATGTTATCCAACCAATATGAGACCAGAGAAAACCACGCTGCACAGGAGAATGTACATCCTTTTCCCGGTCTGATTCTCGATGGTGAAGTCGGTGATGTGCCGCCCACCATAAAGGACCGCGCTGTCCGGAGGTAGCTCCCCAGACAGCGAAAATGAATTGCATGACCCTGGAGGTCGAATAGCTTCGATGCGAAAAATATCTATGGTAGAAGCCGGTGATGGCGAACATCCTGATCCAGTAAAGCCCGATTGCCACAGCCAGCGTGAAAAGGCTGGGTTTTACCCAGAATGCTGCAAGGCAGACCACGTGCAGGAAAATGAAAGGGATGCATCGGGAGAATTCTACTGTCTTGGCGCGTGCACGGACGGCGTCGGCGCCTTCCGGAAAATAGTCGGAGTCCAGCGAGCGGAGAACATAAAGCAGGGAATTTTGCGAGCGCGACAGTAAGTCGCTTCTGGAACAACTCACTCGTCTATCTCCTCGGTTTCAGTACCTTTTCATAGAGTAGTTGCCAACCGTGAACGAGCTGTGAACGGCAAAACCATAAGCTGAAGAGGGTTTCAAGCTCTGCTTACGGCTTTTGCAGGGGGCCAGAAAGAACGAATCTTTTCGATTGCCGCCTCTTTTCCCCTGGCCTCGATTTCGATCCATCCCACGTCGGCGAAGCAATCAGGCATCACATCGATGAAATCGCTGTGCCTTCTGTCATGGAGCCCTGTCGTGCCGTTGGATATGTGGACCAGCTGCCATTCTTCATTAGGGTGCCAGGTGCTGCGAGCGGCTTCCATAGCCTCTCTGATTCTCGGGTCCGTGTAGTCTCGACATTTTTCCATAATCAGGTGGTGATGAGCGTCGAAAATCATGCTCAGCCCAGTCTCGCAACAGATTGAAAGAATTGTGTTAGACGAGTATGAAATTTCGTCATTTTCCAGAGTCAGGCGGCTGCGAATTGTCTCCGGAAGCCCGGCAATAGTGCGTTTGAGGATTTCGTCGTTGCCGCGCTTGCCGCCATGAATGATAATCGCATTGTAGGGACTTCTGGACAGTCCCATCATGTCGAAAATGTCCGCATGCATCTGCAGCACGGTGATGCTGTTATCGATAATTTGCTGCGAGTCAGAACTGAGAACGACGAATTGGTCGGGGTGAGCAACAATGCGGATTGCCAGTTTCTTTGCTGTTTCGCCGTGTTCGGCAAGTCTGGCGGCAAATTTCTGCAGCACCCCCAAACCTTCGGCTGTGTCCGCGAAAGGAAAGATAGAGGATGGCATGCGGTACAGCCTGATCTGGCGATCGTTGCAGAACTGCAGTGCCCTGCCCAGGGTCTCTATATTGTCTGCATAAATACTTGAAAGATTGCGCAACCGCTCAACTTCGCTCAATGACAGATAGCGTGTGCGGGTGATTGTCCGGTAGCGTATTTCTTCGCTGAAAGAAACGCAAACCAGCCCCAGTTGAGGACTGCCGGTCCGGCTCTCGACAATTTGTTTTTTTCTTGGCATGCTGCAACATCTCCACTTTGAGAGTTTGACAAAGCCCGGTGAACGTCAGGTGAACAGATATTGGCAGGTGATAACATGAAGACCGCCTGGACCGCGGGAGGTTGCTCATGAAAGAGAAGATTACTGTCTACGAAAAACCAACTTGCAGCAAATGCAGGGAAGTCGACAAAATCTTGCGAGAAGCCGGTGCCGATTACGAAAAGATCAACTACTACGTCGAGCCGCTTTCGCAAGCGAAATTGACTGATTTGCTAAGAAAGATGGGCATTCCTGCGCGGGACCTCTTGCGCACCAGCGAGTCCACCTACAAAGATCTGGGATTGGCAAAGTCCGAATTGAGCGACAAAGAATTGATCGCTTTGATGGTCAAGCATCCCGAGCTGATGCAACGTCCAATCGTAGAGCGCGGAGATAGGGCAGTTCTTGGCCGCCCGGTAGAGAACATCCGCCCGCTGCTCAAATAAAGAGCTAATTGAATTCCGGAACTTTTATCACTTTCGATTCGATATCACGCTCGAGCTTGAAAAGATTGAGCTGGGTTTGAAATGCTGCCGGTGTTACGCGAACGTCTCCGTTGAACGGATCATCGTAGGATGCCAGCAGAAACAGGTTCAAACAAATCACAAGGCTGACCATCGAAACCATGATGATTTGAATTTTCACGTTGTCTGCTGCGAAGAAATATGTGAAAACAATTGTCGCTGCGCCACCAATAAAAAGCACCGCCCACAGAACAGTCGGCAGACCGGCGTGTAGCGCTTCGACACGCATTCTTCGGCTGTTGCCCAGGCTTTGCATCGCTTCCATCAGAGATTGTTGGGTATTGCTCTGGCGCTGAGTGGTCGGCTCGTATGTCATGCAGGTTTTCCACAATTGTCTGTAGATAATCCAGGCTTTTGGACTGTCCTTGTGCATGCTGAGCATCGGCCACTCGTCTTCAATTACTTCTTTCGCGTAGAGAGCACAGAGTTCGCGCAACTTATCTTCGGTCGGTCCGGGCATACCTTCTGCCAGGCGAAAAACGTTTCCAAGCGAGGACGCTTCTGACTGCACGGTCTCTCTTGCTTCGCCAAAGCGTTGCATTGAATCTGCCACCATGAAGCCGAGCAGTACGGCAAAGAGCATGGCTACAAACTGCGAGTACGGGTCGGTGATATCATGCTGTCCCTTCAGCTCCGGATGATGTTTTTCCAGCCATCTACGGGCAATAAGCAAGCCGAAAACGGACACGACTACGACGCCGAGCGTAATTAGCAGTCCTTGCAGCAAAGTCAAACTCCTTCAATCTCCGACTTGAATTTTACGATACCAAAGAAGGCGCTTGCGAAAAGCCGCCCGCGCTATTATCGCAAGTTTGGAGAAAGACTACCTGAGATAAACAATCATTCTGGCTTCTTCTCTCCAGGTCCGCCTGATACGAGGATCTCGAGAGTGAGCTTTGCGCCTTTGCCTTGTTGGGAATCGAACCATACGCGTGATGGATAAATGCAACCGATCAGTTCTGCTCTTTCTCGGATGATGCTGGCTCCGCTTCCACCGCCGCGCGTTCTTCCGGCTGGTTTTTCTGTGTCGTATCCGACACCGTTGTCGCTGATGGTCATGGTGAACACGTTCTGTAAAAGCTCGATGCACAGAGTCACTTCAGATGCGGATGCGTGTTTGGAGATATTGTTGAAACACTCTTGAGCAATGCGATACACGTGCAGCGCCACTTCTTGAGGGAAGTCCGGCAGCTCCGGCGGGCACACGAAATGGGTTTGACAGCCGACTCTCGTAGACAAGCTGCTGCAAAGTTCTTCAATCATCGGACGCAAACCGCAGTCTTTCAGATCCCGGGGCGACAATTCCTGGCATACGTCACGCAATCTCTTTGCAATTTCGTCGAGAACCGAAATCGATTCTTCTGTTGACAATGCCTTGCCGCCTGAAACAGATCTGCGCAATAACATCACATTGCCAAGCACGACGTCGTGAAGATCGCGGGCAAGATTGTTCTGAATCGCTTCCTGCTGGTCGACGATCTTTTGTACCAGTGCATGTTTTTCTGCAACCAGTGATCTGACTGTTCCTGAAAAACTCTGACCGCCTGCGATCAATCTCATCGGTTCCGGCATGTCGTCGAAATCATGTCTTGTGCGTCCGACCACATCTTTGAACAAGCCGCGCATAAGAGCATTCATCTCATCACCTGTGACAATGACGTCATTCACCATCCAGGCACCGGAGCCGCCATCGTGCACTCTGAGAGTCAACTTTGCGCGCGACGGTAATTCGCTGTTGGGTAAATTCATCAATTCAGTGGCCGGCAGTATAAATGCCTCGACCAGACCGGCGCGCCCTCTCATACTGAGCGCCCATTGCGAAGTTGCCACTACCAGCCGCTTGGGTGCGTTTTCTGCACCGTCGGTTACAGCAATGCGCTGGGTCGTCATCTTCAACAGTTCATCATGGACTGTTGAGTTATAGCGCTTGCCCAGCAGAATGAAGAACTCCTGCAAGGAGTTGAGCAGCACCTCCGAAGCTTCTTCGCGTTGTTTGTTTTCCAGTTTGCTCATGGCGCGGGATCCAATTTTCCGTAACCATTGTCTACAGCCCAGGCGATTAGCGCCTCTCTACTTTCCACTCCCAATTTGTCCAGAAGCGCATCTACTTGTTTGCGCACCGTCTCAGGAGATGTAAATCGTTTTTCTCCTATCTCCTGATATTTCATGCCGCGCGCCAGAAGTGTCAGTAAATGCTGTTCTGCACCTGTAACTTTCGGATGTTGTGTGGAATTGAGTTCTGCAGAAATAACCGGTACATTGCCGGCGCAAACTTGACGGATTGCATCGGCAATTTTTGCAATCGGCTCCGATTTGAGGAGATATCCCGACACACCTGTCTGCAAGACGATTTGCAAGATTGCTGCTCGCGCGTCACCAGAAAAAACGATAACGCGCGTATCTTCCATCGCGCAAAAAGATTCTGTCAGCGATTTGGGTCCTTCCGAATCTGGTAAATGCAAATCGAGAAGAACAACATTCGGGCGCAGGTTTTTTGCAATGCTCAAGCCTTCTTCGCTGGTGGTGGCAATTCCTATGACTTCAAAATCATCTTGCGCTGATAATTCACTTCGCAGTCCTTTCAAGGTCGCTTCGTGATCTTCAACAAGCAGTAATTTGATTTTTGATTGGTTGTGATTCTTGCTCATCGCGCTCGAATTGAGACAGGATAATTGTGCGCCCAGATACAGCGAACCTTTCGGCCCGTTTATCAGTTTACGTCATTATGCGGATAAATCTACTTCGAATCTGCAGTGGTCGGAACTTGCGCTTCCACTTCTTTGTATTCGACAGCAATGATGGTCACGTTATCCGGGGCGTTTCTTGCGAGAACCATCTGCAGGAGTTCCGCACATGCTTCCTGAGGATCTGTGTGATTGCTCACTGTCGGTCCCAATTCGTCCGGTTTTACCACCTCGGAAAGTCCGTCTGTGCAGAGGATAATCCAGTCGTTGTCTTGCAACTGTTTGGTCGAATAGTCGACTTCGACGTTCTCTTCGTGCCCCAGACATCTGGTGATCAAATTTCTGTAGGGATTGACTGCACACTGCTCGAGAGTCAATTGTCCGCGTAAATGCATCTCCATGACGACCGAATGGTCCACAGTGAGCACTTCGGCTTTGCCGCCTCTCACTAAGGTGGTTCTGGAATCGCCGGCATGGGCTATGTGGAGGACACCTTCTTCTGCGAACACGGCCATGACGATGGTCGTTCCCATGGTTTTCTTATCGTCGCTGGCGTCGGCTGCTTGTTTTACGGATGTATTCGCCTCTGCCACTGCCCGGCGCATCCAGGCTTCCACCGCCGCAGTGTCGGACAAGTCCGGTTTTTCCGACAACCAGAGAGTTTCCACTGTTTCTACTGCCAGGCGGCTGGCGAGAGCCCCGCCGGTTTCGCCGCCTACCCCGTCGCAGACGACCAGGCAGCGTTCATCCTCACTTATATAAAAGTTGTCCTGGTTATCTTTACGCTTAAGGCCCACATCGGTTACTCCAGCGCTTTTCCAGGTCAAATTGACCATAAAACCCTCTCTTCTGCCGTACCTGGCATAACGGGTCGTCGCTCCACGTTCTGCCGCTCTATCATTCTATTGCCCTGGCAACGCTGCCGTGAATTCCCGAAAACGGGTAATTCCTTAATCTCAGCCCTGTGGGCTTTTGGGGATTCGGCGTCGGGAGCGGTCCCACCGGCAATCCGGGCGCTTGGATTCCGCGCCGACCCGTCCCCGGCGCCCGGTCCATATTAATTTGCCGGTACTCAGGCAGCCTTTCTCGATCTGGCCTTGCTCGTCGTCTTCTTTCTCGTTGTTTTCGGCGCCGACTGATTTGCTGCTTTCTTGCTGCCAGTATTAGTTCCGCGCCTTTTTTTTGTAGCGACTGCATGTTTGGCGGAGTCTTCTCGGCGTGCTTTTTTCTCGCTTTGGGAGAGTTTTGCTCCGCTGCCACCCTTTTCACCGCCGCCTGTGTCTTTGTTTACTGTCGCCCAGGCTCTTGCTTCCGCTTCTTTTTCGCTGACGCCTTTATCTTCGTAGCCTTCGGCAATGTGCTCTGCCATTCGCTTTTGCTTATTCGTGTACTTTTCCTTGCTTCCTCTAGGCATTGCTCAATCCTCTCTTCTGCCCACGCGTGCGTTACAGTCTTAATCGAATGTAATAGGACGACCCATCAGGCTTTGAAAGGTTCCTCAGCCGCAAATACAATGTCAAAGCAACCGAAGAGCCCGCCAGTTTTGACATTCGGGCATTTTTGTGACATACTGAACTTAATCTTGGCTTGCGAGGCCTTCAGCGGCTCATAAATGCCATGACGATAAATAAGCCCGGTGGGCTGTGAATAACTGAGAACGAAATTTATTCGGACAGCGCGGAAGGCGCGGCAATTTGGAAGCAGTTGGCGGTTTGCCACTGAAACAAAAAGTTTGAACACAAAGGAAGATTGACATTGCAGAAATTTGCGGAGCTTGGCTTGTCCAAGCCAGTTTTGGCTGCCCTGCAGGAAGCGGGAATCAGCGAACCAACAACAATACAAAGAAGAACTATCGGCTTAATTTTAGATGGAAACAACCTGCTTGCTTCGGCGGAAACAGGCTCTGGTAAAACCGCGGCTTTCGGGCTGCCGATAGTTGAATGTTTGCAGGAGCCGGGCGACAAACCCAGAGCGCTCGTACTGGTGCCAACCAGAGAACTAGCACTTCAGGTGAGTACACAGTTCAAGCTCTTCAGCAAGAATCTCAAACTGAAAGTTGTCACCTTATACGGTGGCGCCGGAATGGATCAACAATTACGTTCTCTTCGCGGAAATGTGGATATCATCGTTGCCACACCGGGGCGACTGAACGACTACATCGAGCGCAAAGCAGTCGACCTGAGTAAAGTCGAAATGCTTGTTCTGGATGAAGCAGACAGACTTCTTGATCTGGGCTTTATGCCGCAAGTGCGCAGAATCATCTCGAAAGTAAATAAAGAGCGTCAGACCTTGATGTTTTCGGCTACCATCGACGATCGCATCGGGCGCCTTTCCAACGAATTTTCAGAAGATCCTATTATCGTAAAAGTAAACAACGAGCGCGTTGATGCTGCCACGGTTGAGCAACAGTTTGTCCACGTGACTGAATTCAACAAGGATGCTCTTTTGTTGAAATTGCTCAGTGATTTTGGTGCAGAAGCAGTGCTTGTTTTCACTCGCACTAAGCGCAAAGCCGGTTGGGTGAGCGATCGCCTGCAAGATGCCAAAGTCGTGGCCGAAGAGATTCATGGCGATTTGTCTCAATCTCAGCGCGAGCGTGCTTTGAAGAAATTCCGCACTGGTGAGATTTCAGTGCTGGTCGCGACGGATGTTGCCGCTCGGGGACTAGATATTCCTACAATCAGTCATGTCGTCAATTACGACCTTCCTGATACGCCGGAAGATTATGTTCACCGAATCGGTCGTACCGGCCGTGCTGGAAAAAGCGGAACTGCAGTTTCCTTTATTTCAGAAGAACAGCGCCATCTGGTGCGTGACATAGAAAAGGTCGTCGGCCGTCAGCTCGAATCAACCGGTACAGCCGGCGCTGCACCCGCAGTGCGCAAAGTGCTGCCGGCTCGCCGTTTCCGTCGCGGGCGCCGATAGAGTAGTCGGCAAATGACTTCCCGTCCGGCTATTATTTTGCTGCCGCGGCTGTCTCTTTTGCGCTTGCTGCCCGTCTTTGCTCGTAGGCTTTGACGTTGCAATAGGCGATTTCCAAAATTGGAACAGCGACGTTTTTCTCGCGCGCTTTTGCTATCAAATCACCAATTATTTGATCAGCCTCGACATTATTTCCGCGCTCAACATCCCTGCACATAGATGCGGCGAGTGTGGAGGCGGGATCGGACAACCTTCCGCTCATATTATTGACGAAGCTCTCTGGCGGATTACAGCCGTGCGCGCGGGCCACGGACACGCATTCGCTAAATAGCTTGGTGGCGATTTCCGGACCGCCCGGAGAGCGTGCGACCTCTCCCACATTGGCTCGCATCAGTGTTGTCAGCGCTGCAAGCGAGGAGATCATCACCCACTTTTCCCATATATCCGCAAGAATTGTTTCGCTGGCTTTTGAAGTGCAGTTGGCCGGCTCGAACATTTTTTCTATAGCGCTGATTCGCTCACTCGGCTTGCCATCCAGTTCTCCGAACTTAATCGTGTGCATATCATTGAGATGGGCAATATTGCCGTCCGCATCCATTGTGGCTGCGATTATGCAAAAGCCGCCTATGACGCGTTCGGCTCCGAATCGAGCCTTCAGTTCTTCGAAATGGCGCATGCCGTTAAGCAGTGGAAGTATTGCCGTCTTCTCTCCTACGGCACCGCTTATGGCGTCGAGCGCGCTCTGCAGGTCGTATGCCTTGCACGAAAGGATAATCAGGTCGAATGGTTCTTGAGCCTTCTCGATTATCTGCAAATTTTTCAGATGGCTATCGCCGTATTTGCTCTTAATCGCCAGACCCCTCTCTTTCAAATCTTTTGCTCTCTGGGGCCGCAGAAGAAAAGTTACGTCGGCTCCTGTTTCCAGTAGCCTGCCGCCGAAATATCCACCGGTCGCACCGGCTCCCAGGATAAGGGTCCGCATTTGTGTCTCCTCGATTCGCCAATCCCATCAGTTTATTACTGATTCGGCAAAAACAGGAGGTTTCAGGCGGCCGTTTCTATGGTTTCGAACATCCGGCTTTTCTGCTTTGCATCGCCTTAAGTTTCACGCGGTGGTAACTTTTGCCTTTTGGGACTATAAAGTATTAGGAATCCCTTGGTTTCCTCTCTATTTGTCAATGGCTTCAGAGAATTTTTCTCTCTAGTGTTGGTGCCAAGTGAAGTTTGCCGACAATTTCATTGCCTCGAACAGCCAATTCAAGCTTCTGGCTGAATCGATTCCACATCTGGTTTGGACTGCTGATTCATCTGGATACACTGATTACTTCAATCAACGTTGGTACAGCTATACCGGTTGTGAGGAAACAGAGTCGACGGGCTGGGCCTGGCAGCAGTCTATACACGAGGACGATTTACAGCGTTGCCTGGCGCGATGGAAAGTTGCTATCGAATCTTCTGAAGGGTACGAGACTGAGTATCGAATCCGTCGTCATGACGGTGTCTATCGTTGGCACATTGGACGTGCATTGCCTGTTAAAGATGAAAGCGGAAACATCGTGAAGTGGTTCGGCACTTGCACGGATGTGCACAATCAGAAAACTCTTTTAGAAGAAAGAGAGTCTTTTGCCGCGGCGATTACACATGATTTGAAATCTCCGCTTGTCGGCTCGAACTTGATTCTAGAGGTTCTTCTCTCGCAGAAGATAGGGAATCTAAATGATAAGCAGTCGGACCTGATCTCTCAGATTCTCACCAGCAATAAAAAAATCCTCGCGTTATTGCAGTCTCTCCTCGAGTTCTATCGCGAAGACCAGAATTTGCAGAGCCTCTCTATCGAGAGTGTGGATCTCGGCATTCTTGTTTCGGACTGCGTCAGCGATATGCAGATGCAAGCCGAGTCGCGAAATATAAAGTTGTCGCTTCACAGCGACACGCAGCGGTGCAGCGTTTCTATAGATGGTTTGGCAATCAGGCGAGTCCTGCAAAATCTGCTGGACAATGCCATTAAATTCACCGCCGATGGTGGCGAGGTTAAAGTGAGGATGTCTTCGGACGCCTACAATTTCAAAATTGTTGTTGAAGACTTGGGATCAGGGATAGAGCCGGAAGCTTTGTCTAAGCTCTTTCAGCCTTTCACCCAGGGGGCGTCGGGTCGTCGATATACTCTTGGATCCGGGCTCGGTCTCTACTTGTGTCGGCAGATTGTCGAAGCGCATCAAGGTGAAATAAGTTGCGAAAGTGAGCTAGGAGTGGGTTCCAAGTTTACCGTCTTGCTTCCCTGTTCCAAAATATCTTCCTGAAATAACGCGTGTAAAACCGATTATCATGCGCTTTTCCTTGATTTGAAAGGTAGAAGAAAAACTCGTAATCTACACTGAATTTGGTCCGCAGAACTTTACCGCGTTATCGAAAAGCGCTACCGCGTGAGCGTTTCAGGTGGAGGTTAGATTCTGATTTCGAGCGTATAGTAAATATAGCGGGCAGCCATTGGGCAAGGTGTGTCCGCTTGAGGTATCCGTATGGACAACGACGACTCGTTTGGAGTTGAAATTACGCCGGCAGCTCAGCAGTTTTTACGCGAGCATATTCAGTCTGTCTGGCAGTTGGAACTCATTCTCTTCATGAAAGGGAAGAGCAACGCATTGTCCGCTTCGGAGATAGCCTCTCAGCTCTACTCGAATCCGCGCATTATCGAAAGTGCCCTTTGCGATTTTGTTCGTGGGGGAATTTTCAAAGAGAAAGAAGGATCCTCGGTATATGCATATGAGCCGGCCTCTGTGGAAATTGCCGATGCCATTGAACAAGCAGGAAGCGCTTACGCCAAGAAGCGGCTATCCGTAATCAATTTCATTTTTTCGAAAAACGACAGCGATAAGACTCGCGCTTGAGTATTCATTGCTGTCCCTTTTCTTTCTCTTTTCGAAATTCCAGGAAATACTGGTATGGCAGGAATTTCTTATCAGAAGAAAGTTTGTAGCCTGCCTCCTTCAGCTCAGCGATCACTTCTTTCTTGTCGATGCGGTGATCTTTTGGAGGACCTACTGGAGACTCGTCCGTGAAGTCTATGATGACAATTCTTCCGTCTGGCTTTAGTGATGACTGCAAGTCTTTGAAGTATTCAACGCGATTGTCGATATGGTGAAATGTGTCGACGATCAGCGCAAGATTGACGTCTTCGGGTAATTCCGGTTTGGCTGTCTTGATTTCATAGGGAAGCACATTCGTGCATTGCTGTCTTTTGGCCTCATCAGCAAGGAAAGTTAGCATATCCTTCTCGACATCGGCCGCATAAACCTTTGATTGCGGCATAGCCCGGGCAATTCGAAAAGAGAAGTAGCCCGTGCCTGCTCCGATGTCTGCGATTACATCATTCGGTTTTACGCCCAGTGTCTCAACGACTTGGCTCGGCAGCTGCCATTTATCTCTTTCTGGATCATCGAATACTTTGACCCAGTGTTTTGCATCATTGAATTTCCGATGATAGCCTGGCGCATTGCCCTTCTGTGAATGCGCGCCTTCCTCTGCTTTGCCGCCTTGGTGAGCACTTGCAGAAATTGTCGTATGAAGTAGCGCCAGAATGGTAAGCCCAAAAATGGGAGTTAATTTCATATTGTGTTGCCGCTTTTGATGATGTCCTGGATGGGTTGCCTGATTGTACGTGATTGTCAGCGGTTTTTCTCATTTGCACTCTTCCTGTGGCGGTCTTCTGCAATTCCTTCCTTCTCAAGGGGCTATCATAGGCAGCGGTGATCTAAGTCGAAGGATTGAAGATGGAAGCTGAAACGACGGCTGCAGAACTTGCAAGACGGGTTGCAGAATACATGCTCGAGCAAGATCGAGCCAGTCGGCATCTGGGCATTGAGATAGACAGCGTCGACGAAGGTGTTGCCGTCTTGTCTATGTCGGTTCGAGACGACATGCTCAACGGACTGGACATTCTTCATGGCGGCTTCACCTTCTCGCTTGCTGATTCAGCGTTTGCTTTTGCATGCAATTCACGCAACAGAAAAACCGTTGCTCTCAACTGCGTTATCAATTTCGTTGCTGCTGCAAAGGTTGGTGACAAGTTGATCGCGACGGCTCGAGAAGTTTCGCTCAGTGGTCGAACCGGGGTCTATGACGTGACGGTTAAAAACCAGAAAGGCGAGTTAGTGGCAGAGTTTCGCGGTACGTCGTACGGGACCAGTTCGAACGTGGTTTAGTTGGTAAGTCGTACTTATATAAAGTCTGAATAAATTTCTGGACCGGTCTTCGATTGTATAGAAAGTCCTGAATTCCGAGCGGGCTGGGTCTTTTGCTGGTAAAAACGCCATTTATTAGACTGTTGAGTCTAGGTGCGCGGCTGGGCGGCGTGAGCCAGGATTATGCCAGTGGTGATGGTTATACTGGACTTTTCGCAAACTTGTATCGGGGGGTTGACAAACTAGACTGGACTGACTAGTATGAATATATGCACCGGCGAGGTAATACCGATGAACCAGACAGTACTCGACCCAGCCCACCAATCTGTTTGCCAGCAATCCAGCCGTTCATCGGTATCCTCGTTCGAGGCAGCCCCCTCTTCCCGAGTTTGTAATTCAGCCGCTCCCGCTAAGAAAGCGTGTTCTAGTTCCTATTACGCGCTCTCGTTTCTAATTCCGTTTACCGCTGTCACTTCCTTCTATGCAATCGACTCCAACAACTGCATGGGTGTGGCGGTACTGGCTGGCGCCCTGGCGGGTGGCTGTGGTTACACCATTTATAAACTGGCCAAATTGGTCAGGCATTCACGTTTCTCTGGACATTCGCACAGCAGCTAGACAGAACAGTCTCCATGAGACAGCAGATAGTCCGGTGGGTTCGCAGGGGTGCAACTCACCGGTCTATTTGTGTTTGGGGCGCAACTAACTCGACTGTTTTGCTTGTTCTCCAGCAAAGAGAACCATGTCGACGATAGAGTTGATCAGCCTTTCTCTCGGCATTGGCATAGCGTGTTTGCCGTGCATCACTTCTTGCAAAATCACAAAATTGATGAGGGCGCCGTGAATAATGCGAGCAGTTGCTTCCGGGTCTGAAAATCTGACTTGCTCGTTTGCCCGCAGGTAGTCGGCTAATTTTTGGATGCCTGGCTTTACCATATGCGAAACGTACAGCTCTGAGAGTTCGGGAAATCTGCCTGATTCTCCGATTATGAGCCTGAGCAACGCAACGTACTCCCAGTCGTCCATGCGCGATAACGTGATGTGAGCAATTCTGCGAATGAAACTTCTTGCATCAAGCGCAAGTAAGTCAGCTGTCATGCCTGCAGAAACAAAATGATCAAGCAAACGATCTATGAGCGCGCTGAACAGACTATGTTTGTCTTTGAAGTGACTGTAAACAGTCTGTTTTGCCACACCTGCTTCCGCCGCGATCGCGTCCATGCTCGCGGAATAGCCCTGAGCAAGAAAAACTCTAAGAGCGCCTTCGAGAATTTTTTCACGCTTTTCCGAAAGGCGAGTCACATTGTCTCTGACTTCGTCTGCTGCTCTATTTGAATTGGATGTTGCTTTGTTGTTCAAAATGGTTATCTATAAGAGCCATCATACTCACCAGTCTAGCACCAGGAAATGCGCTTGTGAAGGGGCTTTTCCTAATACATTGCGCGATAAATGAACTGCCCGGACTACTTTCTTTTCATACTTAAAGAGATGCGTTTTCGGTCTTTGTCGACCTGCATCACAACAACATTTACCTGCTGATTGACTTTGACGAACGTGGACGGATCTTTGATAAATTTGTCGGCCATCTCGCTCACATGCACCAATCCATCCTGGTGTACGCCGATATCGACGAAAGCGCCAAAAGCAGTTACGTTGGTGACGATGCCAGGCAGGCGCATTCCTTCTCTTAGATCATCAATGCTATTGATGCCTTCTGCAAATTTGACAGGCTCGAGTTGAGAGCGTGGGTCTCGTCCCGGTTTTTCCAATTCCTTGATAATGTCTTTAAGCGTCGGTAGCCCGACTTCGCTGTCTACGTATTTATTGACTTCTATTCTCTTGGAGTTTGTTTCGTTATTTACCAGGTCGGCAACGCTCAATCCGGCATCTTTCGCCATGCGCTCGACCAGCTCGTATCGCTCCGGGTGAACAGCGCTGGAATCGAGAGGGTTTTTAGCGCCTCTAATTCGCAAAAATCCGGCGCACTGCTCGAATGCTTTCGGACCTAATCTTGGAACCTTCTTCAATTGTGCACGGCTGCCGAAGGCTCCATTTTCTTCTCTGTATTTGACGATGTTTGCAGCGATTTGAGGTCCAAGCCCTGAGACATAGGAGAGCAATTGTTTGCTTGCCGTGTTCAACTCAACGCCGACTGCATTCACGCAACTAACGACTGTATCGTCAAGGCTTCTTTGTAGAGCCGTTTGATCTACATCATGTTGATATTGTCCGACACCGATTGATTTTGGATCGATTTTTACCAGCTCCGCCAGCGGGTCCATCAGCCTGCGACCTATTGAGACCGCACCACGGACGGTGATGTCATATTGTCCGAATTCTTCTCTGGCAATTTCCGAGGCTGAGTAAATGGAAGCTCCGCTCTCGTTTACCATCACTACAGGAATATTACGCAGGCCTTCTGCCTTGTAATTGATGGCTCGCAGGAATGTTTCTGTTTCGCGGCTTGCTGTGCCATTACCCAGGGCAATTGCTTCAATGTCATATTTTTTCAGCAATTCCAGAATCTTTTGCTCGGCTTTAGACGCTTGCGCTTTGTTGTTGCCTTCGAAGAGGGGGTAAATCACATCATGATGAAGCAGGGTGCCCTGACGGTCTAGGCAGACAACCTTGCAGCCGGTGCGAAAGCCAGGGTCGATGGCAAGCACAGCCTTTTGCCCAAGCGGAGGTGCCATAAGCAGTTCTCTTACGTTCCTGACGAACACATCAATAGCGCCTTCGTCAGCCCGAGCCTTTAGTTCCGCCCTGAGTTCGGTTTCCATCGCCGGGGCAAGCAAGCGCTTATAAGCATCCAGCGATGCTGTTCGGCATTGCTCCCAGCTTGGGTTGCGACCCTTAACGAAACGGCGCTCCAGCAGCTGCTGAGCTTCCTCCTCGGGAGGATGAATCTTCAGCTTGAGAAAACCTTCCGCCTCACCTCGCAGCATTGCCAGTATTCGGTGCGATGGAATAGAGGTGACATTTTCAGTCCAGTCGAAATAGTCTTTGAACTTTGCACCTTCGGTCTCTTTTCCTTTGACCATCGAAGATGCGAAGGAACTGCGCGCAAACCAGAACTTTCTCATTTCTTTGCGGGCGTGTTCGTCTTCTGCGATCCATTCCGCAATTATGTCTCTTGCTCCGGCAAGCGCATCATCTGCAGATGCAACACCTTTTTCAGAGTCAATGAATTTAGCTGCTTCAGTAGCCGGATCTTTAGGGCTGCCTGCAAAAATGTCTCGAGCAAGAGGTTCCAAGCCCTTCTCTCGCGCAGCTGACGCCCTCGTTTTGCGCTTTGGTCTATACGGAAGGTAAATGTCCTCAATTTCTGTGAGTGTGGTCGCCTTCTCGATTTTTGATTTCAATTCGTCGCTCAGCAAATTGCGCTCGGTCAATGAATCCAGTATTGATTGGCGACGTTTGTCCAGTTCTTCCAGTTGCGCTTGCCTGTCACGAATCTGGGCTATCACAACCTCATCGAGGCTGCCGGTCACTTCCTTTCGGTAACGTGCTATAAAAGGAATAGTGGCGCCCTCGGCTAGAAGAGCGAGGGTTGCGCGTACTTTTGAGTTTTCCAGCTTTAGCTCGTTGGCGATTTTTTCTACGTATTCACTCATGTCTTTATCCGTTTTAAATCTCTCAGTCGGCCCTTCTATTACACTTGCGGCCTGACCATTACAAAGCGCTCTTTGACTTCGCAATACTCCATTCCGGCAAGCCGGCCAATGGGTTGCAGCTCTTGAATATCAATGCGGCCGTTTTTATAGACAGAGTCGTGCAAATGTGCGCACTGTATGCGGCCAAGCACTAGATTGCCGGCACCGGGGTGTTCGCCAAAAGATATTACCTGATGCAGTTTGCACTCGAAATTTATCAATGACTCCGCAACTCTGGGCGGTGCGATGTGAGTAGATGGTGCAGGCGTCAATCCGGATTTTTCAAATTCACTTGTACCCGGAGGATAGCTACCGCTGCTCTGATTCATTTTCTCAGCTACTGCTCTGCTGACTATATTTACTACAAATTCGCCCGTGTCCTGGATGTTTTTCAGAGTGTCTTTTGGTTTTCCTTTCTTTGTACCTTCGAATACTTCCAGTTTTAGCGCCGGTGCAAAGCACAGAACAGGCGGATTCGAACTGGCAACGGTAAAGAATGAGAATGGGGCTAAATTAGGCACACCTTCTCTGTTTATCGTCGAGACCCAGGCAATCGGGCGAGGCAAAATGCTGCCGATCAATATTTTGTAGAACGATTCTGGCGACTCTTTGTCGAACTCAATAATCATGGATTCCAAATCTCCTATTCTTAGGCTAATTGTCCGACTTGCAGATGTCGCCCAATGTCGCATTGACTGCTTTTATGTAATCATCGGGCGCAATCAGTATCTGGGTGCCGCGCACGCCGGCAGATATTGACACTTTGTCGTACAGCGTCATTGTTTCATCGACGTAGACCGGATAGGGCTTCTTGCAAGCAAGTGCGGTGACGCCACCGCGAATATATCCTGTGAGCGCTTCAACCTCTTTCAGCGGTACAACTTTGACGTCGGAATTGCCGCTTAGTTTTGCCAGTGCCTTGAGATCCAGGCTCATGCTTCCCGGAACAACGCCCAGGCATACACCTGCTTTATCGCCGCGGGCCACCAGTGTTTTGAAAACTTGATCGATTGGGAAATCGATTTTGCGCGCCACAGTTTCTGCTGTCAAATCGTCAGGATCTACTTCGTATTCGCGAAGCTCGTATTGGATTTTCAGATTGTCCAGCAGTCTGACCGCATTTGTTTTCATGGGAATCCTCAAATTATTTGAGCGGTTGCTGGAAAAAACTTTCCAGATCAGACTTGCTCATTCCGCCGCCGACATCCCCGAAATATAACGAAGCCTTGTCCGCAGTTCGTTTGTAATCTTTTGGAATAACAAAAGAGACTGCCGAGCTTGGCACCTCTCTAATAGTCGATGCCAGTATCATGATTTCCATACTGTTCAAAACCCGCTGTTTTACAGCGATTGGAAATCCGTACTTTGAAGGGAGCAGAAAATGATTGCACCAGAACTCTTGAACTTTCTTATCGCATGGAGCATTTTGCAAGCAAACAAAATCAGCGACCTTTAGTTTTTGATTTTGTATTGTCTGATATCCGATGTAGTGATTGCACGGTCTTCCATCTACCATCGGTTTGTCGACCAGTTCCACGGACGAAACTGTAATGAGGGGTACTCCGCGTCTGTTCCACTTCAGCCATCCAGCGGCTGTGTCACGGAAAAAGACACGGGTCTCCGCATTGAGCATATTCACTTCGTCAGGCTTATCTTTATTCCAAATCGTGAAGCCCAGCTTTCCTTTTATGTTAAGCCCGTCGCCGACCTGCATCGAATAGGGACCGAAAGTAGCGCTTCTACCCTGAATTATTAGAGCTGTGGCTTGTTTCTTCGGCGCGGCGACTTTCGCTGCTGTCTTGGAAGCAGCACTCTTTGTTGTGGCAGTTTTATTCTGCGGTGCCGTGGGGGCTGCAGACACTGAGGCTGTGGAAAAGAAACCCACAGCCAGACCTGCAATGAGAGCTGATTTTGTGCTCAACAAGGCGATTGTTCTCTTGGAAACGCGCTCTGTCACTGAGCAATAAGTATAGATGCTCTCTCGCCAGGGTAAAAGGTGCTGGTCAGTTTCCTGTCCTAGAGGGCAGAGATAGAGTAGAGCGTTTTCGGCTTGAAGAACTGCATCAGGGGGGCACAGTGCTCCAGCACTGATCCGTCTTCAAGGACCTCGAAGGATGCTTTGCTCAAGTGCACGGGAAATTCTTTCCATTCGTAGCCATGGCGCTTCCATCCATGTTCTTGCCACGGCGCACTGGCATTCTGTCTGCTTTTCTTGATGACGATCTCTGGAGTTGCCGTGTCTACGAGTGAAGGAATGATGTCTTTTGTGACCGCGCTTATAACTGAGATGAGCTCGCCCCTCTCGTCGTACTTGAATCCGTGTGAGCGTCCCTGTCCGTCAGTGCGAAAGAGCAACCTTTCTTGCCCGTCCGGCAGCAGCCCTTTGATGATCATTCCAGCACGCTCGAGATTGGTCACGCATATCTGAGTGAAACAGCCTAGATTTCTCTTTTGTTGAAGGTCCCAGGCATATCTGTTCAATTCGGCAAATGCAGTAGTGTAGCGATAAGCGATGGCTTGCTGCAGGAGCAATTCGTTTTGCCCGTGCATGAATTGAATAGCAGAGTTCTGATCTACGTTCATTCCTGACACGCTCCTTTAGAAACGAACCTATTCGCTCCTGTTTCGTCTGGTCTGACCAGCGGGTTTGAATGTCTAGTAAGGGTTTAAAGGTCTGGGATCATTAAATCCGGAGATAATGACACAAAAGTGACAAGGTCATTCACCTTTCAATAGGAAAAAGCCGCCAGAAAGCGGCAATTTCAAATATGAAAACGCTGGAGAGGAGCATAAGTCCGAGTACTTCTGTTTTCAGTGCGTTTTCTTTGTCCGGTAAAAGCCACCATTTGAACCACTTGATAAACAGCGGCATGGTAAAGAATGTGGTCGCAGCGACGCTTCCTATCATGGCTATAAATGACCGAAGCGGCGTGTGAAAGTCCTTGAGGTGCGGGACGACAAATAACGATTCCAGCATGATTACGGGAAAAAGCCCCAATAAGACCAGTGCCGCTGTTTTCCAGCGAGCCGGATTCTGACCGGTAATTTCGTCGTGCGGAAACCAGCCCGGAAAGGAAGTCGGTACCTTTGAGAATTTGGTGGAGCTGACAATGTCCCGCAGTTCACCCAGGAGTACTTGTCTTTCCTGAGACTGGAACCAGTTTTCCAGGTGTTCCGGTGTATCGAATCGCAGGACTGATGCCCAGTGCGCGTGATGCCCGTGAGAAGGCGGCTCGATGGACGAACCACGAAAGCCTGGAAAACGTGCTTGCGCGCTCTGGATTTTCGCTTGCCACTCAAGAAATTCTTGCTCTTTGCCTGGCTTCGTTTCAGTGACGATTGCCGTGGCCACATCGGCTTTGATATTTTGCGACATCTCGTCCGAGATGCGAAACATCTCCCCATTCTCTGATTTGGATAAGCTGTCCATCAATTCTTTTCGCTGGGCAGAAATGCGCCACCGCGCCGCGTCCGCTTGCGAAGCGAAACGCTGCAATAGCCTCCAATTCGAGCCCCCTTCGCGCGGTGACACCGAAATTTCACCGCTCTTGAAGCCCTCGAATTTCGCAGCGGCAAGCTGCATTTGCACCATGGTGTCGGAAAGAATAGGAGGTCTCTCATCCGTCAATAATTCAACTCTGGTTGCAACCGTTGAAATTGATGAATTCGAATTTGCCTCTGACAATTACTTCCACTCCTTGAAAGGTGAAACAGCTATTTATTCGCAAGTTTGCCCGTGCTTTTGGAAATAGTCCTGATGATAATCTTCGGCATCATAGAACTTGCTTGCTGGCTCGATTGCAGTGACAATCGGGCGGGCAAAGCGGTGCGCATCATTGAGCTCTTTTTTCAATTGAAGCGCTTCTTCTTTCTGTTTCTCATCGGTGTAGAAGACTACGGATCTGTATTGGTCTCCTACATCCGGTCCCTGGCGATTCAAGGTTGTTGGATCGTGATGAGACCAAAAGACTTCCAGAAGTTTTCTGAAAGTCGTCTTTTTCGGATCGTATTCGACCTGGACTGTTTCAACATGCTTGGTCGTATGGCTGCAAACTTGCTCATAAGTTGGATTTGCTATCGTGCCGCCCGAATAACCGACTCTTGTTTTGACGACGCCCTGTGCCTTGCTAAAGACATATTGCACCTTCCAGAAACATCCGGCTCCAAAGTACGCAGTTTTTAATCCACTGCTTGCCTGGATGCTTGAAGTCGGTGACTTTGCTTCTGCACCAGAGTAGAGAAAAGCTGCCCCTGCGAGCAATACACCAATTATTTTTTTCATCGGATCCCCTTTCAGCCCACTTCCAATATATCCGATCTCCAGGAAATTGGTCTGATATTCCGATTTCAATCCTTGCTGCTTTTCGCCGTTGCTTTTGCAGCCGCAAGTTCTGCCGTGGACACAGTGTTATCGAATTCCAGGCGCACTTTGAACTCTTCATTCAGCACAAGCCGAGCATTATAGGTTCCGTTGCCCGACTTCTTTTTGAAACCCTGAATCAGGTCCGTCGTACCTTTCTTGATGATTGATTTGATGTCCTCTTCGGACAATTCTTTTCCGAATGCTTCTTTCCAGACCGTAAATTTGCAGCCTTCTCTCCAGCGACTGCAGCCGGCTGCTTTTTGATTCAAGCGTATGGTGCCTTCTTTGCATTGAGGGCAGGCTCCCAGGCTGCCACCACCGGCACCACCACCATTTTCTCCTGGTGTTCCGGCCATTATCTCCAACCTGACTTTGAAATCTTCCGTCAGCACCAGTCGCGAGTCGTATTTGCCGCTGCCGTCTTTTTTCTTGAAACCTTTTATCTCTTTCGTGATTCTCTTTTCCACCAGCTCTTTGATGTGGGTATCAGTAATTTCTTTTCCATAGACGTCGCGCCAGATTGTGAAATTGCAACCTTCTTTCCATCTGTTGCAGCCTGCACCCTTGGGCGTTTGGCGAACAAAGCCGAGCTGACACTGAGGGCAAGTGCCAAAGCTCACTTCGCCTTCGCGCGGCACCGAAGGAATAGCCGCAGTTTGGCTTGCCACATCAGGAAGCAGTCTTGATACAAATCCGGCGATATCGCTTTCAAACGTATCCAGCCGCATCTTACCGTCTTGCATATCCGCAAGCCCCTGCTCCCATGAGGCCGTGAGCGCCACGTCTTTGAGATCGTGGTGCACCTGCTGAATGAGCGCGCGACCTTTATCGGTCGGCATCAGATATTTTTTCTGACGCTCGATATAGTTGGACTTCAACAATCTCTCGATAATCGCAGCGCGCGTTGCCGGCGTGCCCAAGCCCTTCTGCTTCATATACGAAGCAAGGTCCTCATCATCTATTTCTTGTCCGGCATTTTTCATCGCTGTTAAGAGCGTGCCGTCGTCATATGGTTTCGGCGCGCTGGTTTTGCCTTTCTTCAGCTCTTCTTTCTGCTTTTCTACTTGCTGACCTTTTTCTAGAGGCGGCAATTGTTGAGCGTCTTCTGCATTATCTTTGTCTTTGTCGCCGTCGCTTTTCTTCTTGCCTTTCGGTTTGCCCTTCTCGTCCTTCTCGGTATCATCCTTGTCTTTCTTCGGTTCGAGAGCAGTCCAGCCCGGGTCTTTTATAACGAAGCCTTTGGCTCGGAATGAATGCTCACCGATGGAGAGAATCACTGTCGTCTCGTCACGCACTTCGGCCGGCATAAATATGCTCAGGAATCTCATCGCCACGAGCGAATAGATATTTCGTTGTCGATCAGGCAAATTATCTTTGGGCGTGTTATAGGTTGGAATGATCGCGTGGTGGTCTGTAAGTTTTGCGTCATCCACGTAAGCCTTGCTCAATTTCGGTTTGATGAGCGCAGCGGTTATCTTTCCCGGGACGATGCCTTCTTTCTCCAGTGCATCTTTAGCAACCTGCGACGTTGTGGGTGATTTCAGAACGGTGGATAAAACACGCGGCAATTCCGCCACCATATCGGTCGATAGATGTCGTGATTCGGTACGAGGATAGGATATGAGTTTGTGTTCTTCGTACAGGTTTTGGGCAATGTCCAGGGTTTCTTGAGCTGTGTAGCCGAAACGTTTATTGGCTTCTTTTTGCAGCGTCAGCAAATCATAGAGAGCAGGCGGCTTGTTTTTCTTTTCGGTTGTGACGACTGACTGAACTGAGCCGTGCTTCACCGGCTTAATCGTGTCGATAATTGTTTGGGCGGCAGCCTGATCGTGAAGTCTTGTTTGCGGCTCTTCTGTCGGAGTGATGTAACGCGCTAGAAAGCCTGGTGCAAAGCTAACCACGATTTCGAAGAATTGCTTTTCTTTGAAACTTTCGATGGCAATCTGCCGATCGACAATCAATGCCAGTGTCGGTGTTTGCACTCTGCCAATAGTGCAGAGCTGTCTATTCATAGCTGTGTACGCGCGTGTGAAATTGAGACCCACTACCCAGTCAGCATGCGCGCGCGCCGTTGCCGAATTGGCTAGATTGTCGAATTCGTTGGAGGACTTCAGATTTGCCAGTCCCTCCTTTATTGCATCTGCAGTAAGAGAACTTATCCACAGGCGCTCGACTGGCTTTTGGCTGCCCGAAAGCTTATAGATCAGGCGGAAAATGTGCTCTCCTTCCCGTCCCGCGTCAGTTGCGCAAATTATCGAGGTTACTTTGGGATCTGAAAACAGATTTTTGATGACATTGAATTGCGAGAGAGTTTTGTCAACCACCTTATATTTCCAGTTGTCCGGAATCATCGGTAGTTGAGCCATGCGCCAGGGACCGCCCCAGGCCGGATTCATTTCTTCCGGCTCGGCTATAGTCACAAGGTGACCATATGCATATGTGACAGCGTAGTCGTTACCTTCGAAATATCCGTTGCGCTTGCTGCTGGCGCCGACAACATTGGCTATATCGCGTGCGACAGATGGTTTTTCAGCCAGTACGACCTTCATAGTGCTTATCCTGCAGATGTTTGTGCCGGTCACAAATCACTTGCTATTCTCAGACATTAAGCCCAAAAGGTAAACAATTCGATTGAGTTTGCTGTTTTAAATTTTGATCGGATGTATGTGCTGCTATCGATCTGGCATATCTTTGCGGTATGGTTATTTTGTTTCGAATTTCGCCTCGACGGCTTGTAAGCTTTTCTTTGCCGCATCGGCGACGTACATATTGTCGTCCTCGGATAACGCTCTTAGTAAATGCAGCGGAATTGTCGAAACCGCGGCGATTGCCAATCGAACATCCTCGCTCTCGTCTTTTGCGAGTTGCTCAAGAAGCTCGTCAGGAGTGTTAAGGTTTTCGCAGAGACTTTCCCGCACTTCTACGCTTTCATCTTTTGCCAGTTTTCTGAACACAGTCTCCGGCAGTTTTGGATTAGCGGCAAGGCGACTGCGCACCTTTTCACTAGTGTCCTCCGCCAGTTTTTCAAATGCTGCCGGTGTTGTGTGAGGATTTCCAGCCAGTACCAGCCTGACGTGAATCTCGTCATTGGACCGCACGGCTTCGTTCGTCGACTCTTTATTGTCCAAAGTCTCAAATCCTCCGATATACCCATTTTGCGGAATATATCCATTGTGACACACCCTGGAAATCTTGCCCAGTTGAGGCTACCGCGTGTTGGTAAGATAGTACCTGGGTATGAAGCTGCTGCTTGACATTGAAGGGTCTTCTGCTGTCAGCGAAAGCGGGAATTCACCGAGATTTCGAAATTAGATGGACCAGGCGTCGAGTCAGAAAGTCACAGTCGATAAAAAGTATTGTCCGGTTTGTTACCGGCAGTTTGAGAGCGATATTCTCCGTTGTCCTCAAGATCAAGCAGAACTTCGCGGTTCGGAAAATGATCCTCTGATCGGCAACCTCTTTGCTGAGCGCTATTTGATCGAGTCCGTTCTCGGACTTGGTGGCATGAGTATCGTCTACAAAGCACAGCATAGTTTGATGAACAGAACTGTTGCAATCAAGATGCTGCATCGCAATTTGAAAGACGACGGCGTGTCGCTGGAGCGCTTTCGACTGGAGGCGCAGGCTGCCAGCTCGCTCAATCATCAAAATGTCATTACTGTTTATGACTTCGGTATTTCTCCTACAGGTGAGCCATTTTTTGTAATGGACTGTATTGAAGGAGAAAGTCTCGAGAATGTCATCGATAGAGATGGACGAATTCCATTCGCGCGGGCCATAGCTATTTTTAAGCAAGTCTGCGATGGTCTGGAAGCGGCGCACAAAAAGGGAATCATTCATCGTGATCTGAAACCCGCGAATGTCATTCTCACTCGCCGCGATGATGGAAGCGATCAAGTAAAACTTGTCGATTTCGGCATAGCAAAACTTCTTCCCCAGGCAGGAAAAGTACAGCAGCAACTGACGAGGACAGGTGAAGTCTTCGGCAGCCCGATTTACATGAGTCCGGAGCAGTGTCTCGGTCGTGAGCTAGATACACGCTCTGATATTTACGCACTCGGTTGCTTGATGTATGAAGCGGTTGCGGGAGAACCGCCCTTTATCGGCGATACGTATTTGGAGACGATGAACATGCATGTGTCCGCGCTTCCAAAACTCATTAATGAGAAAGCTCCGGGAGCCGATGTTCCTTCTGAGTTGGAAGCGGCGATTCTGTGCTGCCTGCAGAAAGATCCTGATATTCGCTTTCAGACTGCTACCGAGCTTCGTGATGTTCTTTCCAGTATCTCGTCAGCGCTTGGTGGTCAGGACTCTGCTCAAGGTGCAGGGCCGATAAAGCTGGATTCGAGTCCGCATGGCAAGGGAAGGAAAAAGCGCGCGCCTGTAGAAATGATCGTACTCTCGACTGTATCAAGTCTCTTGTTGGTTGTTGTTGCATTTGCATCTCTCTGGCCAGGCGCCGCCGATGATCGCGGTGCTCTGCTCGATAAATTGATCTGGGGACTCTATCTGTCAGCTGCTCAGGAAGACATTAAGAACGGCAAGTACGAGAGCGCTCAGAGAAATTTCGAAGGCGCCGAAAAACGCTGCCGACGATTTGGTGATAGAAAGCAGCGTCTCCAGACTACCCTGCGTTCCAAGACAGTCCTCTACGAAAAATGGGAAGGTCACGCCGAGGATCTCGAAAAGCTGAACAATCAAATTGCAGCTATTGATACAGAACGTGTCAAACAAGACTATGAAGAGCTGATGAAGCTGATTTCCTCTTTCGAGTCCAAAAGCTCGACAGGAGTCTCACAAAGCAGCAAGATGCTTAAGGTTGAAGCAGAAATTCCGAAATTCGTCTCTGTCTCTGCAAAGCTTTACAGTAAAGGACTCTGGTTGGAGCAGGAACAATTGCTCAAGCGAGCGCTGTCTCTGGAAAAGAAATTAGTCGGTAAAGATAATGTGATTGTGGCTAAGCTGCAGTTGCGCCTGGCTGAATGTTACATAGCCCAGAGAAAGTTTTCACAGGTGCGCGATCTGCTTACCCACGCGCTGTCAGTGTTTGAGAAGTTCAGTGCAGATGATCCATCTTTTGCTGTTGCCGCACTTAACAAGCTTGGTCAATTCGACCTTGACCGCAATGACTTCGCGCAGGCGGAACCGGAATTGAAAAGTGCAGTGGAGCGTGCGCGCAAGCTCAAGAACAAAGATAATATACTTCTGCTCAGCTTGCGAAGCTATGCTGATCTGTTGCAGCTCACAGACAGAGTCGCGCAGGGAGACGCGCTTGATAAAGAAGCCGATAGGTTGGAAGAAAGAATCCCGCGTGACGAACAGTGGCGTCCATAGGAGTTGAATGGCAGTTTCCGAAATCGCGAAGAAGAAGTTTGGGTGCCTTGATATCGATGTTCCAATTTTGGGGCAAGGTACTTGGGAAATTGAAAGAGCAGATCGCAAAGAGGCAGTCAAAGCTCTTCAGCTAGGTATTGATCTGGGCATGACTCATGTAGACACTGCTGAGATGTATGGTGGAGGCGAAGCTGAGGCGATCGTGGCCGAAGCTATTGCCGGTAGGCGTGATGAAGTTTTTCTCGTATCCAAGGTTTTACCCAGCAATGCATCGGCGAAGGGCGCAATCGCTGCTTGTGAGAAATCACTGAAACGTTTGAATACGGACCGACTTGATTGTTATCTTTTGCATTGGCGTGGACAGTATAAGCTTTCAGATACCATCCAGGCTTTCGAGCAGCTGAAGCGGGACGGAAAGATATTATCCTGGGGCGTAAGCAATTTTGATACGGATGACCTGGATGAGGCCCTGGTAATTGCAGGAGAAGGAAAAATTGCTTGCAATCAGGTGCTCTATCATCTGAAAGAGCGAGCAATCGAGCATGCTGTTATTCCCTGGTGCCAGAAACACGATGTGGCCGTTGTCGGATACAGCCCGTTCGGCAGCCGAGGAGGTTTTCCAGAGAGGAACTCCGCTGGATACAAGGTCTTGCAACAAGTTGCTGCCGTACATGAGTGCAGTGTTCATCAGGTAGCTCTGTCCTTCCTGACGCGACAATCACTCCTATTCTCCATCCCGAAAGCTGCAAAACCAGACCATGCCGCAGACAATGCCGCGGCTGCCAGACTGCTGTTAACGAAAGAACAACTTCAGCAAATCGATGAGGCTTTTCCCATCGGCAGAAAACCCCGCTCATTGCCCATGATTTAGAGGTGCCCGGCTTGGCTGTCTATGAATCCGTCTCAGAGGCGATCGGCAATACCCCGATCGTAAAGATGAAGCGCTTTGGCGGTAAACACAACCACAACCTGTGGGCCAAGCTCGAATACTTAAATCCTGGAGGATCTGTCAAAGACCGCATAGCAAAAAATATGATCGAACAAGCCGAGCGAAACGGAAAGCTTAAGCCCGGCGGCACCATTATCGAAGCCACCGCTGGTAATACCGGAATCGGACTGGCTATGCTGGCAGCCTTGAAGGGCTATAAGCTAGTCTTTCTTGTTTCGCAGAAAGTCAGTCAGGATAAAGTAAAGTTGCTGAAAACTTTGGGCGCAGAAGTGGTCGTGACCCCCAGCGGAAAGAAGATGGGAGATCCAGAGCACTTTCTCAGCATTGCACGAAGGTTGACCGAAGAACGAGACGGCTGGTTTGTCGATCAATTCTATAACCCTGATAATGCCCAGGTTCACTACGATGTGACTGGTCCGGAAATTTGGCGGCAGACAGAAGGAGCGGTGGATGCCATTGTCGCCGGTGCCGGAACTGGTGGTACTTTATCTGGTGCGGGCAGATTTCTCAAAGAGAAAAATCCTTCCGTCAAAGTTATTCTTGCTGACCCGGTAGGGAGCATACTTGCGGATCTTTACGATGACGAGAAAACCACACCTGCTCAGTATGTCGTCGAAGGTATCGGACAGGACTTTATTCCAGGTAATTTCCATCAGAGCGTGATCGATTTTGCAATACGCATCAGCGATGAGCAAGCGGTGCAGGGTGCATATGATTTGATGCGAATGGAAGGACTATTTGGCGGTGGCTCATCTGGTTGTATTGCGGCGGCGGCTTCTTCTTACTGCATGGGACTGGAAGGCAGCGGCAAGAATGTGCTGGCCATTCTGCCCGACGGCGGTAGGGGTTACATGAGCACCATATATGATGACTCTTGGATGAAAGAGAAATTTCCAGGCAGTAAATTCGACAGATAATTTGTTTTGCCTTTATATAGATCGCTGCGAAATTGACGCCGATCGCTGCGGCATCGTTCTGCGCCATTGATCCGGCGCTTGTTAACAAAATGTCGAATGCGATCTTTATGTCTGAAGCGCATCTCGATAATGCAAAGAATATGTTCGTTAAATGATCTGTGGGGTAGTTGATCGTATGTTTGAACGCGATAAACTAAATGCATCAACGGTGAGCGCATCACTTAAATGTTGAGCGCTTTGAGCCGAGGGGCTTTGTGGAAACTTCAGGTTGGCGTCAACCGGAAACCGTAGCAAGAAGCCCGCACCACGTGAAGGACTGACTGAAGCGTGATGAAATACTGAGCTCTAATGCAAAGAGCAGTCAGGCAGTAGTAAGAATACCAGCGCAGAGCAATCTGGCTGGTATTTTTGTTTTTGAGGAAATACCGCTTTTGGGCTTTACCGGTTCTATTCGCTCGCGTAGATTCTGTTGAATCCGCCGCTGTTGGAATTGTAGAGGCTGTTGAAGCTGCCACCATCTCCGCTTCTCAGCATTCGCCGGACAGCACTTGCACCGACTACGGCTCTCATTGCTTGAGCTGAGCCGAAGCTTGCTCCCGGCCGCCCGCACCCGTCGAATTTTGTTCCGATTGATCCCCCCGCACTCTGCTCGCTTGCATACTGCTGCGTGCCGTTGAATCCACCTTGTTCTGTAGCCTCAAATCTCCGTTTGTAGAACTCGTTCCATTCTTCTTGTCTGTTTTCCATTGCCGGTGCGTTCTGGAAATTGCTTCCTGCCACATTTCCCCAGCGCCGCTCCTCTGCACCGCCCCAGCGACTGCCTTGATTGTCTTGCGAAGATGATGGCGGCGCAAAGCAGCTCATTCCGGCTCGACTTCGTGCCTCGGTAGCTCTGTATCCGTTTGACGGACTGGACGGCTCTTTGTAGCTGCCATGAAAGTGGTAGGCCGCTTCAGTAGCTCTATAACCGTTTGGCTGATTGGGATTGGGTGTTCGCCAATTCTGCGCCTGGGCCACTGTGCAGGATGTCCACAGGCTCGCAGCAACAACAACTAAGATGCGTAATTTCAAGACTTGTCTCCAATCGTCGACACGACTGTATTATTCCCGTTCTGTATGCAAGGTGATCCTTTTGTATATTTGATCGCTGTGGTGTCGACTGCGCTTATTGATCCGGCGCTTGTTAACGAGCCTCTAATGAGGATCTCTATGTCTGAAGCGCATCTTTGTAATGCCAAGAATATGATCGTTAAATGATCTATGGGGTAGTTGATCGTATGTTTGAATGCGATAAACTAAATGCATCAACGGTGAGCACGTCACTTAAGTGTTGAGTGCTTTGAGCCGAGGGGCTTTGTGGAAACTTCAGGTTGGCGTCAACCGGAAACCGTAGCAAGAAGCCCGCACCACGTGAAGGACTGACTGAAGCGTGATGAAATACTGAGCTCTAATGCAAAGAGCAGTCAGGCAGTAGTAAGAATACCAGCGCAGAGCAATCTGGCTGGTATTTTTGTTTTGGTTGGAATTTTGTTGGAAAGCGGTCTTTAACTAAATCACCAGACTTTTTATGAGCTGGAAAGACTCAAGAAACAACCTTGAACAAGCTCAGCAAATTTTAGAAGTTTTGGTTAGTGCAGGAAGCCGAAGAGCCAGAGAATGGCGATGATGCCAGTCGGAACGCCGCAAATCCATAGAATGAATGCCTTACCCATGATGTTTTTCTCCTCCTTTTGTTCGGTACACCAGGCGAGACTGTGTGCCTGTGGCAAAAGTTCCTTTTCCAAGAGACGGGCTGCAGAAGTCAGTGGCTGCTGGCGATAGCGGACCCGGGTGGTTTGTATATTGATCTTTGTGTGTTTTGTATATTCGATCCGCGATTGCTGCACCACGCTTATAGGCCGGGCGCTTGTGAACGATCACTGTGGTGTTTTTCTATGTCCAGATTGGTTCTCCAGCGTGTCCAGCCGGGATCCTTAAATGATCTCCGGGGTAGTTGATCGTATGTTTGAACGCGGTAAACTAAATGCATCAACGGTGAGCACGTCACTTAAGTGTTGAGTGCTTTGAGCCGAGGGGCTTTGTGGAAACTTCAGGTTGGCGTCAACCGGAAACCGTAGCAAGAAGCCCGCACCACGTGAAGGACTGACTGAAGCGTGATGAAATACTGAGCTCATATGCAATGAGCAGTCAGGCAGTAGTAAGAATGTCACCGCAGAGCAATCTGGGTGACATTTTTGTTTTTGCTGTTGCCAAAGTGCAGGGTATTTTGTTGTGAGTGGGTCGCGGACAATTACGCTGTATAGACCCGTTGGCGCGAAAGAATTAGAGCTTATCGCAGAGTCAAAGTATTTGGCGTTTCCTCCTCGGCTCTATTTTCAGCCAATCTTTTATCCGTTTATGAATGAAGCACACGCAACACAAATTGCTCGTGACTGGAACACCGAAGACGAGAGTTCTGGTTATGTGGGTTACGTCACTAAGTTTGAAGTAAGAAGCGATTATTTGTCTAAATTCGAGGTTCAGGTAGTCGGAGCCGCAGATACCCATCAGGAGTATTGGATTCCAGCTGAAGAGCTTGCAGAATTCAACAAAAACATCGTTGGAAAGATAGAAGTAATTTCTATCTTTGTGGGAGAAAAAGCTAAGCAGTGAACTTTACTTCGCTGCTTTCTGCTCGAAATATGGATTTGGCAGAATTGGTGCTTTCTCCGTATTCTTGTCGGCTTTTTGCGTATCGATTTCTTTGATCAGGACTGATGGTGCTACGATGCTTAGCGCATCTCCTTGGGAAATAGTCGGCAAGATAATCGGGTATGCATTTGAATCATCACCGGTTGCGACAATGTCCCGCAGAGTGCTCAATCCGACGCCGTTAAATGGTGTGATTCGCGCCAGCTTTTCTGCTCCAGTTTCAACATCAACTTGATAAACAAGGGATGCTGGAAGTAAGTTGAATCCTGAACTTTTACGCATCGAGCCCATCATTCCCATGAGCATCGACTTGGGATCCATCACCGACGTGAACAAGTTTTGCATTCGTCTGACAACGAGAACTGATTTCAGCCCTTCCTGCTTTCCGAGTTCTCTCAACTTTTTATACATCTCGTCTTTGCTTGTTGGGTTGTCTGACTGAATGAATAGGTTTGTTGTGCTGGCATTGCCATATCGAGAGTGTCCATTGCTCTGTTTGACATATCGGCTAGGTGTTCTCGTCGAGCAGAATGATTTGAGAATTCCCTTTTCTATAAGTGTGAGTTTTTCTGTTTTCACGCCTTCATGATCGATGTTCATGCCGCCAAAGAGTTTTGTACCTTTGAAATCCGATGCGGTTGGATCATCAACAACAGACATGAAAGTTGGCAAGACTCGCTGCCCGAATTTGTCTTTCAGTGGGTTCGAGCCTCCCATCATTGCGGCCATCCCACCACCGAGCGGTTCGACGGGATTGCCGAAGTTTTGTCCCAAGGTTTGCGCGAAAAACTCGCCGGCTGCCTCTCCTTCAAACAAGATTGGCCCATCGTAGTCTTCCAGAAGCGGAGCCTTGACTGAATCCGTGAGCCGTTCGCCCATAGCGCGCAGGCGCTTTTCCATCTCTGCAACGCTAGGAAAATCGGCTTCGGTGCGGCCAACGAAAATCTCGCTGTCGCAAACTAAGTATCCGTCCTCTGCACGTGCTGCTGCGGTTGCTAATAAAACATATTCCGGACGAGCAGAAAAGGTTTTTGTACCTTCGCTGTTGATGAACCAGCGATTAAGGGTATCCAGTCCGAACATGACCGTTGATTGGTCTACTTTTGGATAGTCTTTGTAAATGGCGGAGAGCTGGCGCACTATATTGCTCCACTTTCCTTCATCGCACTGCACTCGCACTGGTTGCCCAAATGATGTAAGCGGCGTCTCTTTCGAAAAGTCGGCAGGGCGATCTTTCACGATATGTTGTTGCAAGAACGCTTTCTTTGCCTCCAACTTTTCAATTGCGTCCTTATATGCCTCGTCTGTTTCACTCCACAAAGACTGACGCAATATTTTGTAGTCATCGTCTACTGTGATCGATTCGCCGCGTGACAGGCGACCTCCAAGTAAAGCTCCCAGAAAGCCGCCGTCTGAAAATCGTGTATTGTCCAAATCATAGTCGCCAACTCTCAACTCGACATTTAGGTCCCTGTCTCGTCCTGAACTCCTCGAGTCGAGTGCGCCGAATGAGCCGGCAATCCTCACAACATCTTTGTCTTTGACCGTATAGGAAATAAAATAAGGGGCTTCGTGCCCTTTGATTTTCAGCTGCTTGACGGAGCGGTCCATCTCGTCTTTCATCGCTTTGAAAACGACATCGTCCTGAGCAATTGCACTGTTCGCGTATGTCGAGAGTATGGAGAGGAGCATGAATGGAACCAATTTTCGTTTCAGCTTTTTCATTTCGCGGCTCCTTTGGCTGCAGGCTCTGCGCTCGATTCTTTGTCAGGCTCTGACATGGGAGAAGGAAGCAAGGGCGGCTTGTCTTGCGCTTTGTGCTGGCGTTCGACCTCGATAGTTCCTACCAGAAGGCTCGGCGAGGTCGCTGACACCGGAACCCATCCAGACTCGGCACCACAGGTACCATTGAAGGTGTCATCGTCATCCGCTCCGCACATGATCCGTTCTAAGGAAGCTAGCGGCGTTCCGACCAGGTCGGCGCCACGCATGAGTTGATCTGGTTTTCCGTCAGGAAAAACTTTCCATACTCGCAAAGGGAGCAGTTTATAAACTTGCGGCAAAACAGACTGAGTCATTGTGAAACCGCCGGCTATTTCGTCGAAAATCAATCCGTATGGCTTGCCTTGCTTTTTCACTTCCTCGATAAGCATCTCACGCAGTTTCGGATAGGGAACGCGTTTTGTGCTGTCGACAATCAGATTGGCTTGGCGTGCTACCGGATCTCTTCCTGGAGAGCAGCGTCCGTGCCCGTTGGACGTAGTGAAATCTTTGATAGGAGATCGCCCCATCAAAAAGGTTTTCAAAACGCCTTTGTCAACAAGAGTGACTTTTGTTCCCGGCACACCTTCATCGTCGAATTTATAGTAGCCGTTCAGAGCTTTAGCGCCAAAGCGCACGCGGGTCGGATCATCGCTAACCGTCACGAATTCAGGCATGATTCGTTGGCCGACTTTCTTTGCGAAGGTTCTTCCTTCATCTTCGCTTTTTTGCCTGTGTCCTTCGATGCGGTGTCCAAAAGTTTCGTGAAAAAACACCCCTGATGCTTTGGCTTTCAAGATCGCAGGACCGACATATGGCTCTGCTACTGGTGCGGTACGCAGTGCGACCAGATCCTTTGCCACAGTAGCAACCATTTTTTCGAGCTGCGCTTCATCAGGAACATCAGCGAGTGACGGCGCTTCTACGCCGTCGTAGAGAGCAAGTCTCATTCCGTCCTGCGCGACTGTTTTTGCCGTGGTAAAGACTCGGTATTGAATCCGCTCGTCTTGAATTTCCGTGCCTTCGCTCGTCACGAGATAGCGCGTCGTTTTTGTGGCGGTAAATTCGACTGCAGCATCTTCAATGCCAGGATAAGAGCGATAGATTTTCGACAAGCGCCGGATACGGTCTTCCCAAAGCTTTT
>CAZBOX010000016.1:0-44860 GCA_964493595.1 uncultured Candidatus Obscuribacterales bacterium | reverse complement strand
TTGCTCTGTTTGTTTTTCAGGCGCCAATTCAATTGCGGTATCGTCGGACAATTTCGCTAGTAAATCCTCGGTCTCTCTGATACTGGGCGCGCTTTCAGGAAGAATCTGCCTTTTCATCGCCTGCGCACGCCTGAGAAAATCCCTCGCTCCGGCTCGGTCGCCGGCAGCGGCATAAGCTTCGCCGACCTGGAAAAGTGACAGGGCGATTGCAGGGTGAGGCTCGTAGACAAGCTCTTGCATCAGCCTCAGGCATTCCTGCAACTCTTCTTTTCGGTCTTCGCCCTTTTTGAGCTGGACATAGGCAAGCGTTCGCCTGGCTTTTAAATAATCAGTGCCTTTGTTCTGCGTTTTGGTTTCGTAATACTCAAGGGCTTCTTGCGCCCGCTTTTGAGCTTTATCCAATTCGTTTTTATTGGTCAAAAGTTGGGCATGAACGGTCAGCATCTCCGGCAAGAGCAGGGTTACTCTCTTTTGAAGCTCGGGATCTCTGATGATGTCTATCGCCTTCATCAATTGCAGTTCGGCCTCATGATCGTTTTTCAGCATCTTTAGGCGAGCCGCGAAATAATTGGCAAAAGCGTCGTCAATTCCAGTAGTCGAAACCGTCTGTTGAATCCAGGCGTCGGTTTTGTTGGCGGACGTCCGGGAGCGACCGGCAGAAATAGTCGTTTGCAAGCGTTTCAGGTATCTCTCTGCGTCCTCAATGCGTTCCAGGTCAATCGCTCCCTGGGTCAAGCCGAGAAGCGTTGAAATGTATGCGGGAGTGTCTTTTCTTCCTGAGGATTCCAGTTCGTCCAGGTTTGCTTCAAAAAGCTCAAATCCGCGCCTGTAATTGCCCAATTCGATGCAATTGCATGCCAGGCTGTTGGCCTGATAAGCCCGGTTGTGGCGGTCTTCAGTGGCATTGCGATACAAATACTCCGAGTATTTGACCGCTGTCTTCAAATCGCCCCTTCTGACAGCCATCATCTGCAATTGGCTGACTTTCATCGGTAGTTCGTGTCCGTTTGTTTGCGGTTGCCTGCCGTCCAGGATTTGGGCAATTTCTTCAGCTATGCCCAGAGTTGCCAATTCCTCGGCTTTGCTCCAGAGCCCCTCTTCCTGGCAGCAGGAAGCGAAATTCGATTGCCAGATTGTCTTCACCGATGTTCTGGTCAGGGTGATTATGAAAGCGCCGATCAGAGAGCCCAGAAATGCCACAGGGGCGTTCAGATGGAAAAGCAGCGACAGAACGATCGTCATTATTGTCGCCATGACCAGAGCAAAACCACCCTGCACGAATAGGATCAGCTTTATAGTCCGGCTCGTGGCATTGCCTTTCGCTCTGGCCAATTTGAAAGCATTTGCTTCAGCTGATTTTTCCGCCATAAGTGATGCTTCCTGTCTGCGATGGCAACTTACTCAATATGCCCAGTGAAGAGCAATGCCATGAGCAAATTATCGCCATACCTCCAGGAAAGAAATATGACAGGCAGCGGCAAAGAGAAGGTCGTGCGAGCTTTATTGGCTTATTCGACAGTCACTGACTTGGCCAGGTTGCGAGGCTGGTCGACATCCTTACCGAGGTAATCGGCTATGAAATAAGACATCAACTGCATCGGCACGACGGTCAGAAGAGGGCTGAAGAATTCGTCGACTTGCGGGATGCTGAGCACCGTATCGAACGTTTTTGCAGCTTGCTCATCGCCTTCGCAGGCAACGGCAATCATCTGAGCGTTGCGGGCTCTTGCTTCTTGCGCGTTGGATAAAGTTTTCTCGTAAACGCTGCCCGGCACAATCACTGTCACGACCGGCACTTTCGAGTCGAGAACGGCAATCGGTCCGTGCTTCAACTCCCCGGCCGCATAACCGGATGCGTGAATGTAGCTCAGCTCCTTGAGTTTCAATGCTCCTTCCAGCGCGGTCGGGAAATTCAGCCCGCGACCGATAAAAACAACATCGTGAGCATCAGCATACTTGAGAGAAGCCAGACGAATTTCGTTTTCGCGAGCGAGAATCTGCTCCAGAAGCGTAGGAATCGCATTCAAATCCGACTTCAATTTTTTGGCTTGGTCGGCTGTGATGGCGCCGCGCTTTTCAGCAAGATAGATGCCCAGCAAATAGAAGGACGTCAATTGCGCCAAATAAGTCTTTGTCGCAGCTACTGAAACTTCGATACCACATTCGGTGACGATCAAATTGGGAGTTATTTGAGCGAGGTGCGAATCGGGACGGTTTGTAATGCCCAGAGTGAAGGAGCCTAGTTTTTTTGCTTCTTCTAAAGCAGCGAGCGTATCTGCCGTTTCACCGGATTGGCTGACGGCGATGGTGAGGCTGCTTTCGTTCACCATCAGCCGTCGTCCGCGGATTTCTGAAGCGATATCCACAGCAACAGGAATATTGCAGAGCTGCTCGATAATCAATTTGCCGATAAGACTGGCATGATATGCGGTTCCGCAGGCGACGATCTGGATACGATCGATGCCCTTCACCTCCATGTCGCTCAAGTGCACTCCATAACTCTTGGAGAGCTGATTCTCTTCTTCGTTATTGGAAGGAGGAACGCCATTAGGCGTGATGTGCGGAATGAAACTTACCGGTTTGGTCGGGTGGACCAGATATTTCGCCAGCGTTTGACGCAGGACCAGAGGCTGTTCGTGAATCTCTTTGAGCAGGAAGTGCTTGTAGCCACCTTTGTCTATGACGTACGGATTGGAATCAAGAGACATCGGACGGCGATTCACTTCTTTGCCGTCGAACGCGAAAAGGCGCACACCGTCAACGGTGATCTCGGCAATTTCGCTCTGTTCCAGGCGCACTACTTTATTGGTGTACTGACGAACGGCCATACTGTCTGAGGCCAGGAAGCTCTCGTTATTGCCTAGACCGACGGACAGAGAATAATGCTGGTTGATAGCATAAATTTTGTCCGGGTGCTTCTGGCTCACAACTCCAAGTGCATAGGCTCCGCGCAGGCGCTTCACTGCTCTGAAGATGGACTTCAGCATGTCCTTGTCTTTCTCGTATTCTTTTGAAATCAGATGTGCCACCACTTCGGTGTCCGTGTCCGACTCGAAAGCACAGCCTTCTTTGATCAGTTCGTCTTTCAGCTCTTCGTAATTTTCGATGATACCGTTGTGAACGACTGCGATAGTTTTTGAGGCATCCAGGTGAGGGTGCGCATTCTGATCATTTGGTACGCCGTGCGTCGCCCAGCGCGTATGCCCGATTCCGACGGTAGCCGTAGGCTTGTTGTCGGTGATCAGCTTTTCCAGGTTGTTCAATTTTCCGGCTGCTTTGAGCACGCTCAATTCGCCATCTTGAATGATCGCCACACCGGCTGAATCATAGCCGCGGTATTCCAGGCATCGAAGCTCGGAAAGCAATACAGGCGCTGCCTTTGCAGGACCGAGATAGCCGACTATTCCACACATTAAGAGTTACCTCCCAGACCTAAACTTCCATGACTTCATGCTCTTTGTCATGAACTTGCTTGTCTATTTCTTTGACGTATTTGTCAGTCAACTTTTGCAGGCTTTCTTCCTGACGTTTCATCTCGTCTTCCGAAAGACCGCTGGTTTTGAGCTTTTTCAGTTCATCGGCACCATCGCGACGAATATTGCGCACAGAAACGCGCGCGTCTTCGCCGAATTTTTTCACGTGCTTGGTCAATTCTTTGCGGCGTTCCTCCGTGAGCACCGGAATGTTGATGCGCACCACTGTGCCGTCGGAGTTGGGTGTAAGACCGAGCCCCGACTTATGAATGGCTTGCTCGATATCTTTCACGCAATTCTTGTCGAACGGCTGGATCAAAAGCGAACGACCATCCGGAACCGAGATATTCGCCAGGCTTTTAAGCGCAGTCGGGGTGCCATAGTATTCCACTTCTACACGGTCCAGGATGGCCGGATTGGCTCGACCCGTGCGGATTGTAGTGAATTCTTTTTGCAGATTGGCAATCGCCTTTTTCATTTTTTCTTCTGCAGATGCCAGTACTTCTGTAGCAGTACTCATTTTGCTCCTCCAACGCGAGTGCCGATTAGTGTTCCCACCTTTTCGCCCAGTACGATGCGTTCGATGCTGCCTGATTTGGCGAAATCGAACACTACAATCGGAATATAGTTATCCTTGCAAATAGATACAGCGGCTGGGTCCATAACTTTCAGACCTTGCCTGATCAAATCTTCGAAACTGATTCTTTCGATTTTCTTGGCATGGGGATTCTTTCTCGGGTCGTCGTCATAGACCCCATCCACGCCGTTCTTAGCCATAAGAACAGAGTCTGCTTTGATTTCTGCCGCTCTCAAAGAGGCGGCAGTGTCCGTTGTTACGTGCGGATTTCCCGTGCCGCCGCCAAAAATAACGATGCGACCCTTCTCCAGGTGGCGTATTGCTCTCAGTCTGATGAAAGGCTCGGCGATAGACGGCATGGCAATTGCCGTCATGACGCGCACCTGAGCGCCTTTGGATTTGAGAACCTCTTGCAGGATGAGGCAATTCATTACCGTGGCGAGCATTCCTACATAATCTGCCGCCGCTTTGTCCATTCCCCAGGCACTGCCTGTGACTCCCCGGAAGATATTGCCTCCGCCCACTACTATTGCAATCTGAATGCCCAGTTGCTGCGCGGCTATGATTTCTTCGGCAATCGGTCCGATGACATCCGGCGCGATGCCGAATTTCTCATTGCCCATGAGCGCTTCGCCGCTCAATTTCAGAAGTATGCGCTTATAGACTGGTTCTTTGCCTGGTTTAGCTGCCTGCGTATTCACTAGTAGGGATTCCTTTGTGCCTGACATGCTGGCTTGGCAACCTCGATTTGCATTGTATATTCGATTGAATTTGACAGGTAATCTTACCGCAACCCGCATCGGGCCTTCCACTCATGCAGTCTCATCCAATGTGCATTTAGTCGGGTTTGCTCGATATGCAGCCTGCATCAGGCTTTAAGGTGGTTCTAAAGAGGGTGGTTGAGCGCTCTGGTATATGCTTTTGGACTTTTCGCTTTGCCCCTGAAAGCTCAACCCTGCCGGACCTACCGGCAATAGACGAAAGCCGCCTCCGTAGAAGCGGCTTTCATTAACTCTCAAATTTATTTACGCGCTTACTCTTCGCCAGCATTCTGGTCGGCTTGAGTTTCGCCCAGGATAAAGAGCGAGAAGCTCTTCACTTCCAGTTTTGCGCCCAATTCAGCGGCACTGGCAGCGAGGAATTTGCTCACTGTTTGGGTCGGATCCTTGACGAATTGTTGTTCGTTCAAGCAGCGCTCGGCAAAGATCTTGTCGATACGTCCTTGGACGATTTTTTCACGCATTTCCGGTTTCTTGTCGGCCAGGTCTTGCTTTCCGGCTTCGATACGGCGCTCGTTTTCAATCGTCTCAGCTGGAATATCGTTCTTGCTGACAAATTGAGGCTTGGCGGACACGATATGCATGGCGACATCTCTGCCAAGAGCGGCTGCCTTTTCGGCATCGACTTTCTTGTCGGCTTCGATGGCGACGATAGCGCCCATTTTTCCGCCCAGAGCGTGAACATAGAGTCCGATTACGCCTTCTTTTCCGTTCAGGTCTTGAAGGGCGGCGCGGCGGACGATGATGTTTTCGCCGATTTTAGCGATTGCGGCTGTGACATGCTCGGCCACGGTCGTGCCTTTGATCGACTGCTTGTTCAAAGCTTCCACTGAGGTGGATTTCGTTGTCAGCGCAGTCTCAGCCAGGTCTTTTGTCAATTGAATGAACTCTTCATTGCGGGCAACGAAGTCGGTTTCGCAATTGACTTCAATGAGGGCGCCGGACTTGCCGTCGTTGGCGATGTGTCCGACTACCAGCCCTTCGGAAGCAGAACGCGAAGCTTTCTTGCTTGCAGAAGCGACACCCTTCTGGCGCAGAATTTCGAAAGCCTTTTCGGCATCTCCGCTGGCTTCTACAAGAGCTTTCTTGCAGTCCATCATTGCTGCACCCGACTTGTCTCTTAGCTCTTTAACCAATTGAGCCGAAATCTCTACCATGACCATATTTCTCCTCGCAATATTCGCTTGCGGCATGCCGCTGGTTTTTGCAGCTTGCCTGAGAGTAATTAGAACAAGAGCAATCGCTTATTAGGCGTCTTCATCTTCTGTGAGAGCTTCTTCAAGGTCCTCAGCAACTGCAACTGTGGCGGCGCCTACAACTGCGTGTACTTTGGCTTCTTCCTCTTGAACAAGAGCTTTCTCTTCTTCAAAGGTATGGGCTTGACCTTGCTTGCCTTCCAGGATGGAATCGGCGACCTTGCTCATAATCAGCTTGATCGAGCGGATTGAGTCATCATTGCCGGGAATTACATAATCGATGCCATCAGGATCGCAGTTGGTATCGATGATACCGACCACGGTGATGCCAATTTTCTTGGCTTCGGCAACAGCGATGTCTTCACGCTTTTGATCGATGACGAAAAGAACGTCCGGACGACCGCGCATATTCTTGATGCCGCCAAGAGACTTTTCGAGCTTGTACAGTTCGCGGTTCAAAACTGCCAATTCTTTCTTGGGGCGGCGGTAAAAGTCGCCTGTGTCGCGCATTTCTTCAAGCTCTTTCAAGCGGTTGATGCGCAGACGAATGGTTTCAAAGTTAGTGAGCATACCGCCCAACCAACGACGGTTAACGAAATGAGCTCCGCAACGCTTCGCTTCTTCTTCGATGATATCGGCGGCTTGCTTCTTGGTGCCGACGAAAACGATGTTCTTCTTCTCGGAAGCGATCTTGCGCAAGAATTCACATGCTTTGTCGAGAGCACGAGTAGTCTGCTCTAGGTCGATAATATATATCCCGTTGCGCTCGCCGTAGATATACTGGCGCATTTTGGGATTCCAGCGGCGGGTTTGATGTCCGAAGTGGACCCCGGCTTCCAACAGTTGTCTCATTGATGCTACTGACAAGGCTGACTCATGCTCCTATTTCAATGTGAGTACTAGCGGGGGGTATGACTGCTTGTATATGTGTTGATCACCTATTAACCCATGGCACTGCAGTAAGTACCGAAAGTGTTTATGTTTCGAGCGCACCCCCCATTGAGTGAATGGCGCGCCAAACACAACACTTTCCCGGACCAATCTTGCTGATGAGGAACGCGTACGCTCCTGCAAAAAACTCGCAAGCCGTGACCAGTTGCCCTGTTCCCACGGAACAGACAAGTTACTAATTCTATCACGAAAAGCTCGAAATACCTATTTATGGACAATTTCAGGATTTGATCGTTATAATGTTTCTACGTAAACAAATGCTAAGTAGCATGAGGAGCGGTCTTGTCTAAGGTTTTAGTGCTAAATGCTTCGTATGAGCCTCTAAACATCTGTACGTGGAGACGTGCTGTTGTCCTTCTGCTTAAGGGAAAAGCCGAGCAAATCGAGGACACCGGCAAAATTGTTTACGCAGACTTCCCGTTACCGACTGTGATTCGACTACGAAGTTACATCAAGATTCCGTATAAAGAGATCAGTCTGTCCCGGCGCAACGTTTTGCACCGGGATTCTTATACGTGCCAGTATTGCAGTGAAAAACGGCACGACCTGACCATTGATCACATCATTCCTCGTTCGAAGGGTGGTACTGACAATTGGGAGAATGTCGTGGCTGCTTGCTTGAAGTGCAACGTCAAGAAAGGCGATCGCACACCAAAAGAAGCCGGTATGCCGCTGCTTTGCTCGCCACGACGTCCGCAAAGTCATGTGCACTTCGAAATTTCGAAACATTCTGTCTCTGGCGATTACGCCTGGAAGAAATACGTCATCGGCGCCTGACATGGCCAAAACCCTTACCCTGTAAGGATTCTCGGACAGCGTCCTGGAATGTCATGCTGCTGGAAGTTAAAGCGTTAACGCTTTAACTTCCAGAGAAAGCTGCACTCGCAGATTTGATGTCAGCCGCTTGAGAGGATTGATTTCACTGGATTTGCTTTCTTTCTCGTGGGTGGAATCTTGAAAAATCCGCTTTTCAACTTCTGGAATTGAACTTTTTGACCAGTTTCAACGTTTTAAAGAAAAGCAAGACTCCTTCTGACTGAGGGCGCGGATGTGACATCACCTCTATACTCATTTGAGAGAAGATTGTTTCAAGGGCGGCGATTTCATTTGGGCGGCAATAAGCCTGCAAGTTTGGATGCTCATACAGGCGCAGAGATGGCGGCTCTTTATGCGAGCGTTGCGCTGGACATTCAAATTCGCGATTTAAAAGATCGACTCTTTACTTATAAAGTGCCGGACCACTTCAAGGATGATGCTTTTGTAGGGGCTCAAGTCCTAGTGCCTTTTGGTGCTCAAGGATTGGTAGCTGGATATGTCGTATCTCTGACCCATGATCCTGAGAGCTATAAAGAAGGAAGAGTTCATTTCAAAGAAATTTCCGAGATCCTTGTCCCAGAGCCAGCTTTTGACGCTAATTATGTCGGCTTGCTTCATTGGATAGCCGAATTCTATCTGTGCAATATATCGGATGTCATTCAGGCTGCCATTCCTTCTATTGCGGCACCAAAGACAAAGCGCGTAGTTACACTCAACGAAAGCTCTTTTGCCATAGTTCCCTTTGAGATGCAGCCGTATTACAAAGATCGCTCGGCACGTGCGATCGTCGAGGTCTTGAAGGAATCTAAGACCGGCGTTCTGGCAGTAAGTGCGGTCAAGCAACGGTTTCAAAAAAAAGTGAAACAAAGCCAGGGACAATTTTTCAGAGCTCTGACCATGCTCAGACAAGAGAATGTAGTGACAATATCCTCCGAGACCGAAGCCGGCACGCAGCCGAAAACACAGCGCTGTGTTGCTTTGGGAACTGTTGAGCCTAAAACAGCCAGGCAGAAAGAAGTCGTAACGGTGCTTTCTCGCGCTGGCGGCCAATTGCCTCTAAAGCAGTTGCTTGAGGAAGCGAAGACGACTGCCGGGACTGTAAAAAGGCTGGAAGAGGAAGGCGTACTGATTTTTGTGGAAGAAGAGCTGGTCCGCGATCCCATGGCCTCAGTCGAAACTGTGGAATCTAAGGCACGCGGAGCAATAACTCTGACCGAACAGCAGGAAAATGTTTTCGCTACCCTCAAAAGATCACTGGAAGATTGTTTAGAAGGAAACGTCCAGTTAATAGAGCGAGACCCTTCCAAGCCGGGCGGCGCTTTCAAAAATGCCTATTCGCAGCCCTGGCTCTTGCATGGAGTTACCGGCTCAGGCAAAACCGAAATCTATATCCGTTTGATGGAAGAGTGTCTGGAGCGCCGACGAACAGCATTGCTCCTGGTGCCTGAAATCAGTTTGACTCCGCAACTTTCTCGTCTTTTAAAAACGCGATTCGGAAGCAGCGTTGCTGTATGGCACAGCGCTCTCAGCCCGGGCGAGCGCTATGATACCTGGCGCCGAATCAAGTCGGGCGACGTAAAGGTTCTTCTTGGTGCCAGGTCGGCAGTGCTAGTCCATATGCCTGACCTCGGACTGATAATTCTTGATGAAGAGCATGACGGCAGTTACAAACAGTCCAGTCCGGCACCTCGCTATCACGCGCGGGAGATTGCCGAAGAAAGAGCCGAAAGAGAGGGGGCGATGCTGCTTCTGGGTAGCGCGACACCGGATGTAGGGACCTACAAGAGGGCGCTGGAAGAAAGAAGAATCTTGGAGCTGCCAGAGCGTGTTTTTAAGCAGGCACTACCTGCGGTGAACATAGTGGATATGCGTCAGGAATTTTCTGACGGCAATCGCAGTATTTTCTCCAATGTCCTCGCAGGGGCTGTTCAAGAGCGTCTCAATGCCAATGAGCAAGTTATTTTGCTGATCAATAGACGCGGATACGCCAATCATGTTTTCTGTCGCGCCTGCGGTTTTGTTGTGCGTTGTAAGAATTGCAGTGTGTCGATGGTGTATCACCAGAAACTTGGACAGTCAGAAGGTTATATGGCTTGCCACCACTGCGCGTACACATTGAATGGCTTGAAAATCTGCCCGTCCTGCAAGGGACCGTTCATAAAACAGTATGGTCTGGGCACCCAGAGAGTAGAGGAAGAAGTTCTCGAAAGATTTCCGGATGCAAAAGTAATTCGGCTCGATAGCGACGTCGCACAAACCAAAGGCGCTCACGAAAGACTTCTTTCCAAGTTCGCATCCGGCGAGGCGGACGTTCTGATTGGTACTCAAATGGTGGCAAAAGGCCTGGACATCGAACGCGTCACGCTTGTGGGCGTGCTGGCTGCTGATGCGGCATTCAATATGCCTGATTATCGATCTATGGAACGCGGATTCCAACTTTTGACCCAGGTCTCCGGCAGAGCAGGTCGAGGTAAGCATCCAGGTTCCGTCATTTTCCAGAGCTACAATTGCGATATGCCGGCGATTGCCTGGGCTCAAACGCACAATTACAAATCATTCGCCGGAAGCGAATTAGAATCTCGAGAGCTATTTCAATATCCGCCCTTCAGTCAGATCATTCGCGTTGTGGTCGCAGGTTTAGATCCCGTCGCAACCGAAAGTGCTTGCGAGCGGCTAGCCGAGGAAATAGGACATCAGCTCGAAGAGACGATTGGCTTGAATGACGTCAAAATTCTCGGTCCTGCTCCCTGCATAATCGAGCGTCTGCGAAATAAATTCCGCTTCCATTTGATCATAAAGAATCTGGCGGGAGAAGAAGGACGAAAGTTGATCGGTAACTTTCTAAGGACAAAACGTATGCCGCCCGAACTTCAGATGGCTGTCGATGTCGGCGCGCTGGACTTGCTTTAGATCTCTCTATCTAGTTTGCATTGATATTCGCCAGCTTTTCATCAAAGCGAGAATTTCAATCTTCTATTTTGTAGTTGAAAATAAAGAATCGATTGCACCTTTGATTCTGTCGGCACTTTTGGCTACTTGTTTAGTGATAGTAGTGTTGACTTGTGTCTTTCCATCCTTCTGGGAGAGCTCGAATGCCTTGGCAAAGTCAGTGATTCCGCTCAGGTCGCCTATTGCTATGCGTGACTTGAGTCGCTGCACATAGGTCCATCCTCTCTCCGGGTACAAATCGATAGACCTGGTGAAGTCGTCGATTGCTCCCCTGTGATCGTTCAATCCTGCTTTTGCATAACCTCGGCAATCGAAATACCATGATTCCTTTGGATCCAACTGAATTGCTTTGTTTGTATCGCAAAGCGCGCCTTTGAAGTCCCCAATATTATTCTTTGCGCAACCGCGTGCGCAGAATGCGTAAGCGAAATCAGGTTTGAGTTTTATTGCTTCAGAGAGACTTTCAATGGCCTTATCATGCTTTTCCTGCCACTCGTAAACCATGCCCAGGTTTTTGTGAACCCATGGATTGAAGGGATTTAGCTCTCCAGATCTTTTTAGATCGACAAGTGCTTCATCGAATTGTTCAAGGCAGTATTTTGCATAACCCCGAAGATTAAGAGCGTCCGCGTAATTCGGGTTGCAGATAAGACATGACGTTGTGTCATCGATTTCCTTTTGATAGTTTCCCAGACCTTCGTATACCTTGGCTCGCTCGCAGAGAGCCTTAGCCCAGGCAGGATCTAATTTCAAGCAGAAATTGAACTCTTTCAGAGCCTTTTCTAGTTCTTTCTTGCCTTTGTAGGAAATTCCCCTGTTGTAATAGGTCCATTTGTTTTTAGGATTCTTACTTGTAGCTTGATTCAAATCCCTGATGGCTTCGTCGTACATTCCCAGACTATTGAACGCCCGTCCTCTCAGATTTAAGGCATCGGAATTATTCGGTTGACGCTTAAGAACAATGTCGCAGTCAGCGACAGCTTCTCTATTGCGCCCCAATTCTTGCAGGTGATAGGCGCGCTGGTAGAGCAAATCGTCGTCTTTCGGAAGCCTTTTGATCTTTTCGCTGAGATGTTGAACCCATGCTTCATGCTTCGTCTTTTCGAGCTCTCGAGCTGGCATTGCCTTGGGCTGATTTGCATCCGCCTGGCACTGTATGACCGTTGAGCAGATAGCCGTCACGAGTAAACAGCGCTTCAAGCTATCTGGCATGAATTTGAAGAAGGTCATAGTCCCATGTAATCACGAAGATCCTTAATTAGCACGTCCAAGATGGTTTTGCCTAAGAAATTGCCGCAAGGAAGTTTGTTGCACTGATTGTCCATTAAGTTATGGCAGAGGAACTACTAAAGCACATAAAACGTCATTCCAACGGCGATTAAGCCGTTTCTGCGCCGTTCGTAAATTGCAAAAGTACGCTGACGGCAAGAATCACAGAAACAGAGGTGATTTTATGAAAGACCTTTTCAAAGATAGAAAGAGCGAACGTATTGGTTTGCTACTGGCCACCTTACTCTTCGGCATTATTGGCATTGGTCAACTTTGGCGTGCCTTTAGCGGAGTTTCGGTTGCTTTGAATGGCGCGAATATTCCAGTATGGGTCAGCCTTGTCTTCGGCTGCCTGGCGCTTTTCATGTCGTTCTGGATGGGGCAGATCCTCCGGCACAATCGACCCTTAATTTAGGCGAAATCTGCGAGGAATTTGCATGAAAACGAACATACGGCTCTGGCGCTGGCGAATTCTCTGGAGAAATTTCAGGCTGCAAGGCAGGCGAATTTCCCGATTCAGGCTATCCGAGCGCTTCTAAATCAGACCTGCCGATAACGCGGCGGCAATTGCCAGGAGCAATACAGAAGCAGCGATTTCAATCTTCTTGAGCGACACCTTTTTTAGAAGCTTATTGCCGATTAGTGTGCCGACAATTGCAGCGGCAATTGCGCTGGCAAGAAGAGGCATCTGTGCCGGCAAATCCGGACCGCTAATCTGACGCCAGTAAATAGTCAGGCGACTTATGTCTACGATGACGCCTATGGCTGCCCCTGTGCCTATCAACTCTTCTTTGGTCAGTCCGGCTCGAAGCAAAAACATGGTTCGGAACGCACCCTGATTTCCGGACAATCCACCGAAAAAGCCGCTGAGAGCGCCTCCGACCGGCATCCACCTGGGCGCTATAACCCATTTTTCAGAGATGCCGGAAAGGTCGAGCAGAGAAAAGAACGCCATTAAAAAACCGATAAGCAGCCGTAATGGAGTGGTTTTGAGTTCTCTGCCCAAGATTTGGTACTGCAACACTAATTGCTGGCTGCCAATGACATTTAGCAGAAAAGCGCCCAGCAGAGCTGCCAATAGAGCCGTTATTCCAAAGCGGACCAAGATGTCTTTTCGAGCATATCGACCGGTGAGGAAGAGTTTGAAAATGTTATTGCTCAGGTGAACCACAGCGGTTGCTGCTATAGCGGCACTGACCGGAAAAATAAGGACAAAGACGGCAAGTAATACCGTTCCCAGTCCGAAGCCTGTGAAGAATGTCAATATTGATGCCAGAAAAGCAGCAATCAGGGCCAGGGCGAAAGTCATGTATATCTTTCTGGTTGCGGAAGTTAAAAGTCTACTCCTGTTTATCTTTCCACCGATGCTGTTAAGCAGTTTCTGCCAAAAATCTCACCATTAAGCTGATTGTCTGGCAGCCGGACGGGCTCGAGAGTAAACTGAAGCCCGTGACAGTCATTTATTACATCGGAATCACCTTATTGCTCCTGTTCGTCTGGCCGGTGCTGATTTTCAGCAGCAAAGCCCGATGCGGCGTATCACAAAAGCTTGGTTTCATCCCGACTGCAGTTCGCGAACGCCTGAAGTGTCTAAAGACTAAGCCTATCTGGTTTCATTGCGTATCGGTGGGGGAGTTCAATGCCGCCTATCCGCTCATTAAGGCGGTGCGCGATAAATATCCAAGCCGTCCGCTCGTGGTTTCCACTACTACCGGTACTGGACAGAAGCTAGCCCAGGAGCGCGTCGGAGAGTTCGCTGAGGTGATCTATTTCCCCTATGACACCTATTTTGCCGTTCAGTCCTGGCTCGTTGCTATCAATCCTGCTCTTTTTGTCATTGTCGAGACAGAGATGTGGCCCGGCTTGATTAGCCAATGTAAGAGCAGAGGCGTTCCGGTCGTCATTGTCAACGGCAGAATTTCGCCTCGTTCATACAAGTCATATCGGCGTATCAAGCCGTTCTTTAATCGATACGTGAAATTAATCGATCGCATCGGCGCCCAGACCAGCAACGAAGCAGAGAGATATAAATCCTTGAGCGACGGCGCTGTGCCTGTAGATATTATGGGCAATCTCAAATGCGATGGTTTAAAACCGAAGGCGCAGGAAGAGATCAATCAGCTGCGCACCAATCTTCAGTTAGACTCGGATGACCTTGTCTTCATCGCCGGTTCTACGCATGAAAGCGAAGAAGCTGCCGTCTTGGGTGCTTATACTCAAGTGCTCAAACTAATGCCTGAAAAGACTATCCGACTGATTATCGCGCCGCGTCACCCGCAGCGTTTCGACAGAGCCGCAGAGCTCATCAAGGGCGCCGGCTTTACCGTTCTGCGTCACTCTAAGGCAGAGCGTTTCAAGAATGATTTTGACGTCTATTTGATCGACAGCATCGGCCACCTGGCGTCATTTTACGGAATTGCCAGTGTTGCTTTTGTAGGCGGCACGATTGCGCCCATCGGCGGTCACAATGTTCTTGAACCGTATACATACAAAGTGCCAGTCATAGCCGGTCCGCGCCTGGAAAAAACGCGCGACTTTGCGCGCATGCTGGAAGAGAGAGATGCTCTTTTTGTGGTCAAGAACGCTAATGAAATGACTCAGGAATTGCAGCGTTTGCTGTCTGACGAAACGCTCAGGCAGCAGGTAGGCGAGCGTGGCAATAAGCTGCTCCTGGACAGTCAGGGTGCAGTCGATAAAGCTCTGGCTATTCTGGAAGAAACGCTGGCCATGCATGGACAGGGTGCACAGAAAATCGATGCGAAATCGGCCGAAGAATCAAAAGAGCAAAGAGGTGTTACAGCATGAGCTGGGGCAACCCTCAAACCAACCAGGAAAAAATACTCTACGGCTTAATCAGCCCGCTCTCGTTAGGCTATGGCATTGGTTCATACTTCAGGTTGGCGGCTTATTCCAAGGGCTACATGAAGCGAGTCAGACTTCCTATTCCTGTGGTCAGCGTCGGTAATATCACCTGCGGTGGCACCGGAAAAACGCCGATGGCTATCGATATCACTCGACGCTTAATTGCTGCCGGCTATAAAGTTGCAGTCCTCAGTCGAGGCTATGCCCGCAAGTCGAAGCAGAAAGTAACAGTCGTTTCCAACGGAAAGGGCGATTTCGCCCTTTGTGAAGAAGCAGGAGATGAACCGCTTCTGATCGCTTTATCAGTGCCGGAAGCTATTGTGATTGTCGGAAGCAGCCGTGCCGAGACAGCAGCAATTGCCATTGAAGAGCACCATGCCGATGCGATTGTTCTCGATGATGGCTTCCAGCATATTCGCCTGGAGCGCGATCTGGACATCGTTCTTGTTGATTACAATGACGACCCTGAAAATGATATGTTGCTGCCCGCTGGTCGTTTGCGGGAGCCTCTGTCCGCGCTCAATCGTGCGCAGGTGATTGTCATTACTAAAGTCCCCATCAACCCTGATGAAGCACGGCTGGAGAATTTGCGTGCTCAGATTCGGCGGCACGCTGAGCGAGCCGAAATTGCTGAGGCTCGTTTCGTACCTAAAAGACTGCGAACGAATAATGGACCGCAGCCCCTCGAACAACTGAAAGGCCAGCGTGTCGTCGCATTCTGCGGTGTCGCTCGACCGGAAGGGTTTTTGGCAACACTCAATCAGCTGGGTTGTACTGTTGTGCAAATGAAGTCTTTCTCCGACCACCACTGGTATACCCCTGATGAGCTGAAAATGCTGGAGAAGCTCATGCGTGATTCGAATGCCTCTGCAGTCGTGACAACCGAAAAAGATATGGTCAAAATCGCTCCTCACGACCGATTGAATCAGCATCTAATTGCTGTAGAAATCGGCACCGAGTGGCTCGGTCCACTTCCTTCCCACGTGAGCGACATGATGAAAGGGAAACTGGAAAGCGAATTGAATCAAAGCAAATAATCATCGGCAATCTGATGTCTTCAATTCAAAGCACCAACTTGTTGAAAAACGCGAAACGAATTCTTGTTATTCGCTATCGATTCATCGGTGACACCATTCTTACGGTGCCCTTTCTTCGTAATTTAAGAAAGGCCTGTCCTGATGCTGTTATCGATGTACTTGTCGGACCGCAAAGTGGTTCGGTTCTCGAAAATTGTCCTTATGTTAATGAACTGATTGTTTTCGATACTACTCGCTTTCACAAATACGACAGCGGTCAGGGTAAGGCGAAAAATTATTGGCATTACGCATTTATGCTCAGGAAGAGGAAATACGATTGTGTGTTCGTTTTGAAACGCTCACTGTCATCCGCTTTCTTGTCTTTTTTTACGGGCGCACCTTTGCGAATCGGCTATGCCACTGAAGGGAGAAACTTGCTCCTTACGCATCCTGTTAAGTGGCGCAAGGATATTCACGAAGTCGAATCACTTTTCGACGTTTTAGAATCTGCTGGAGTCGATATTTCAAATAGAGAGCTGGAGGCATGGGTCTCCAAGCAAGAATCAGAACGCGTGCAAAACCTCATTCCCGAACTGAAAGAGAGGGGCATGAAGATTCTTATTCATGCGGCGGCAGCCCATCCGGACAAAATGTACCCGCAAGAAAATTGGTTGAAGATACTGGTAGCACTAAAAGAAAAATACGGTGCTTCTTTCTATTTCTCGGGCGCCGAGCGAGATGTGAAACTGAACGATGACTTGATTGCCGCCTCGGGCGTACATGGCATCAATACGGCAGGTCGTCTTTCATTGAGAGAGAGCATGGCTCTTTATTCGAAGATGCAACTGGCTGTTTGCGTTGATTCCGGGCCTGCCCATCTTTGCGCTGCCGTCGGCACTCCAACGGTTGCAATATTCGGACCCACCGATCCAAATCGCTGGCGCCCTTACGGAGCAAAACATACGGCCGTTTTCGATCGGACAGTAAAATGTTCTGCTTGTGCTCAAGGCAAGTCGTTGACCAGGCACGATTGCTTGGTCTTGCTCGACCCGAATAAGGTTATAGAGGCTGCTTTTTCAGCCGCCGCAATTTCGTCTTGAATCTGCCGACTTTGGCTTTCGCCTGTCGGGTCAGACAGGCTTTGTCTCATCACTTGCAGAAGCAGCCGCAGGCGCAGCGGGTTTGGCGTTTGGCTGCGCATCTGTCTTGAACAGGAAAGAGGATTCGAGTAAAACCGGCAGGCCTCTAATTACACAGAATGCACATGTTATGTAAACCAGAACATCTGCCACCACAGGCAGTGGTGTTTTTGCAAACATCTCGGTGCGAGCGGCGATCAAAAGGCAGAAAGCCAGAGCCTTGCAAACGGCATAAGTAAATCGACTGAAATTGGACGCCACCAGAAATTTGCCGATTCCGCTCTGCATCATGGTCTTGGCCCCGAAAGCCGTAAAGCCTTGCTCGCTTGCATGGGAGCGAATCGCGTCCACAAAGGTGCCGCGGACCGTGAAAAGAAGGGGAACCCATAGCGGAACCCATTGAAAAGCCGCATAAGCTATCCAGTAAGCCATCTCCACTACCCGATCGCCGGCGATATCCAATATGCCGCCGAATTTCGAGGCTTGATTCAATTTGCGCGCCAGGTAGCCGTCCAGAGCATCGGCATAGATGACGAATGCCGTCAGCCAGAAAGCCGCCCAGCGAATTCCTTCGCCGGGCAGGCTGAGCAGATAGATGGCAATCAACGCCAAACCGACCCGGGAAACGGTGACTATATTGGCGACATTGACCATTGGTCTCTTTCTTGCGCGTGTATTCTCGGTTTGCAGCCGAAAGACTAAACGTCGAGGCTGGCGAGATAGGAGTTGCTTTCGATGAACTCGCGCCTGGGTCCTACTGATTCACCCATGAGCAGGTCGAAAATATGTTCGGCTTCCGTGGCATCTTCCACCGTAACCTGCTTCAGGGTGCGAGTTTCAGGATTCATCGTGGTATCCCACAATTGCTCAGGCATCATTTCCCCGAGACCTTTGAATCGCTGCACTACTGCTTTTTCGCCCATCTCAGCCAGGATTGCTTCCAGCTTATGTTCGTTGTAGCAATACTCTGTGCGCTTGCCTTTTTCCACTTTGTAGAGAGGAGGCATGGCGATGTAGACATATCCTCTTTCCACTAGCGGTCTTGCGTAGCGGAAGAAGAATGTAAGCAGAAGTGTGCGGATGTGACTGCCGTCTACATCTGCGTCGGTCATGATAACCACTTTGTGATAGCGAATCTTGGCCAGGTCGAGATTGACTGCGTTCGGGCGCAGCAAACCGGTGCTCTTTCCGCCCGTCTCTTCGTCGTCTTCTTTGACGGTTAGACCGAGAGCCTGGATCATCGCTTGCACTTCGGCGTTTTCATAGATGCGAGTGGGCTGTACTCTCTCTACGTTCAAGATTTTTCCGCGCAGGGGCAAGATTGCCTGGAAATCGCGGTTACGACCCATCTTCGCGCTGCCGCCTGCGGAGTCACCTTCGACAAGGTAGATTTCGCAACGGGTCGGATCTCTGTCGGAGCAGTCGGCAAGCTTGCCCGGCAAGGATGAATTCTCGAGAGCGGATTGCCGGCGCACGAGTTGTCTTGCTTTCTGCGCCTGTTCGCGCGCTTGTCTTGCCAGAACTGCCTTCTGGATAATGTTCTTTGATTCTTTCGGATTCAGTTCCAGCCAGTCTTTGAGTTTTTCAGTCGTGACAGCCTGGACGATACCCTGCACCTCGCGGTTGCCGAGACGCTCTTTGGTCTGACCTTCGAATTGGGGTTCGGAAACTTTGACACTGACGATAGCAGTCAAGCCTTCTCGGGCGTCTTCGCCAGTGAAATTGGCTTCCGATTCTTTGATCAAATTTTGCTGACGAGCATAGTCGTTGATTACGCGTGTGAGTGCGTTGCGGAAGCCGGTAAGGTGCGTTCCACCGTCGCTTGTGCTGATGTTGTTGACGAAAGTGAAAATAGACTCTGAGTACATGTCTGTCCATTGCAGAGCGCACTCTACAACGACATCGTCCTTCTCCAACTCGAAATACAGAGGCGGTTTGTGCAAGGCCGTACGAGTATCGTTGATATATTCGACAAAGCTGGCAATACCGCCTTCGTAGTGGAAAGTCAAAGACCTCGGTTTGCCGTCTTCCATCTCACGCATGTCGGTGAGAACCATGCACAGTCCCTTATTAAGGAACGCCATTTCTCTCAAGCGATTGATGAGAATATCGAATTGAATGACGATGAATTCTCTCTCGTTATCCTCATTTATGTCGTGAAAGATTTCGTTGTCAGGCCAGAAGGTTACCTTGGTACCGCGATAGTCGGTGTCGCCGACTATTGTCAGACCGCCCTCGGCGTCGCCGCGCTTGTATACCTGTTTGTGAATCTTGCCGTTGCGATGAACCTCGACTTCCAGCTTCTCGGATAGAGCGTTCACAACCGAGGCGCCTACTCCGTGCAAGCCGCCCGATACTTTATATCCGCCGCCACCGAATTTGCCGCCTGCGTGCAGAACCGTGAAGACTGTTTCTACGGCGCTTTTGCCTGTTTTTTCCACGATGTCCGTGGGAATGCCTCGACCGTTGTCGAGTACTGTTACAGAATTGTCCTCATTGACTGTTACTTCGATGCGATTACAGAAGCCAGCCAGAGCTTCGTCGACAGCGTTGTCTACGATCTCCCAGACGAGGTGGTGGAGACCTTTCGGTCCTGTCGAGCCGATATACATACCCGGACGTCTGCGGACGGCTTCCAAGCCCTCCAGAACGTCAATCGTAGCTGCTGAGTAGTCCGAGTCCTTAGCCTCAACCTTCTCTTTGGGTTGCTTCTCGACCTGTTCCGCCTTTTCCGGCTCCTGATCTTTTTGTTCTTCAGTCACCGCGCTAGAACCCTCTTTTTTCGCCATTTAATTCCACCAAATCAGATTGCCAATTTAGCGACCTTGGACTGGGACGGACCAGCATTCAAATTCGAATGCCGCACAGAGAGAGGCTTTGATCTCTTTTCCCTCGATGATCGCCAGCCCAAATTTTAGCATGTTCGCGGGCATAAATGAAACGGTGAAAACCGCACAACCATTAGAGATTTAGCCCTTTCGACACGCTTCGAGATAAAACAGTTCTGAGCTTAGGTTTCCCCCAAGCGTTGGGATAGAATACTTTGCGTCCGGCAATATACAAAATTGCTGTTTTAGGACTACGCTTAGATCTGCAGCACCCTAAGGATTCCACTCTTGAAAGTTTTCACCGAAGCCAAACCGGGACTGATTCAAAGCTCAGCCATTGCGCTTGGTTTCTTTGACGGAGTTCATCCAGGACATCAGGTTGTCATCGGCAAGGCTGTTGAAGAGGCTCGTTCTCTCGGCGTGACATCCGGAGTCGTAACTTTCCGTGACCATCCCAGAGCCCTGACCCGAGGAGTGCATCCTCTATTGCTGACGGATATAGATCAGCGCTTGAAACTTTTTGAAGAACTTGGCGTTGAAGCAACGCTCGTCCTTACATTCTCGGAATCACTTTGCCGTCTTTCTCCGCATGAATATGTCCAGAACATCCTGGTTGGTGCCATGGGAGCCCGTTCTATATCGGTCGGACATAATCACCATTTTGGCCGCGACCGAGAGGGCGATCCTGATTTGCTGCGCACCTTTGGGCAGACGCTCGGCTTCTCGGTGCATGTGGCACCTATGGTTTTTGTCGACGGTTTGGAAGTTTCCAGCTCGGCTATCCGCGAGAGCATCATCAGCGGGGATATGGCCAAGGCTCGCAACCTGCTTTCTCGCACTTACCGGGTAGGTGGGGAAGTGATAAGAGGCGATGGACGCGGCAGGCAAATTGGTTTTCCAACCGCCAATGTGCAATTGCGGGAGTTTCAACTGATACCAAGAACGGGTGTTTATGCCGGTCGCGTACAGCTGAGTACTGCCGAGACTTTTGATGCCGTAATCAATGTTGGTTACCGGCCTACATTCAAGCCATCCGGTGGCGATGACGATCCGCTCGTTGAGGCTCATCTGTTCGATTTCGACAGAGATATCTATGGTGACAAATGCACCGTCGAGTTTGTCGATTATCTAAGAACAGAGAAAAAATTCGATGGCATCGAGGCTTTGAAAGAACAGATTAATGCCGATGCAGCAAAGAGCAGGCAGGTGCTTGAAAATGCTAAAAATGCAGCAGGAGAGGAAAACAGTCCTGGTGATAAGAGCAAACAGCCGGCATAAGTTCACGTGCGCATAACAAAGATCTGTCTGGAAAATTTCCGCAACTATGAAAGTGCTCTTCTTGAGCCTCATTCTTTCGGTAATATCATTCTTGGAGAGAATGCCCAGGGCAAAAGCAATTTGCTCGAGGCTATCGAGTATGCGGCTACCGGCAAGGCCTATCGGGCTGCCAAAGACTTCGAGCTGGTGCGCCATGGCGACGAAAGCATGAAGCTGGACATCAGTTTCGAAGCGGAAGGAATGACCGAATCGATTTCGATCTTTCTCAAATCGAAAAACGGCGTACTAAATTCAAACGCAGTCACGGCCTCGCTGCAGCGCGAGATCAAGGTAAATGGCGTCAAACAGTCGTCGGCTTCATCTCTGAAAAGACGATTGATAGTGGTCAGCTTCAAGAGCCAGGATCTCAACATAGTGCGCGGCGGCCCGGCTTACAGAAGAGACTGGATTGATATTCTCTTGTGTAATCTGCGTGCTGCCACTGCCGGCCGTCTTCAGCAATACAGCAAAATCGTGGCACAGAGAAACCGGCTTCTGAAGATGATTTCGGAGCACGGACGTTGGAATTCCAGCGACAAGGAACAGCTCAAGACTTGGGATATACAAGTGGCGAAAGCAGGTGCCGAGATAGTAAAAGAGCGCCTCAATCTAATGTCAGAGCTGATTCCCCTCGCCGAGGCTCATCACGAGAGGCTGTCCGGTAAGAGAGAAAAATTGACTTCGGAATATGTTTTCAAAAGCAAAAGCGCCCGCGAAGGCCATCAGCACCATGACCCGGATGACGAAGACGACGATGCACTGCGCGAGAAAATGAAGTCGTTCAATATCGACGATCTCAAAAATGCCGAGACAAAAGAAATCGCCAAAATCATTTACTTGATGCTGAAAGACATAAGGGCAGAGGAGATCGCGCGCCGGCAAACGCTTATCGGGCCTCATCGCGATGACATTTCCTTTCACCTGGATGGCAAGTCAGCGATGAATTTCGCAAGCCAGGGACAGCAACGTTCTCTGGTTCTTTCTTTGAAATTGGCCGAGCTCGAAGCTGTTCGCGGCGCCCTTAACGAGCAACCGGTTTTGCTTCTGGACGATGTTTTGGCGGAATTGGATCTGCTGCGTCAGGAGGTGCTCATGGAGATGGTCGGCACCGGTATGCAGACATTTGTTACTACCACTCATTTATCAAGTTTCAAGCCTGAATGGCTGGCTGATTCGCAGTTTTTCAATGTCCAGAACGGCTGTTTATCAGCCGTCAGAGAGCCTATCCCCCGCTAGGGCGATTTTTTCTCAAACAGGGCAAATTATGATGAAAACTCGAAAAGTCGCCGTTAAGGTATGCGATCACTGGGTACATTAATATTGCTTAACCATGGCGCCTCCCAGTCCATGGAGCTGGCACGAGCCAGCAGAAGCGACTTGGCTGAATCTGGCGAGCTTTCAGAAACAGCCGGCTTGAAACTCAAAGCCTGACCTCGAGAGCTCTCAAAAGGAAACTATATAAGCGTGTTTGCGGGTAATACAGAACGTGGGCTGGATCAGCGCATTTGCGTTGAGTGCAACCGGCAATTCACCGGGCTGGTGACCGCCTGTCCGCACGACGGTTCACTTCTCAGACCGATAATTCAGGACCCGCTCATCGGCACGATGCTGGCAGGCAATTACGAGATCCTGGAAGTGCTCGGTCAGGGCGGCATGGGTGTTGTCTACCGCGGCAAACACTCCTTGATGGAAAGAATCGTCGCCATCAAGATGCTGCTTTCTCAGCTGATTTCCGATACCAACAGCGTCAAGCGCTTCCAGCAGGAGTCCAAGGCGGCAGCTCGCCTCAAGCATCCTCACATTATCGATGTTTACGATTTCGGCATATCGCCTGCCGGGCAGCCCTACATCGTCATGGAATTTCTAGAGGGCACTCCTCTATCCGACCTCATCAAGAAAGAGGGGCAGATAGGGGTTGAGCGCTCAATTAAATTGATTTCGCAAGCTTGCGACGCGCTCGATCATGCACACAAGCAAGGTGTCGTCCACCGTGATTTGAAACCGAGCAATATCGTCCTTACTCAATATGATGAGGAGAAGGACTATGTGAAGGTCGTTGACTTCGGGGTAGCCAAACTTATCGAAGTCGGCAACAACAATGAAGGTCAGAGATTGACTCAGGCCGGAGAAGTTTGCGGCAGCCCCGTATATATGAGCCCCGAGCAATGCATGGGTCAAGACCTCGATGCCCGCTCCGATATTTATTCCATGGGGATTGTTCTCTATGAGACACTGACCGGTAAATTGCCGATTTTAGGCAAAACCATGGTCGACACGATGTCCAAGCATATTTCCGAGCCGCCCGTTCCTTTCAATCAAGCCAGACCAGACCTCTATATTCCTGAGCGTCTGGAGTGGGTCGTCATGAAAGCGATGGCTAAAGACCCGGCTCAGCGCCATCAAACCATGGAAGAGTTCAAACTCGATCTCGACCTGGCAATTCCCAGACCTGGTCGCAGCACGGTTTTGCGGACTCAGGAGCAGAAGTCTCCAGTCGAGAGTATGCTCGGGTTCGTCAAAGAAGTACCAGTCTGGACATGGGCTGCGGCCGTGGCATTGATGCTGGCTGCCGGTGGCATTATCGTTCATGCCATTACCGATAAAGCTCCGGCTGCAAGCCAGGCGCACAATCCGCCGGTCAAGGCTGCTCCAGCTCCAGCTCCAGCTCCGGCTCCAGCTCCAGCTCCGCAAACCTCCCCTGTGACTACGGCGCCCACTGTTGCTCAACCGTCACAGACAACCCAGGCTCAGCCCAGCACGACTCAAGCACCGGCCGCAAAGCCGCCCACAGCCACTGCTGAAAGTCCAGCTGCGGCGGTAAAAGTGCCGAAACAACCCCCTTCTTCCAAGCCGATCAAGACAGCAACATCCAGAGAGACGGCTGGCGAGGTCGAAAAGCCTACCCATCGCCGCGCTTACAGCACAAGCACAGCCGTCAACGACGAGCCTGAAAGACCGGTACGACACAGCCCGCCTCCGCGCAAAGCGCCCAGTCGCAGAGCCTACAGCTCTAGCGGTGCCGCTTCTCGTCCGGCAACCGGCGGTGGCGGAGGTGATCCCTTTGCTCAATTGATGCGCTCGCGCGGAAGACCTGTTGAGTAGTCAGATATAAACAGCATTAATTGCTAGAAAAGACTGCGATTGCCGAGGCAGTCTAGTTGAATTGGGCAATCGCCTGGGCAAGCTTTTTGACTCTTGCCAGTTCGACCGCGTTCTTCCAGTTCCCATCGTATTTGGCGTAAGACCCTACAATAAGTCCTTTAACCAGCGGCGCATATCTGGGGATATTGTCTGCTGTTATGCCGGAGCCCAGAAGGACGGGCAGACCGGCAGACTGATGCAAGGATTCTACTTCTGCCAAGTCAGGCTCCTTACCGGTCGCCGAGCCTGTAACGATGACCGCGTCGGCGCGGAAAAATTCCGCGGCTTCGGCAGTTTCTGCCAGGCTGATATCACCTGTGATGGCATGGGCCGAATGTTTTTTCTTTATGTCCGCAAAGATTTTTACATTTTCAGCCTTCAGGTGAGCGCGTTTTCGAATGAGCTTGGCTGCGCATGAATCATGCATGCCTTCATCGCCGACATGGGCAAAGACAAATGCTTCGGCGCGAATAAAATCAAGATTGCAAGCAACCGCCACGCCCAGCGCTTCTATGTTGGCACCGGCCAGCAATTGCACTCCCAGCGGCAAATCAATTCTGCTCCGCACAGCATTTGCCACCACGCTCATGGCTGCTACGGTTTCTGCATCTACATATCCTGTCAAATACGGCACGTCATGCATGTTTTCAAGGATAATTGCAGCAACGCCGCCTTGCTGGTAAGTGTTCGCGTCCTTTATCGCCTCATCCAAAATTTTTTCCATGCTGCCGGCGTATCCGGCTGAGCCTGGCAATGCTTGCACGTGCACGCAGCCGATTAGAGAGCATTTCTTGCCGAACATTATGATTTCTCCCGTTAGACCAGGTCTTTTATCAGTACGGCTCTCACCGGTGAAGCTTCCAGCTCTGTCAATTTGAGAGGGGCGGCGCAGAGGAAATAGAGACCTTCTTGCGCATCTGTCAGATCCAGGTTTTCCAGCCAGCTGAAACCTGCTTTGATGAGGGCATGGTGCACCTGCAAGTCTTTAGAGTCGACATGATCTACAGAAGGAGTATCCAGTCCTGCCATGATTATGCCGCGCGCTTTCATCGCCGCCACTAGTTCTACAGTAAAGTGGCTGTATAGCGCGCCTTCCCACACGTCAAAACGCAAATTCTTTTGTGTCTTGAACACTACCCGTGGTGGCAATTCCGGAAAGCGGCTCGCCGCTTCTTCGAAGCACTGACTTGTAATTCCTCCCTTGACGGAAGAAAGATCGAGGACTGCGCACGGACCTATATAAGGAAGGAGCGGCATGCCCGATGCCATGCCCAGGCTATCCTCCATGCGCCCTTGAATGTGGCTGGGCGCATCCGCATGGGTGCCGACATGCGGGGACATTGTGAAAGACGTCAAGTTGACAGTGGCGCCCTCTTCCATCCTCAGGGTCACTTGACGGCTGAAGGGTGTATCTCCTGGAAAACAGGCGGTTTTGCTGGAGACTGGTTGCGAGATGTCAATTATCGAGTAAGTCATAAGACGTGGATATTATACAAAGCTCCGGCTCTGGTACTATTTAGAGCCTTATAGCTACACGGAGTGATGTCCATGACGGCGACGCAGACTCTTGCACGCAAACAAATCAATCCGCAAAGCCGAGCCCCCAAAGCACTTGGTTCCTACTCTCATGCTGTGCAAGTAGGACAACTGGTGTTTGTTGCCGGCCAGGGTTGTCGTGATGCAAAAACCGGTGTGGAAGCCGGAATTACGCTTGATGCCAACGGTCAGGTAACAGCTTACGATATCGAAGTGCAGACCGAAGGAGTGATAAAGAATCTGACAGCGGTTCTCGAATCAGCAGGTCTGTCTCTGTCTGACGTAATCGACGCCACAGTTTTTCTCAAATCAATGGACGACTTTGAAAAATACAACAAAGTCTGGGGCAAATATTTCACCTCTGAATGTCCTCCGGCACGCACTACTGTCGCTGTCGCTGATTTGCCAGGGCGCAACTATATCGAGATCAAAGCAATCGCCATGGCCCACGAGCCTGTCGAAGGGTGCGCACCGCCCAGCTCTAAAATCGATTCCGGAGCAGCAAGCTTTTAGGTTCGCAAGTCTTAAAGAAAATCACCAGAGAAGCAAGAGGATTTGAGCGTGACTACACAAGTAAAGCGAAAGGTCAGACACCTGCACCACTTTATTGGCGGCGAGTATGTCGGCTCCAAGTCGGGTCAGAGCTTTGACTCGTTCAATCCAGCTACCGGCGAAGTGCACGCGACTGTGGCTCTGGGTGGCAAAGACGAGATCGACCAAGCTGTAGCGTCCGCCAAAGACGCATTCGAGAACGGTCCCTGGCCGAGAATGTCTATGAAAGAGCGCTGTGAAATTCTGCGCCGTATCGGGGATTTGATTCTCTCGCGCAAAGAAGAGTTGGCCCAGGCGGAAACCCTTGATACAGGCAAGCCTATAACCGAGAGCTTGACCGGTGACATCCCTCGCTCTGCTCAGAACTTTCACTTCTTTTCTGATTATGCGCAGTCTCTGGGCGATGATGTTTTTACATCAGCTCCTGGAGAGAAGCATATAGTGTCTCGCGAGCCGCTGGGAGTGGTGGGTCTGATCACGCCCTGGAATTTGCCGCTCTATCTGGCTACGTGGAAGATCGCCCCCTGTCTGGCCATGGGCAATACTTGTGTATTGAAACCGGCCGAATGGACTCCCTACACAGCGTTCTTGCTCGCCGATATCGTTTCGCTGGCCGGACTTCCCAAAGGCGTTCTGAATATCGTTCATGGTCTGGGAGCGAACAGCGCCGGAGAAGCGCTGACCCGGCACCCTGATGTGCGGGCCATTTCTTTCACTGGAGAAACCGGCACCGGGCGCGCCATTATGACTGCAGCGGCCGCCACTCTCAAGAAGGTCTCCTTTGAACTGGGCGGCAAGGGTGCCACCGTCATATTTGCTGATGCCGATATCGACGAAGCTGTGGAAACAGCTGTGAGAGCCGCCTATCGCAATCAAGGGCAGATTTGCCTGGCCGGCTCTCGCCTTTTCGTTGAAGAGGGAGTCAAGAAAGAGGTCGTAGACAAAGTCTTGCAGCGAGTCAAAGCGATAAGAGTAGGCGACCCAACCAAAGACATTACTCAGATGGGTGCGCTTATTTCCAGGGAGCATCTGGACAAAGTCGAAGGCTATCTGGAAATCGGCTCCAAAGAAGGAAAGCTGATGACCGGTGGCGAGCGCATGAAAGAGCTCGGTGAAGGCTATTTCCTCTCTCCTTCAGTATTCTGCGATCTGCCGGATGATTCCAGGCTGATCAAAGAAGAGATTTTTGGACCGGTACTGCCCGTGGTGCAATTCAAGAAAGAAGAAGAAGTCCTGAAAATGATCAATGATTCTCAATACGGACTTTCCGCTTCTGTTTTCAGCAAAGATGTCGATCGCTGCTATCGCATGTCCAATGGCATCAGGACCGGTCTAGTCTGGGTAAATTGCTGGTTCGCGCGCGATCTGCGCACACCATTCGGAGGCATGAAGTCCTCCGGTGTCGGACGCGAAGGAGGCCGCTACAGCCTGGAATTTTTCTCGGAAGCAAAGACTATCTCATACAAGTACAAAATCTAGACAGAATCGAGAGGCGTTCACTTCTATGGATTTCGGAATCAAAGGCAAGCACGCATTGGTGTGTGCGGCGTCGCGCGGTTTGGGTTTTGCTATTGCCAAGGCCCTGGCAAACGAAGGCGTGGACTTGACCATCAGCGCTCGAGATCCAGACAAGCTCAATCAAGCCGCAGAGGAATTAAGAAAGCTCTCCGGCGTGAAAGTCGATTGTCTTGCCGGTGACCTGAGTTCCCCTGCCGACAGGCAAAAACTGATCGATTTCACAAAAGGAAAGTCCGCCGGGCTGGATATCCTCGTCCACAATGTCGGTGGTCCCAAAGCTCAATCCGCACAAGCTACCAATTCTACAGACTGGCAGGAGGCTTTCGATAAGCTTTTTCTGCCGATTGTCGAGCTCAATCAGACCTTTCTTCCGGGCATGAAGGAAAGGGGCTGGGGGCGGATTATTACGGTCACTTCTCTTTCGGTAATTGAACCGATCGCCAATCTTGCCTTGTCAAACGGTATCCGCTCCGCGGTCACGGCTATGTTGAAAACTCTCTCGGACGAAGTAGCCGCCGACGGCATTACAGTCAATTGCCTGGCACCGGGATTGATTCAAACTGCTCGCACGGACGAGCTCATGGAATCGCGGCGTAAATTGACCGGGCAGACAAAAGAAGAGTATATGACCGACTATGTCGCTTCGATACCAGCCAGGCGCCTGGGCGATGCTGACGAGTTCGGCTCGGTGGCCGCTTTTCTTGCCTCCAGTCAAGCCCAATATGTGACCGGTCAGACGATCTGTATCGATGGCGGAAAACGCCGGTCAGTTCATTAATGCCGGACTTCTGTCGACCGCTTTCAGCCGCTGTAGTATGATTTGCCAGTCTATATATATTGAATTGTTTGCTCTTCTAGTAAACAATCCTTTTTTGTTTTTGGCATTTGAATTCTTGGGCAATTGAGGTAACGAAAGTGAAATTTCTGGTGCTTGGCGCAGGACGTATGGGCTATGCGGCAGTTTACGACCTGATAAGAAGTCCGAAGGTCGAAAAGGTAGTAGTTGCCGACCGGGACGCCAAGTGCGTAAAGGGCGCCGTGGAAAGGCTGAACGACCCCAAGATCGTTCCTGTCGAACTGGATATCACCAAAGAAAGCGATGTAATTGCTCTTATGAAGAGCGTCGACGTCGCTATCAGCTGTGTTCCTTATGAAAATAACTATGAGCTCGCCAAAGCGGCACTGGAAGCCAAAACTCACTTCGTCGATCTGGGTGGTAACGAAGATGTCGTAGAGAAGACCTTCTTGCTCAATGATCTGGCTAAAGAGCGCAAAATAACGATCATGCCCGATCTTGGTCTGGCACCAGGACTGGTGTCAATCTTGGCTGTGGCAGCCGCTGACAGTTTTGACGAGTTGTACGAGATTCGCATACGTGTGGGCGGTCTCCCCGTCGACAGCGAAAATTTCATGGGTTACAGCCATGTATTTGCTCTTGAAGGTCTGATTAACGAGTATGCAGAGGATGTCACCCTCATTCGTGACGGACGCATGATGCAGGTGCCTTCGCTGAGCGAAGTCGAAAAAATTGAATTTCCCAAACCATTTGGCGTCATGGAAGCATTCACCACATCAGGTGGAATCTCAACTTTGCCAAAGACATATGACGGCAAGATTCAGCATTTAGACTACAAGACCATTCGATATAGAGGTCACTGCCAGCAAATGAATCTGCTCAAAGAGCTGGGCTTCATGGGCAAAGAACCCGTCAAGTTGAAGAGCGCAAAGGTGGTGCCGCGCGAATTGCTTATGCATTTCTTGGACGGCAAACTGGCGAAAGACGAGCCGGATGCTGTTCTTCTGCGGGTAACCGTCACAGGCGTCAAGGACAAAGAACCCAGGCAGTTGGTCTGGGAAGGCATAGAATTCTCCGACCAGGCAGAGCGCCTTTCGGCAATGATGCGAATGACAGCATTCCCTGCTTCCATAATCGCCCAGATGATTGCTCGCGGAGACATTCAAGAACGCGGCGTGCTCCGCCAGGAGGAATGCGTGCCCGTAAAACTCTTCCTTGCCGAACTGGAATCGCGTGGTCTGCATCTGACCATGACCGACCGAGCCCCTGTTTCGACAGAAACCTAAGTCCTAGAAATCATCGCGACCATAAAGGCCCACAGGATATGCTGAAATGCCAGCCTGTGGGCGTTTTTACTTTTTGTCATGGAATTAGATTAAATGTCCCGGTTTAATGTCCAGACAGGCAGTGCGCGCGGCTAGATACCTGTGTTGCGGTTCCAATTCTTCTCATCCTGCGCCGGACACCCCGGAGGAAACTTAATGAGCTTACTAGAGTCCGCTCGCGTCAGTACGCCGAGCGAGCTGTCTTCAGCCATGCCTGCAGACGATGTGCAGTCTCTCAATGCAAACCTCTCTGATGCATGGGCTCCTCGTTCTGAAATAAGCAGCAGCGGCAATCAGCAGATCAGTCCGGAAGTGGCTTTTCTGCCTTTCACCCGCTTTGCTATGGCCGACCATGTCGACTTCAACCCTCATCAGCCGCTCGGCTTGAGCCGTGCCTGGGGCTATTCAAGACACGATTCAGTGTTGAACCCGGACGGCGGAAGTTGCAATGCGTCTTCCACATCAATGAAGTGCGAAGCCGGACCGCGCCAATACAGGGGCGCGAATCAAGATGTTCCGAACCTTTATGATAACCAGCGTCAAGTCAATGGCGGCACTATTACCGCTCAATACTTCGCTCCTGCAGGGCCGCAAGTTAAGTCGCCGGATAATTTCAGATATTTGAACGACCCGGCTGCAGAAAATTCGCTGGTCGTCGAGCCTATCAACTATGAAAGTCAAACAGCCAGTGTAAGAGATGCCGTAAATAATAGACTGGAAAGCGGACTGGAAAAACAGCGCCCTATTCAATGGCGCGAGAATTCTCTGGATGCATTTGTCGAAGCGGTAGAAAATTCGAAACCTATGGTTGTAGTCTTTGGAGACAACAGCTCCCCTCTCTTCAATAAGCAAATTCAAGAGATGAGAAGCGACAAGGACAGCCTGATGTCGAGACTTTCTGAGCGCGCTGTATTTGTAGTAGGCAAGCCTACTGAAGATGAATATGCTCGTCGCATGGCAAGCCACCTGAAGTTGACCGACTATCCGACTATTTCGGTAATTGCTCCGCGCACGGATCAATTGACCGAAACTTACAGAATGGAAGGCTATTTCAAGGTCGCCGACATCTATGCCGACCTGGACAAAGCTCTGCCGGTTAAGAAGGAAAAGCCACTTGCCGACGTAACTGTCGCCTGATCTGACCCTTCATTAATTCACTGTTTCTCTCGATTTTTGCGTAATTGTCAATTGTTGAAATCTGAGACTCTATGGTCCACCATATCGGTCTTGGACGCAAAGTAAGCCAGGCCTGCTCAATGTGCGCCTGATTGTGCGCTCCGATTTCAATAATGCGCAGATGGGAGAATAGTCATGCCAGTGGATAGTAAAACAGACCTTGCACAGTACATCTCGGATTCGCGCAAAGCCTTCGAAGCCGATCTTAAAACATTAGTGGATCTTGCAGGCGTCTCTATGGATCCCGAGCGCAAGCAAGAAATCCTCGGCACCGCCCATAGTGCAGCCGCCCTTATTGAGCGAATGGGTGGACAGGCGGAGATTGTCCAGACTAAAGGAAATCCCGTTGTTATCGGCTCTTTCACCACCGACAAAAATAACCCGACGGTTCTGGTATACAACCACCTCGACGTTCAGCCGGCCGATGCCAGCGAGTGGAAATCCGAGCCATTCTCTATGTCTATCGACGGAGATGTATACAGAGGTCGCGGTTCCACCGACGACAAAGGACCGGCACTCTCAGTGCTTTACGCAGCGAATTACGCGCACAAAAACAATATTGCCATCAACGTGAAATTCGTCTGGGAACTGGAAGAAGAAATTGGCAGCCCCTCTTTCGAAGAGTTTTTGAAAGACAACAAAGAGAAGCTTGCCACAGACTCTATCGTCATTTCCGACACCATCTGGGTTTCTCGTGAGCGTCCGGCCATTCCTTATGGTTTGCGTGGCTTGCAGGGCGTTCTATTAAAGCTGAAAACCGGCACCAAAGATGTGCACTCAGGCTTGACCGGAGGACTTGCCAGAAACCCGATTGGAGAGCTATGCCAGTTGATCAGCCAGTGTTACGATGCAAAGACGGGACAAGTGCATATTCCAGGCTTCTATGATGGCGCAAATGAGCCGACTGACGAAGAAGCCGGTCAATTCGTGAAGTCGGGATTCACTGTCGATGGATTCAAGAAAGCTCACGAATTGATTTCCTTGCGCACGAGCGATGCCAAAGACGGTTCGCTCAGAATCTGGGCAAAACCGACTTTCGAAGTGCACGGAATCACGGGCGGCTACCAGGGGCCTGGAGTCAAAACAATAGTGCCTCACCAGGCCGAGGCGAAAATCAGCATGCGCCTTGTTCCCAATCAGGATCCAGAAAAGGTCTATCAAGCTCTGGAGAAGTTCGTCAAGGAGAAAGCGCCTGACGTCATCATTGAGAAAGAGGGTAGTTTGAAACCTTTCCTGGGTGAATTCAAAGGACCTTTCGCCGACGCTGCCGTTGGAGCAATGAAAGAGGCCTTTGGCGCAGAGCCTGCCTTTACTCGCGAAGGCGGTTCAATCGGAGCTGTCGTCAGCATGAAGGAAGTGCTCGGCAAACCAATTGTATTTCTCGGGCTCTCGCTTCCCGAGCATGGTTATCACGCCATCAATGAAAATTTCGACTGGCAGCAAGCTTCAGGCGGTATGAAGATGTTCGTCTCCTATTTTGAGCGATTGGCAAAAATCAAATAATCAGCCGTTCACTGTCTGTTCACTAAGCTGTCATACTCTGATAAGAGAGGCTGTGTAGGCATTTACTCGCAACCCAAGTCCTGCATACTGGCTCTATTACTTCTTGAGGTTTTTGCCGTGCGTACTAAAGCTTGGTTCTTCATAGGCGCACTGGGACTGGCCGGTGTCGCTGCCGCTGCGGCTGCCAGTGAAAGTCTTCAGCATTACGAAGAGCCGGCGTATAAGACTGAACTGGAAGACGGCGCATTCGAATTGCGTTCTTATCCAGCTGTCATTGCAGCCTCCGTTCAGGTTGCAGGCAACGGCGATGGCGCGGCCAACAATGCTTTTAAAATCCTGGCCGGTTATATCTTCGGAAAGAATAAGGCGCAGAAAAAAATAGCGATGACCGCACCGGTTGTACAGGAGACTTCCGAAAAGATTGCCATGACCGTTCCGGTCACGGTCGAGAAGCTCAATATGAGCATGACTATGAGCTTCTATATGCCGTCTAAATATACGCTTCAATCCTTGCCCGAGCCTTTAGACAAGCGCATCAAGCTCTCTCAGGTTCCACCCAGGAAATTCGCGGTATTAAGGTTTTCCGGATTTGCCACTGAAGGGAGCTGCGTTCTGAAAGAAGTTGAATTGAAGAGGTGGATGGCGGCTAGGAAATTAGAGCAGACAGGCGAATCTATGCGCGCTTTTTACAATCCGCCGTGGACTTTGCCATTCTTGCGGCGCAATGAAATCTGGATTCCGCTATGAGGCGGCTCGTGCCATCACCTTTCCTTTCAATGATGCCAGTCCGCCATCTATATTGATAATTTGACCTGTCACCCAGCTGCTTCTGTCACTTAGTAGCCACTCTACGGCGGGTGAAATATCATCGGGTGCTCCGATTCTGCCCAGCGGATGCATCTGGATCGACGCTTCCAATTGGCTGGGACTGCTGGTTATGGCACGCGTCAATTCTGTGGCCATAAGACCAGGGCTCACGCAATTGACTCTTATATTTTGGCGAGCGTAGGTAGCTGCTGCAGAACGCGCCAGCGCCGCCACACCACCCTTGGCGGCGGCAATCGCTTCGTGATTAGGCATGCCCGTTGAGGCTACGGCAGAGGCTACAAGGACTATAGAACCTCCTTTGGACATCATGCTTTTGGCACTATATTTTACGCAGGCGAAACTCGATGTCAGGTTTGTCTGCACAACAGACATCCAATCTTCTTCCGTTGTCGTGTGTGCAGGCTTCAAATGAAGAGAGCCGACGGCGTTAACGACGCCATCCAATCGACCTGCCTCAATGGCGGCTTCTTCAAAACAGGATGCCATGCTTGCAAAGTCAGTCGCGTCGCAAACTATGAAAGGTGACTCGATTTCTTTCGATAGTGATTCGAGCTGTTCTCTGTTTCTGCCGGCAAGGATTACCTTGTAATTCTGTGAGTGGAGCAGTCTGCTTACTGAACTCCCCAATCCACCGTTCGCGCCCAATACCAGAATGTTCTTTTGTGCCTTTTCCATGGCTTCTACCTGTTCAGCAGTCTACGTACCTGAATGTACTTTTCTTGCGTGAACGGCGTTGGAACAAACGGCTGCTGCGTCTGTACCCGAGCTTACATTTGCGATTCGATCAAAGCGACAGCCTGGCAAGCAATTGCCGTACCCTCTCCGATAGGCCCGATGCGCTCCATAGTTTTGCTTTTGATACTTATTCTATCGATTGAAATGCGCATTGCTTTTGACAGTGTCTGGCGCATGGAATCATAATGCGGCGAGAGTTTTGGTGCCTCGCAGATAATGGTGGCATCGACGTTCTGGACATAGAACAATTTGCCGTTCAGCAAATCAATGACATGCTCCAAGAAATCAATGCTGTTGGCGTTTTTGTATTTATCGTCAGTGGGCGAGAAATGAACGCCTATGTCACCCATGCAAGCTGCTCCCAGAAGGGCGTCTACAATTGCATGTGTGAGGGCGTCACCGTCTGAATGACCTTGCAGCCCCTTTTCGAAGGGAATAGCAACTCCGCCCAGGACCAGAGGAATTCCTTCGACCAATCTGTGAATGTCGAAGCCTGTTCCCACGCGCATTTCTTCCGCCATAGGTATTGATTGCCCTCTAATCGTCTTATTTTGTCAATGCTGCCAGTCAGTCGCTGATTTCCATGATTACATGGTCTGGCTCTACAGTATCGCCCTGTTTGGCGTTCAGCACTGAAACCTTACCGGCTTTTGGTGCCACCACTTCCGATTCCATTTTCATCGCTTCGAAAATCAGCAGTTTCTGTCCCTGTGTGACCGTGGCGCCAAGCTCGACGAGCAGTTCTTTAACCACACCGTGCATTGGTGCTTTGACTCGGCCCGAATTGCTGCCGCTCTTGCTTGCTGCTTTGCCCGGGCGCTCGAGCGAACGAGCCGCACCGGACGGCTGCACTTTTGCTGTTGCCGTGCCTGCTCTGGCCACTGGCGCTCCCGGTGCAACCAATTCGTGCACAGCTACCTTGTAGGTTTTCTTATCCACTTCTACTTCGAAATTGTAGGGACCGACCCGCTCAGCAACGTTTGCGCCTTTGCCATTAGGGCTTGTGCTCGAGCTTATGGAGGAGGAAGCCTCAGACCCCGAAGCTGTCACTGCCGACGGTGCCGGTTTCGGTGCGCCGGCTATGAATCCTTTCATGAACTCTGATTCTACATAGGTCGTGTAGGTTTCAGCATTGATGAATTTAGGATCCGCCAGTTCAGCCAGGTGGAATGGAATGGTCGTGGACACACCTTCAATTTTGAATTCGCTCAATGCCAATTTCATTCTGTCGATTGCTTCATTTCTGTCACGTCCCCAGACAATCAGCTTAGCCAGAAGAGAGTCGTAGAAAGGCAGGATTTGATAACCGCTGTAGCAGGCGCTATCGACCCTTACCCAGGGCATGCGAGGCTCCGCAAAATTCTTCACGGTGCCTGGAGCAGGCATGAAATTTTTGTACGGATCTTCGGCGTTGATACGGCATTCGATCGAATGCCCGCGAAATGAAACTTCTTCTTGTTTTACGCTCAGCTTTTCACCATTGGCGATACGAATTTGTTCTTTGACGATGTCGATTCCAGTTACATATTCAGTGACCGGATGTTCGACCTGCACCCTGGTATTTACTTCCAGGAAATAAAACTCTTTGCCCGCCACCAGAAGCTCGAATGTGCCAGCCGATGTGTAGCCGAGTGATTTCGCCCCTTTAACCGAGGCTGCCAGCAAGCGTTCTCTCACGCCCGCATCGAGTTTTGCCGCCGGAGACTCTTCTATTAGTTTCTGGTGGCGGCGCTGGGTTGAGCAGTCGCGCTCGCCGAGGTGAATTACATTGCCGTGTTCGTCGCCGAGAATTTGCACTTCTATGTGACGCGGGTGATCCAGGTATTTTTCGACGTATACTTCGCCGCTTCCAAAATAAGATGCGCCCTCGCGTTGTGCGGCAGTGAATGCAGATTCGGCATCAGCTTCGCTACGCACCACTTTCAGTCCCCTTCCGCCGCCACCGGCACTTGCTTTGATAGCAATCGGATAGCCATATTGGGCGCCGAGCTTTTTGACTTCATCTGCCGAATTGACCGGATCTGTGGTTCCTGGAACTACAGGGACGCCGGCTGCTTCCATGGCTCGGCGAGATTCAACCTTAGAGCCCATGCGGTGAATGATATCGGGCTTTGGACCGATGAATTTTATTCCTGCATCCGAGCAATTTCTTGCAAATTCGGGATTCTCCGAAAGAAAGCCGTATCCTGGGTGGACGGCATCGGCGCCAGATTTTTTTGCGATTTCCACTACCTGCGCGGCGTCCAGATAGACCTTCTGCGGTTGTCCTTCCAACTGGTAAGCCTCGTCGGCCAGGCTCACGTGGCGGCTCAGTTTATCCGGCTCGGAATAAATCGCAACAGTTTTTATGCCCATCTCCCGGCAGGCTGTTATGACGCGAACTGCAATTTCCGAACGGTTGGCGATGAGAACTTTCTTGATCATGGCTTCGGGAGTTTCCTCAAATGATGTCTGGATTTATCCGAAAGATATCTGCTGAAACAAAAACCCTACCAAATAATGAAGCAATAACCGCAATTCGAAATGTTCTATTGATGTCAAGCGTGACGGATTAGATACGTAAATTGCCGATTGCCGACACTTCATGCACTGTTGGAGCCTCGCTGCCGGCTAATTTGAGGATGGTACGATCACTCCTTGATTGAGCTCTAGGAGGGTGCAAAGGTAATGGCAACCGGGTCCGGTATAACGACTGTCTTCATCGCCGGTAGTGGCTTTATGGGAACAGGTATCGCTTTTCTCATCGCGACAAGAACAAAGGCGAAAGTTTATATCTACGACATTTCCAAATCCTCACTGCGCAAGGCTAACGAGACTCTCGAGAAATACGGCAGAACATGCATCGACAAGAAAATCCTTGATCCGGAAGATGTCGCCGAGGCACTTAAGCGTATCGTCTCGACAGAACGCTTGCAGGACGCTGTTTACTGCGACCTGGTCATCGAAGCAATCGCTGAGAACCTTCAAGTTAAGCAGGAGCTTTTCAAATCTCTAGACGAGATCTGCGACAAGAAAGCAATTTTCGCGTCCAATACGAGCTCTCTTTCCATAACTTCGATAGCTGCAGCCACCAAGCGATCCGACCGGGTAATGGGCATGCACTTTTTCTCGCCGGCACACGTTATGAAGCTTGTGGAGCTGATTCCAGGCTTTGATACTTCGGATGCGACCCTGGAGAAAGTCACCAAATTCGGTGAAGAGTTAGGCAAGACTCTGATTCGCTCCAAAGACATGCCTGGCTTTATCACCACGCGTCTTGGCTTATGCTTGATCAATGAAGCTGCTTTTGCCCTCATGGAGGGGCTGTCCACTCCGCAAGATATCGACCAGGGTATGAAGCTCGGTTATAACCATCCCATGGGTCCGCTCGAATTAGGCGATTTCGTAGGACTGGATATTGTTTTGCACGTGATGGAAGTATTGCAGGAAGGCTTCGGCGATCCTAAATATCGTCCCTGCCCGATCATTAAACAACTGGTGAATGCCGGTCACTTAGGTCGCAAGACTGGACGCGGTTTTTACACTTATGAGGCCAAGAAGTGATCGTCTTCAGTTTTCTCATGGCCAACACGGTTCTCATTTCCTGCTTGCTGGGAATGACAATTGCGTTCTATGCACTTTTGCGCCGGGTGGAAAACTGCAAGATGCCGGACAGGGATCTGCCTTTCGTCTCAGTTGTGATTCCGGCTCGCAATGAAGAGGCCAAGATCGCTCGCTGCCTGGAATCGATGCTGGCTCAGGATTATCCTAATTTCGAACTGGTGGTGATTGACGACCGGTCGACCGATGGAACTGCGGAAATCATCGAGCGCTTTGCTAAAAAGGATAATCGTATAAAGTTCGTCAGGGGCAAAGATGCTCCGGACGGCTGGGTCGGAAAGTGCAATGCGCTGGCTTTTGCTGTTGGTTTTGCATCTGGTGACTGGTACGTTTTTACTGATGCGGATACTTGCCACCAGCCCAACTCGCTGCGTGATGCCATTGGATACGCAATGGCCAATAAAGTCGACCTGGTCTCTTTTGTTCCTCTGCAAGAGCTGGGCAGTTTCTTTGAGCGTCTGGTCATGACAGTTTTGCTGTCATCATTTTTACTCGGCGATCCATTTCACACAGTCAATGATCCGCTGGCCAAACGTGCCTACGCCTACGGGCAGTACATAATTTGCCGCCGCCGTTCCTATCTGGCTCTGGGCGGTCATCAATCGGTGCGTGACACGATTGTCGAAGACCATGCACTTGGGCGTGTTTTCAAAGAGAAGGGATACAAGATTGCCGTCGCTGATGGGAAAACTCTCTATCGAGTGCGCATGTATATGGATCTCGAGTCTATGTGGCAGGGCTGGACGAAAAATCTCTATTCGCTGATAGACAGCAGCCCGGTTCACTTGCTGTGCATTCTTATCAGTTTGAATATGACTGTAATCATGCCTCTCATAAATGTTTTCATTGTTGCTTCTCTCTGGGCGAATTGCCCTGGCGACCATTACACTCCTTTCTCAACGATGCTGGTTGCCTGTCAGTTCCTTATGCTGATCGTTTGGTTCAGACTGACAGCCGAGCACAGAACAGGAGTCAGTCCCTTCTACTTTTTGACTTTGCCCTTTGGTGCTGCGGCAGTGACGATGCTGCACTTACACTCTGCATATCTCGTGCTTTTCGGTCGGGAAGTGAGCTGGAAAGGTCGCCGTTATACGGTTAATACATCGAAGACCATTCGCACCTCGAGAGTCGCGCAGGAGTCTCTGGAAAACGCGCTCTCGTCCGATTCAAGCGAGTAGGCTGACATTAGTGCTATTCTCTTTTGAGGGACGTTGCCAGTAACGTTTCCAGGCGTCTTTTTTAGTAACAGGCCGGGCTGTCGATAAGCCCAGAGAATGAGCCCGCATTGACGTTGAGCCGTCCTATTCTAGTTGCTGCTGCCATTTGCCTCTGCTCTTGCGCTCAGGCCGTTTTTTCGCCCGCGGCCAATTGTGAACCTGTGGCATCCAAGATGACCGGACTGCAGAGAGAGAATCATGAGAGTCTCTGGGAGCGATATAACAAATTTGGAAAGAAAGCTCTGGATGGTGCCGACTACGAAAGGGCCAAACTGATGTTCGAGTTGGCGCTTATCGAAGCGAAAAAAAATCAAGGCGACGAGTCTCGCAGTGGCAGCGATCTGTCTTTGAAAATTGCCGCAGCAACCAATAATTTGGCTGAGGCCCACAGACTCTGCGGCGAGTATAAAGAAGCGGAGACTCTCTTCAAAGAAGCGCTTGGCTTGAAGGAGAAAGCCCTCGGCGAAGAGAATATGTCTGTGGCCAATACGTTGAATAATCTGGCAGTTCTCTATCAGAACGTAGCCAATTATCCGGAGGCGGAGAGATTATACAAAAAAGCTCTCGCGATCGAAGAGAAAGTTTCATCCCAGGAGAACGCTCCTATTGCGAGCAGTTTGAATAATCTGGCCGCCTTCTATGATCAACAGGGGCGATATGCAGAGGCCGAAGCCATGTATAAGCGCTCTCTGTCAATAAAGGAGCGATTGCTGGGGCCCTCTCATCGCGATACAGCCTCTTGCGTAAGCAATCTTGGTCTTCTTTATCTTCATAAAAAGGAATACGACAAAGCGGAGTCGTTCTACAAGCGTGCTTTGAATATTCGTGAGACAACTCTTGGTCCGAGCCACCCACTTGTAGCAGCGGAAATGTCGCACCTGGCTGAGCTGTATCGCATCGAGAAGAAATACGACAAAGCCGAGCCCCTTTTGGAGAAGGCTATGGGTCTTTATGAGAAGAAGCTGGGCATAAACAATCTCGATGCCGCAATGTGCATGCTCAATCTCGGCTGTCTCTATCGCGACGAAGGTAAATTCAAGAAGGCTGAACCACTCTTTCGAAGAACTCTGGGTGTGCGTGATCGCTTGCTCGGTCCAAGCCACCCGGAAACACTGACTGCCCTGAAAGACTACTCGAATATTTTGAAAAAGCTCTCTCGAGAAAAAGAAGCAAAAGAACTGGACGCCAAATACAAGCGCTTGAAAGATCAAGCGGAAAAAGATGCCAAAACCGGCAGGCAAAAATTGAAGCCGAAAGTACGAGCAAGCGAGCGTAATCTCGACTGATTTTTGGGTGCCCTGACCTGGTCTTGGCTTCCCGAGTCCCAGCTATATATTAGAAGGTGAAGCGTTAACGCTTTAACTTCCAGGGGATTTCGGCGGTGGGGCGGATTTTGTCCGGGCACCGAAAGCGATACTACTTTGCGAGTTCTCGAGCAGGTGTTTCATAAACGGTAAGGGCCGGTTCGCCGGGCTGTGGTTCGACCGTTTTATGGGAATTGACTCTGTACTGTCGTCCCTTCCAGGACACGTTATTGCCGGAAAGTACCAGGTAGGCTGAGCGCAGGTAAATGGCTGTCACCATTACGCAGCCGAGTGGAAGCAGGAGAAAGTGATTCCAGTTGACGCCGACGTAGAATTGTTTGGTGCGTCCGAACCAGGCTGCCAGTCCGACAAATTCAATTGCTACAAGAGGCGCTATGTAGAGAAATATATGGGGCGGATTGCCTGAAAGTGCACCGTTGGCCAGTATGGCTATATGCACAAAAGGGCTGATGATGGCGCCGTTGATGAGAAGAAGAATCATCGCCAGATAGAGCAGATTGCATTCTATAAGGGCGTAGGCATTTTTTGTCCAGCCGAACCAGAGCGATTGGAGATCCTGATACATACGGACCTTGTAGAGCTTGCAGCCGTCTACGGCCATGATATGGAAGCCGCTTCCTTTCACTCGTTGAGCAAGCATGATGTCGTCCAGAATCTGGTCGTGGACGGCTCTGTGGGTGCCTACTGTATCGTACGCGTTGCGCGAGATAAGAATGTACTGACCGTAGGCATAGGCACGCACATGATTAGGATCATTGACGCTGTTGAGAGGATCGCCTGCCAGGAATGAGCCAAGCAAAACCGGTGAAACGACTTGTTCCCAGAATGTGCGCAGCTCTTGCAGGGGCATGAAGCTGACCATGTCGACCTTGTTGATAATGGCATAATCGACCGCATAGCGCAGTGAATGCGGTTCGTGGCAGGTGTCGGCATCTGCGAATACGAGCCAGTCACCCTGAGCGTGCGGGTATGCCTGCACCAGCGCATTGCACTTCCCTATCCAGCCGGTCGGTGTTTCCTTCCCTTTTATGAATTTGATGTGCGGGTAGCGTGAGGCTATCTCCTGGATGATTTCACCGGTCTTATCCGTGGAGCGGTCGTCGATTATGACTATCTCGTAGTTTGGATAGTCTTGCCTGGCCAGGGATTCAAGGCAGCGGGCAATTTTCGTTTCTTCGTTGCGAGCAGGAATTATGACTGAGACAAAAGGCAGTTGCTCGGGCGGAATAATAGGGGTGCCCATGCGCCGGAAACCAGTCAAAAACACATGGGTGAGCCCAGTCAGGCTCACGATCAGTAGAGTGGTCAGAAAGACTATGGTGAATGTACTCATTGCTTTCTGATTCCGTCTATATTGAGTGCGAGGTCCGAAACACTGATAGTCTCAAAGGATTGAGCCTGATGGTCACTTTTGCCTATCGATTCCGAAGAGAGATATTACCACTGCAAAGGCGCTGGGCACTTAGCCTGAAATTCTTTTGCACTGGCAACCTTTGAGTTTGGTAAATCGAATTTAATCGAGGCTGAGCTGAAACCAGCGCGGTTTTTCAGGGTTGTCAGTTGTTTAGACAAATGGAAGAATCAGGCTTCATATAGATTATGCGGTTATCCTAAGTAGTGAATAGGCGACCTCGTACAGGCGACAATCAGACCTTATGACCAATCGCGCACTTCTCATCTCTCTTTTCTCAGGGATTTGTATAGCAGCTTGGGCCCTCGACCGCTGGGTTCTGGGCGGAAACGCCATCAACCTCTTGCTGGCTGCGATTGTTGCCATTTCGGCCAGTCACATAGTCTGGCTGCTGGCAGTTCAGGTGAAATGGCACAAAGAGCGCAAGGAGCGTCCTTTTGTCGTTCCAGAGCTGGAATGGACCCCCTACATTAATATCTTTGTCGCCGCTAAAAATGAATCACGCGTTATTGAAAGTTGCGTTCGCAATCTCTTCAAAATCGACTATCCGAATTTCGACATCTGGGTTATTGATGACGCCTCGACAGACAATACGCTGGAAATCCTCAAGCGAATGCAGGCCGAATTGCCCAGGCTGAATGTTTTGGCTCGCGCGCCCGGTTCGGTTCCAGGTAAGTCGGCAGCATTGAATGAGTGTTTGCCCTTGTGCAAAGGCGATATTGTCGCCGTTTTTGATGCTGACTCCTTCGTAAAGCCGGACTTCTTCAAGATTATGGTTCCGCTGCTCAAGGATGACGAAGTGGGAGCCGTCCAGGCTCAAAAGAAAATTTACGAGCATCAAGAAGGCTTCCTGGTCGACTGCCAGGCTTCTGAATATGCCATGGACACCTGCTTGCAGATGGGTCGAACCCTTGTTGGTGGTGCCGTTGAATTGCGCGGCAACGGTCAGCTGGTCAAGCGTGCGGCCCTGGTTGATGTCGGCGGCTGGAACAATAATTCCATTACCGATGACCTTGATTTGAGCATGCGCCTGCTCATTCACCGCTATGACATCAAGTTCTGTCCGGATACGGCCGTATTTGAAGAAGGCGTGGTCAATCTGCGCTCTCTATTTCGCCAGCGTCGCAGATGGGCAGAAGGCAGCATCCGCCGTTATCTCGACTACATAATTCCTTTGCAGTTTCCGTCACACGCTTCACTGGTAGAGCGTTTCGACATCTTCTCTTTCCTTGTGGAATTTGCCTGGCCGGCGCTGACATTCATGGCTATCGCCCAGGTCGTAGCCGATATCATGCACGGTGTTCCCAGTGATGCACCTGTGGTTCTGGGCGTCTCCATATTCGCAATCGTGACCATCTGGGTGCCGCTATACGCAGGGCTGCGCTTCTATCGCAAGGATCTGTCTCCCTGGGCAGCGCTGGTAAATGCAATCGTCGTCAATTCCTACATCTTCGCGCTCTGGTCTCCTTGCGTAGTTGTATCGATCTGGCAGATCATGTTCCGCAGCAAAGCCTCCACCTGGAAGCCTACCCAGCACTTCGGCAGCGTCGAGTCGCAAACTCATCTTACCGACGCCGGCTCATCGGTTTAATAGCTGTTTCCTCTGCTTGTATTGTCCCTGCCTAATAGGGCGCGTATCCTAACGACCACATAGCCAGACTTCTTAAGAAGTCCGGGGCCAGAAGGGCGCAACTAAATGCGGTGGCACCTTTCAGTATTGATTCCAGCCCTTCACGTCTCGATTTTTTAAGAGAAAGCAGCCCGCAGGCGGTGCGAAATGAGCCTGTAATCAAGCCGCACAAGTGAATACCTCGAGCCACCTGACGGATGAGCAGAGCCAATTCCTGCGGGCATAAAACAGTGACGGAGAATTGACTGGGCTGATATGAATTGACCATGTCTCCCCGATAGAATCGGGCATGCAAAAGCTTTCTGACTGGGTGCTTTATCTGCCGGGAAAGCGGCGCCACGAGCTTGTGACTGGCGACGGCGCTGGCATATTGAGCATTGACGAATGAGAAAAGCAGGACAACGACGAGTGATATGCCCGCTGATTTCAATGCTAGATGCGCAATTCTCTTTCCAGCCATAGATCTAATTCCGGGAATTAGTGACACAAAACCTGGTATGGACCCGTAAGGGAGTCAATAGCCTGCCGGTCTGGTTAATTAGATTCTCCTCAAAAATTGCACTTGTCAGAATGCTTCAGCCCCTGAAATATGATCAGGGTTTTTACCGGGCGCTGCCTGGCAACCCTCGTCTGGTTGTCTCTTGCACCCTAGCTGGTACCCTTATACGAAGGTTCGCAAGGAGGCTGAGATGACGTCCAGAGAGCACGGCGGCAAAGCTCCCAGCGTTGCAGAGCTGGAGAAGTATGTCAGGGACAAGGTGCGTCTTGAATTCTATGTCGCAGGCGGCAAAAGCTATTCGGGCACTTTGCGCTGGTTCGACGAGTATGCCTTTGCCCTGTCTACCAAAGGTGGAGAACCTCTTACACTGCTGAAAAGTAGTGTGATCGGATATAAACCCGTTACCACTTAGCAAGCCTGAAGCCCTGATACTATGCCGTTTATCGTGTAAGCACCTGCGCTTTCGTGCTAGACTTAACGCTGGTAGCGCCTAATTTACCTGTCTTTCTTTTGCCATCAACAGGGGTTTCGTGGGCTTGTTCAAAAACTATATTCGCAGAGGTATCGGTGTCGACCTGGGCACCGCGAACACTCTCATCTACGTTGATAAGCAAGGCATCGTCTTGCGTGAGCCGTCGGTCGTCGCCGTCGATGATCTGACCAATTCAGTCAGAGCAGTCGGCGAAGAAGCAAGAGCTATGCTGGGACGGACGCCGCAAGGAGTTCGCGCTACAAGACCGCTGCGTGACGGTGTGATCGCCGAGTTCAAGTACGCCGAGTATATGCTCAAAGAATTTCTCAGCCGCGTACTGAATGGCAATCGCGGCTGGATGGCTCCTGATCTGGCCATTGGCGTGCCTTGCGGAATTACCGATGTCGAGCGCAATGCAGTCAGG
>CAZBOX010000015.1:0-47275 GCA_964493595.1 uncultured Candidatus Obscuribacterales bacterium | reverse complement strand
CCCAGTCTAGCTTGACCGCGAAGCGCCTTCCAGGGGTGATTTTGTGGCTGTTGAAACGAAATAAAGTTGGCTATCTATGCGTATCTTAACGATAAGGTCAGGATATAATTCTTAGCTGTCTGAAGCCGGACAAGCTGTTGAAGAATTGCTTTTCAGGCATTCGAAAGCTTGTGATTTGTATTTATAGTTTTTCATTTTTTGAATGTAACTGGTTTCTCATCTACCAAAACTACAGCCAAACAAGGTCAATCAAATGTTGAAAGAAGTAGTGAAATATCCCCTGGACATACGCGGTGTCGAGTCGAAAGAATTCAATGAAGTAAAAAGTCCATTCAATGGAGAAGTTGTCGCCGCCATCGGTCAGGCTGACGAGAAAGCAATTGATACAGCGCTCACCGTCGCAGAGGATGTGTTCAAGAACGTCATGCGCCACATGCCGGCGCACCAGCGCTCCGAGATTCTGCACAAGACATCGAAACTGCTTCTCGAGAAGAAAGAAGACATCGCTCGCACTATCGCCCTTGAGGGCGGCAAGCCTATCAAAGATGCACGCATCGAAGTCTCTCGTGCTGCCAATACATTTCTTCTGGCCAGCCATGAAGCCATGCGTCTTGATGGCGAGCAGATACCAATGGATGTGACTGCCGGAAATGAAAATCGTCTCGGTATGGTTCTTCGTGAACCGCTCGGTATCATAGGCGGTATTACACCTTTTAATTTTCCTCTCAATCTGGTTGCTCACAAAGTCGCACCGGCTATTGCAGCAGGAAATTGCATAGTGCTGAAGCCTTCATCCCAAACACCAATCGCTTCTATCAAGCTGGGTGCCATCTTGAAAGAAGCAGGTCTGCCTGATGGTGTGCTGCAGATCATTCCTTGTCGTGGGTCCAAAGGAAATGCACTGGTCAAAGACCCGCGGCTGGCTGTTCTCACTTTTACAGGCAGTCCGGAAATCGGCTGGCAAATGCGCCGCGATGCCCATGCCGGCACAAGATTAGTTCTGGAACTGGGTGGCAATGCCGGAGTGATTGTTCACGACGATGCCGATCTGGATCTTGCTGTGCGTGGCGCCGTGCGCGGGGGTTATGCACATGCAGGTCAAACATGCATCTCTGTTCAGAGAGTCTATGTTCAGAAGAACGTCTATAAAAAATTCGTCGACAAATTTGTCGAATTGGTTAAGACGCTGAAAGTCGGCGATCCTCTGGAAGATACAACGGACGTGGGTCCGCTCATTGATGATGGCGCAGTTCAAAAAACGCTTGACTGGGTGGAAAAAGCAACCAAGTCCGGCGCAAAAGTGCTCACCGGCGGAAAAGTAATCAATAATCATCTCGTCGAGCCGGTTGTGCTTTCCGATACTAAAGCTGACATGCTTGTCGTCTGCCAGGAAGTTTTCGGACCGGTTGTTTCAATCATGCAATACGAAACTATTGATGAGGCAATCGCCAAAATGAATGACGGACGCTTTGGTCTGCAAGCCGGAGTGTTCACGAGCAACCTGGACATTGCCTTCAAAGCGGCTCGCTCCATCGATGTAGGCGGCGTAATGGTCAACGATGCTCCGACTTTCCGCTCCGATCACATGCCTTACGGCGGTAGAAAAGAATCAGGTCTGGGACTGGAAGGCGTGCGCTATGCGGTGCACGAAATGACCCAACCGAAATTCATCTGCTTGAATCTCAACGCTAAGTAAATACAAAGAAAGAGGAAAACGAAATGGTCGACGGCGCATCGGGCGGCCGCTGTGAGTGGCAGGCTGTCAAACAAGTTGCCGGCGAGCTGATTGTTTCCTGTCAGGCGAGCACGGGAGAACCGCTCTGCTCGCCTGAGCACATTCTTGCCCTGGCGCTCTCTGCCATCAATGGCGGTGCCGGTGGCTTGCGGTTGGAAGGAATTGAGAACATAAAACTGGTCAGGGCCAATACCAAATTGCCTATCGTGGGACTGACAAAAGATGACTCGATTGCACCGGGGGACAGACTGAAAAAGGTCTATATCACCGGCTCTTATGCCGATGCAGAAGCTCTCGCCAGGGCTGGTGCAGACATCATCGCGCTGGATGCCACCGGACGCCCACGTCCTGATGGTTTGACCCTGAAAGAGCAAATACGCAAAATCCACGAACATCTGAATTTGCCTGTTTGGGCGGATATCTCCACATTCTCAGAAGGTGTGGCCGCGCGGGAGGCGGGCGCTGATGTGATTTCATCCACTATGTACGGATATACAGCGGAAACTTTTTTGCCGCCTGAACAAGGACCCAGTTTTGAACTGCTGAAAGATTTATGCCAGCATCTGGATTGTCCGGTCATTCTGGAAGGAAGAGTTTGGTATCCGGAAGAATTGACTCGAGCTTTTGAACTGGGAGTCCATGCAGTGGTCGTTGGTTCGGCTATTACCCGGCCGCAACTGATCACGCAGCGATTCGTGCAAGCCATCCCGGCTCGAAAAGCCGATCGCCACTAGTAATCAGGTAGGTTGCCTCCGATGCCTTCGCAGTTCAGCTTGTGGTTATATCCGCTGCTCTTATTTGCAGTTCTGGCTATAGTGCTGCGGGCCAGACTTGGCTTTACCTGGGCCTGGGGATTTATTCTGCAAGTCGTTATGATTGGCGCTTGCGCAATTCTCGGTTTGACTATCGGACCTGACTGGCTATTTGCACCGCTTGGATGGCTGCTCTTTTTCCTTTTCGCCATTATTCCAAGATTATTGCTTACCCAATTAGATAATTGCGTTTCCTTGCTGAGAGCCAAACAAGCCGTTGACTTGGCGCACAAGCTGAAGTTTTTCTATTGGGGTCAGCCCGGTCAATTCTGGATCGATATGACTACAGCCAATGCTCTCTTTCTGGATAGGCGGGTCGACGAGGCGCTGGCTATCCTGTCTATCTGGGAGAAGAAAAAACTTCCCAAGGCGGTCAGCGATGTTATCTACACCTATCGTCTGTCAGGTCGGGCAGTGCTTGGGCAGTGGCAGGAAATCGTCGACGAGTATGAAAAAGCTGCTGCCTATCAAACCAAGGTTTCTAATCGTTTGTCTCTGGCCGCCTCGAGAGCGTATCTCGAGGTCGGCGACGCCGATCAAGCCGCATTGACTCTAGAGCGCTCACAACTAAGCGAATCGAGAGCAAACTTGAAGAGTGTCGCCCTTACCTTGCTTCCCTATTTCGCTCTGCTGGGAGCCATTCCTGAAACTGAAAAGATGTTTGCTGTCTCGGACGGCGGTAAGATGCCTTTGCCGGAATATGTGAAACTCTACTGGTTGGCACGGTGTAAGGTAGCCGCAGAAAAACTCGGCGACGCGCGAATTCAATTTCTCAAATGCTTTGAAATGATCAAGGAGCAAAACGGCCCGGCGACCTGGCAGGTTAGAGTGCAGCATCAGCTTGAGCGAGTCGATTCTGGTGAGATCGTTCATCTAAGAGGCAATATTCAGAATGCTGTAGCGAGAGGCTGGAAAGTTTTTGAGCAATGCGATTTTGTTGAAAAGATCATTTTCCCCAGCCAGACCTCGTTTGTTGTAGTAGCGCTTATAACACTGATTCTTTCAGTGGAAGTGCTCAGATTTCTGCCTGGTGAAACAGGCCGCGAAGCTCTTTTCTTGTGTCATCTTTTCGGTCGACTTCAATCTGCAGAAGTCTTGCACGGAGAGTGGTGGAGACTGATCAGCTATCTTTTCTTGCACGCACATATTTCACATGCTTTGCTGAACGTGATCGGGCTTTACTGGTTCGGACGCATGGCCGTCAATATCTATGGACCAGGTCGCTTTCTCTTTATCTATCTGGCTGCCGGTATGCTTAGCGGCATGAGTCATGTTCTGCTTGCACCTTCCATGCCTGCTGTCGGTGCATCGGGAGCGATTATGGGTATCTTTGGCGCGGTCGCAGCTGGAATCTGGCGCCTCAAAGATTCGCTGCCTTCCGGAGTGCGAAGGCAAGAACTTTCATGGATGCTTGGACTAGCGCTCTCTCAAGTCGTCCTTGACCATTTCATGCCGCACGTTGCCTCGATGGCTCACCTTGGCGGTCTTGTTTTCGGATTTCTCATAGGTGTACTGCTTCAACCTAAAAAGCTGGAGCAGTTCAAAGTAGCCGTACAAGAAGCATAACTTACTTAGCACCTGACCTGAAAAAATCATCTATATCTTTGGCTTCCAGGCTGCCGTCCTTTGAAAAAAAAAGCCCGGCTTTGTCTTTAGCTTGTTTCCAGCTGCGATTGATTGCAAAGGAATCCGCATTGACTGGTAAGTCTTTTACTTTTGTGGTCGTAAGAATTCTGCACCAAACAGGGCGCCCCAGTTTTACAACCTTCGTGTTATAGCCGATTACGCGCGCTCTCATTTCGTTAACCTCGATCGGCAAGCCGAAACTTCCATCTTTCAGTCCTAAAAAGCGGCACCACATACGGTGAGCTGTCGGCGTCAATTTTATCCCTTCAAGACAGGTAAATTCTGCCACCAGTTGCCGGCTCTTCTTGCCCAGCCTTGAGTAGGCTTTATAACGTTTAGCTGGCCTGCCGCTAAACAAAGTTGAGGTTGGATCACCTATTTCTTCTATGGGCACAGGAAGAAAATCTTGATTGATGTCGACCAGGTAAGCATCGGCGTCCTGAAGGAAATAAACTTTGTTCTCATTGTTATAGACAATCACCTTGTCCGGGTTCTTGTCAGACCATATCGAACCGCCCATGCGGCTCTCGATATGAATCTGCGAGGATGTGGCCCTGATTCTGAAATTGGCAAAAAGGTCACTGTTGCCTTCCACATAAAGAAGTTTGCCTGCCGAACCTGTTTTATCAAAAGGTCCAGCTTTGCCGGCATTTGCTGGCGCCTGTACCGTCTCTAGGACAAATAAGAGGCAAAGCACCGCAAAACCGCCCAATAGTCGGTTGAGGATTCTTTTTTCTGTCTGGGGCATTATTTATCTGGCAGCCGGTCACGCCACTATCATCAATATTCCCAGACCAAAGCTGATCTCAAAACCTGGGCGGTTATATAGAAACTCTATGCAGCTCCTGTCTGTGCCCGTGTGCCTTTTTAGATTTTGGGCGGCTCTTTGAAGATACTGATTTGGGCTTGGATGACACTTTTATTGGTGTGCTCTCTTCGTAGCTTGGCGCCGGTGGAGTCTCCGGAGGAAAGATCGTGGACAGACCGACTACAACAAACATTATGCAACTGCCACTAACTACACATCGAACGAAATCAGATGGTCCGTTGAACCAATTGGGGCCGAACCATACGTCGTGCCAATCACGTCCAAATCCTATCCACAGTCCCGATACGAACATGAGCAGATAGACTATCAATTTTCCTTCAGGCAAGTTAGCAACTCCGCAGTGGTTCTGCCATCTTATTCCTGCTGGTCTTGAAAAGCGCCTGCGTTTAACTACTCTTAAACATCGGTTTTGGGCAAGCTGAACCGTATGGTCGAACCGCTTCCCTTTTGCGACTCGAAAAATATTTCGCCCTTGTGGTGCTCGACGATTTTCTTTGCTATCGGTAAGCCCATGCCGGTGCGCCCACCTTCTGGTTTACCGTGAATGCGGTGAAACAGCTTGAAGATCTCACGGCATTCATCGTGTTTGATGCCAATGCCGTTATCTTCGATTGAAAACCACCAGGCATCAGCGTTTTCGTCGACCCGTATATCGACGCGCGGAAGGCAATCAGGTCTTTTGAAATCAATCGCATTGTCCAGGACAGCTTTGAACAAATAATGAATTTGAGCCTTGTGCCCTCGCACTATCGGCAATATGGCGCGAGTTACAGTAGCTCCGTTGCTCTCTAATTTGGAGCGCATTTCATTGAGAAGATCATCGACAAGACCTGTCAAACTAATTTCTCTGGCTTCGGTTTCCTGCTTGTTGATGCGAGCATAAATCCATAAGTCATCGAGCATTCGCTCGATAATCTTGCTGGCGTTGACTACTTTTTCGATGAATTCATCGGCGTCAGTTCCCAATCGGTCTTTGTATCGGATCGAAAGAAGATTGAGATAACTGGTGACGATACTGATAGGTCCCTGCAATTCATGTGAAACCGCAAAGGCGAGATTTTGCAGCTCCTTGTGTGATTTCGCCAGATCCTCGGCAGCTTGCTCTATTTTTTGAGCAGCCAATTTCTGGTTTGTTATGTCGCGAAAGACACCTACACCGCCTACTATCGACCCAGTCTCGTCTCTGAGCGGTGTAGCATTGATGCTTACCCAGACACCATCCGGAATATTCTCATTCCTTATCCACGCTTCTTCTTGAAAGACAGGCTCGCCTCTAATCGCGCGTGTCATCGGCAATTCTTCTGGGGGGCAGAGCGTCTTTTGATCCGGTTTAAATATGCCGAAATAAGTCGGCCAGACTTCGTGTTTGCTGTCGGTAACACTGCGACCGACGATTTCCTCGGCCTTGCTGTTATAGACGATGAAATTGCATTTGTCGTCAGCAACAATCACTCCGTCCACCATATTGTCCAAAATCAGCCTTAAGGTGTCGAAATTTACGAGCGGCTCTGATTCCATCTTGATTGCCATAAAGCACGTCCTTGCCCTTAGTTTGAAACTTTGGGCGGCTACAAATTCAATCAACTGATTGAATCATACAGTTGACATGTTTTTTCTGTCAAGTTAGGCTGGAAACAGTTGAGGAAATCCGCAGTATGCCGTCAAAATCTGACACCAAAACTCATATTCTCGACATTGCAGAGAAACACTTTGCTGAGCACGGATATGCAGGAACGTCATTGCGAGCCATTATCAAAGACGCAAGAGTAAATGTTGCCGCTATCGCTTACCATTTCGGCACCAAGGAAGAACTCTATGCAGCCGTTACCCAACGTTTTGCCGCACCTGTTGTGGACGAACAATTAAAGCGACTGCAAGTCGCCATGGATTCCGACAATGCAACCCTCGAGGACATTTTGCTCGCTTTTTACGAACCGCCTCTTGGCACTATAAAGAAGCTGGGCAAAAAAGGAGAAATCTTGTCTGTCTTTCTAGGACGGGCGCAGACCGAGCCGGAACCTGTCTATTCCCTTGTAGACGGGCACTATTCGGACTGTCGCCGTCAATTTATCGAGGCAATAAAGAGATTTGTGCCTGGATTGAGCGAGTCTCAATACCAATGGCGCTTTGAGTTCATGCTCAGCCTGATTGTCTGTTTCCTCACTCGTCAGAAACCCGTACGTGCCCGCTATACAAAAGATATCGATTGGCAAACGAGCGAGGTGACAAAAACCCTTATCGGGTTCTGCTTGCCGGGCATGACGAATTTGATGGATCTGTAAGCTCCGCGCAAGGAACATTCCTCGGCTGCCGCAGTCGGTAGACTTAGGTCAGAGGAGTCACGGTCAGTATGAGTTCCACAGTTGTGTACAAAATTGCCCCGCAGAAAAAAGAGGGTAAAAGTAGCAACGGAATATTTGCTATTTTCAAAAACAGAAACTACGCGCTGTATTTTGGCGGGCAATTCATTTCACTGGTCGGCACCTGGATGCAGATGGTGGCGCTTTCCTGGTTTACGTATTCTCTTACTAATTCTCCTCTTCTTTTGGCTGTCGTTGGTGCTTCCAGCCAGTTACCGTCCCTGGTCGTAATGCCGTTTGCAGGAGTTTTCGCAGACAGGCTCGATCGCAAGAAGGTGATCATAATCGTCCAGTTCCTGGCAATGATAGAAGCTTCGATGCTTGCTTTTCTGACATTGACTGATCAGGTGCAAGTTTGGCATTTAATAGCCCTGGGCGTCTTTGCAGGAGTGATTAGTGCATTCGATATGCCGACTCGTTCTGCTTTTGTTTTCGATCTGGTCGACAATAAAGAAGATCTACCGGCTGCTATTGCAATGAATTCAACATTGATGAATGTCACACGTTTGATTGGCCCGGCGCTGGCTGGTTTCATTGTTGCGGCGCTGGGGACGGGCATTTGCTTTGTTATTAATGCGGTCAGTTATATACCGGTTATAGGTGCGCTTTTCCTGATTCAGACAAGAGCGAAGGATAAGCCTCTGAGCCAAGAATCACCGGCAAAAACTGCAGAGAAGAAGAGCATCATCGCTGAATTGAAAGTAGGTTTGGATTACGTTGGCAAAACACGTTCAGTACGCCAGCTGATTGTCCATCTGGGAATCTTCGGCGTAGGCGGCATGGCTTACGCGATGCTGCTGCCGGTCTTCGTGCACAAGATACATGGAGATTCGAATACGCTGGGCTATTTGATGTCCGGCTCGGCGATTGGCTCTTTATGCGCGACTATCTTACTTGCGTCGCGCAAAACCGTGGTTGGATTGAGCCGATGGATTACGGTCAGTTCGTTTGCGTTCTCTTTTCTCTTGATCGCCTTTTCATTTGTCGATGCATTCTGGCCCGCTATGTTCGTCCTTGCTGCAATCGGTGCTTGTATGATGCTGCAGATGGCGTCGATAAATACAATTTTGCAAACGATTGTAGAAGAGGATAAGCGCGGACGAGTGATGAGCTTATTCACAATGGCATTCATGGGAGCCGCACCAATCGGCAGTCTCGGTGCCGGCGCTCTGGCAAACAAAATTGGATTGTCGAATACGCTTCTGCTCTGCGGAATCTATTGCCTGATAGTTTCAGTGATCTTCCTTCGCGCTCTGCCTCGATGGCGCAAAGAGACAAGACCCATCTATATCGAGAAAGGGCTCTTAATAGCAGAAGAAGAGGCAGAGATACTGGCTCACTAAACTGCGTGCAAATCTAAACGAGAATTTCTTTCAGGCGAGTATTCTCGCCGCCTTCTGCAACCAGTCCCACTCGTTCTTTGACCAGGCGCTGATAGTGTTCTGTTTTGCCGTGAGCATCCAGATGTTCAGGGGATTCCCAGAGTTCATAGAAAAAGAAAGTGTCATTTTTCTCGTTGGCATAGAGCTGATACGCAATGCAGCCCGCTTCTTGCCTGGTCGGCTCTATCATTCTGGAGAGAACTTCTTTCAATTCCTGCTCTTTGCCCGGAACTGCTTTGACTTTGACGATTAGGCACAACGGCTTTCCGTTGCAGGAATCCATATAATCCTCCACGAAATCAATTCAGAATACGTACGTCTTATGAAATGGGTCCGCTGGCGCATCCTGGATGGCCGCATTGGCACGGTGCATCTGGTAGAGCCCCTGCGATTTTGCAATTTTCGCTGCAATAGTCTTCATTAGGCTGACATGTGCAACCGCAACTCGGATTGCCGCAATCTTCCAGGTCATTCTCGTTCATATCAAATGGCTTCCTATAATTTCGGGGCGGCACAAACATTCGCCCGTTCAGACCCTTATTTTAAATCCTCGGTTCCCGGCTCGGACATTCAGTTTTGAATTTGATACGCAATATGCCGAATCGCCGCTATCAAATAGATAAAAATGACATACAAGTGATGGTTGTCAGCAGGAAGGCGGGAATATAATTGCGCTTGCCACCAAAACAAGCCCGCTAGAGGGGAGTGAAGAGCCAGATGAAAGAAACCAAAAATGACGGCGCCGCCGCCGAAGAACAAAAACCGGCAGTAGAAAGACGTCGTGCCTCTTTACCCCAACCCGATTTTACTCACTACAAAAAAGCTGAGGCTTATCCTGGTCCCAAATACCTCTTCGTTGGACATTCATACAATGTTGAGCTGGACAATCAGGAAGGCGAGGGTGTAGACAATCGTGCCGGTGCAATCAAGAGTCTTTTCTCGAAAGACATCAAATGGGTGCCGGTTGGTGAAGCCCTGAGCAATCAAAACTTCAGTGGCATTCTCAGCCGTTTCGAACACGACTTGCTCAGCCGCCTGCCTGAAAGTTCGCTGGTCGGTGAGGCGATTAATACAAAAGACGGCAAAGAAATCAAACACTCCTTCACTATCTGGCGTGAAGAGCGTCGGGGCAGACGGGAAGACAGAAAAGCCTAAGTCTGTTTTTGATTCGAATTTTTGAACTATGCGAGAACTTCCGCAAGGAAGTTCTCCATTGCTTTCCAGGACCTTCTAGCGGCTGTCTCGTTGTACAAAATGCCTCTTTCCGGTTGATTGGCTCTCGGAGCCGTGAATGCATGCATAGTGCCGCCATAACCATGAATTTGCCAGTCGGCCTTGGCATCAGTAAATTCTTTGGCTACCGCCACTACCTGGTCAGGTGTAGCCATGGGGTCATCCCATCCATGCAATATCAGAGTCTTAGCCTTGATTTCACCTTGCGGTCCCAGATTGGGCGGAAAGAAAAGACCGTGAAAGCTGACTACGCCTTTTACGTCTGCTCCGCACCGGGCCATGTCCAGAACGCATAAACCGCCGAAACAGTAACCGATTGCCGCAACTCTCGAGGAATCTACAGCAGGATGCTTTTTTGCGGACTCAACTGCCGCCAGAAGTCGGGTTTTCAATTCCGCCCGGTCGTCCAGAAGAGGTTGCATCAAATGCGTGTTGTCGCCTGTCGGATCGCCGCGGCGTCCCTTCCCGTATACATCGGCGCAGAAGCCAACATAGCCAAGCTCAGCCAATTTGCCTGCCGTCTCTTGGTCGGCCTCGCCCTGACCGGCCCAAGCATGGCAAATGATCACGCACGGACGCTTAGCCGAACTCGTATCGTCATATGCGACATACGATTCGAAGGTATTGCCTGCCGAAGTGTAATCTAGGTATTCCGTCTTCATGCTTTAGCCTCAAAACGATAAAGCGCTAAGTATAATTCCGCAATTCGCGCAAATTCAGACAGAGCTTGAACATTGCAATCAAATTTTGCCGATCTTGATCTCTCTTCAGAAAAAAGACCGTTAACGGACTTTTTTCCACGAGCCCATTCAAGCTCTGTCTCTTGGCATGGCTCGCGGTTGATCGGCGCGCCGGTATGGTATAGGTTCTGGTAGTAAATACTTCTTCGTCTGGTAAAGAAAATATGCATAAGTGCCCTACTTGCAAAGTTCCGCTTCATGGCTGGGAAGAAAATTGTCCCTCTTGCGGCACCAAGCAAGTTGTAAGGGATTCAAAGCGGTCATATGGTGGTCCGCAGACTCCTGGCGTAAATCCCCTGCCATTTGTCCTGGGATTTTTCATCGTCGGCATAGTTGCAGTGGTGGCAATGAACGGCAGCTGGATCGGGCAAGTGATGCGTCGTGGACCTGAGCCTCAAGATCCACTTGGCGGAGTCAACCAGATGCAGGCGAGGCAGCTTATCGAGCAGCGCATTACAGAAGGGCTGACCTCTGTAGGAGCCAAAGGTAAATTTAGCTGGACGGTCGCAGGACAGCCGGGAGACATCAATTCTCCAGCGCCCATCGAATTGACAATTGATACTTCGCTTGCAGACAAGAATGCGCGCCATCAAATAATCAATCCGATCAAGGATTACATGGAACGTGCCAAAATTCCCACGTTGACGATGAATGATGCCAAGTCTCATTCTACTTGGACTTATACTTGCCAGCTGCGTTCTGCATCTCCGGAAGACAATTCGGACGGGCTCCCTCCTCAGACTCAAGCTGAAGGCGACCCAGCCGCTCCTGCACAGTAAAGAGTAGATCCAGGCTCTACTACTTTGTTGATTTGGTTTTTGAATCTTGCTTCTGCTGGTCTAATTTCACAACTCGCAAGCACGACTCGGTTATATGTGGTGCCGTATCCTTCAAATGTGTCATTCTGGAGAATGTGTTGCTGAGCTTGCTGCGCTGTCCGGATTCTTCTTGCACCAGTTTTAGATCATCACCGGGTTTTTCGCTGAAAGACATGTTGCAGATCAATTTCGCCGGCACGTTGTGCCCGATGAATCCTCGATCGATTGCTGTGAAATCAATCGTTTGCAATCGATGTTTTCCAGCCTTCATTGCTTCTGCAAATCCGGCGTCATCCGCTGCAATTTCTTTTCTTTCTTCTTCGTTATTTGCGGGTCTGTTGCCCATAACTTGACCGACTATGCCGCTCAGCGAATCAGCGCATTCTCCCAGTCTCGTGTAGCCGCCATGTACGATTTGCGAGAGTGCCAGTGCCTTGTCACGCCTGGACATATACAATCTGATTTTTACAGTGCCTTTCGGGTTGAAATAGCGCCGAGCGTAGTGTTTTACAAGACCGGAATCGACGTCCGGGCAGATCATTGCAAACTCGCTTATATACTGGCGCTCACGCAACAGAGGAATGGCGCGAACAAGCAATCTGCTTCCCATGCTGTGTGCCATAAGCCTGATTCTTATTTCAGGATCGTCTTTGTGAATATCATCCAGTGAGCAGACCATGTCATTGAAATGCTCCTGACTCCATTCGACATTGTTCTCGTCAGAAGAATAAGAACGCAATTTTGCAACAGACGGCCAGGAATAAAGAACGGTCGGTCTTTCAGCATTGTATGCAAGCCAAGCTGCAGTATGAGCGGCTGTACGGAAAGAGTTTTTATAGCCGTGCACGAAGACGAATACATTTTTGTCGGAGGTAACTTCGCACTGTTCTTTGAGAGCACTGTAAAACTTTCCGGCAATCTCTTCATGGGTATTTGCCTGAAACAGATTCGTTGAAACCAGACCTTCCGTTTTGTCGCTCGGAGCAGCTTCCCAGCCGATGCTTTTCAATGCGTCGGTAAGCGGCTTATGGTCGACATTCTCTATCACAACTTTGGCGGTGCCCAGAAATGGGTCATGCAAGCAGTCGCCGAGATACTTGCGATGAGGACCAAATGTAAAATTATCTTGTTTTGGATCGCCGACTAAATTTCTGTCCGTGAGAAAGAAAATCGGCACACGAACAAACTTAGAGATTGTTTCGTCGGCGCATGCAGAAAGGCAGTTGAGCAATGTAAGCGCAACGGCAAAAAATATTGGTCGGGCAGTGGAAGGCAAACTTTTCATGGATACTCGGTCTATAAGTGCCCAACCAGTTTATCTTTCCGACTATCATTAGAAATTAAGCTATCGTAATACGTATTTCGGACCACAATGTCCAGTCCGCTTTTCACTCAACGAAAACCCTTGAAGCAAGCGAATTTCCAATCTGCATACCGGCAGCCAAATTAGCAGGGTGATCTTGAGCGCTCCCTGCCTAAATGATAAGGTTCTTGACCAAAAGTTCTTTTCCTGAGGTCCCGTTCATGCGCTCTTCTCTTGCCGTCAGTTTGTTATCTGCTGCCGTAATGTGCCTGCAACCAGCGGCTTTTGCTTCCGACGGTGTTGATCACGGCGATGCATCTGGATCTGCCGATGCGCAAGCAAAAGTGTGGCAGGCTGAAGAGTGGGCGAAGACACGCAATTCGCCATGGCTGTCCAAAGATGATGCGGAGACAGACAAGAAGCAACATTCAGGACCGGTGCGCTCGCTTCTCAAAGGTGTCGCAAAAGGTACAGCCAAAGAGCTTGGAACAAGCGCATCCGATTTTGCAAAAGATATGGTTCTAGTTTTCTCTGTGCAAGATATAGATCCTTATGAGAAGAAAGGTCCTCCGAAGAATCGCACGGCCATTGTGCTCAAGTGCAACATGGTCGACGGAAGCAGCTGCTATCTTCGCCGCTTTCCGGATGGCAGCTATGCTATAGAAGATGGCTTCGCCGATGGCACCGTGCTTATTCCACGTTTTGAAACTAATGACTATCTGGTCAAATATCCGAACGGAACTCGCGGGCGCATGGTTAAGCACGGCGATGACGTAACCATCTTTCGTCCGGACAATACGACAACCACTGTTCAGAAAACAGCTTCGGGCGGTTTTACTGTGCGCAATACCAAATTCGGATATATGGGCGAAGCCCGTCCTGACAGTACGGGCATCAATTATGAAACCGGTCAGTGGTAATTCCAGGATTGCTAGAACATAAACCCTGCCGGTTTTCGCCGCCGCCAAGAATTTTTGTTTGACATTCTTGTCGAATTTATCTCCGCCTACGTATATATCCCACTGAAACGGCCAGGCACAATCAGTGAGGGATAGAAATGGCTCCGCAATTTGAGCTAGCAGATCCTCGTGGGCAAAATTACGACTTGCAGCCTCATTCTTATAATGATGGATTGTTTGTCCAGACCTTCAATGGCAGACAGCAACCCTGGGAAGGAAGTGCACGTCCTGCCGGTTACGAGAGCGAACCCCAGTACTTTCAATTCGATGGTTCTTCATTCGATCAGCGTTTGGAAAGAGTCAACGATTATCGCAATCCTCAGACTTTTGACAATCCATACCGACATTTGCAGAATGCTCATACAAAGGCGTCTTCCTATGGCGCCCAAGCTGCATTTGGTGACTATCAGTCAGCCATTGCCGCCGCCGACAGAATTGATCAGCGTCAGGTTTCGCGTGACATTGAGAGCAACACAAAAGCTATCGAGGCCAATTATTCTCGCTGGATGCGTGCCGGGCGTATGGGTGCTTCCGGCGAACAAATGAGAGCGATTCGCGACGAAAGAATCGAGTTGGAGCGTGAAAAGCAATTCCTCGACAATATGCGGATGGCGCCTGTTTATGCACGCGCTAATGCCGCATTCTGTTTCATCGCTAAAGGAAGCGATCAGCTTTTCGCCATGGGCGAGAACCTTCTCAGGCAAGCGCTTGAGAGGAATCCGGAAATCGAGCGCAATTACTATTTCAACCAGCATCGTGATCGCGCATACCAAGAACATAATCGACGCATGCAGGAAATGAGGCAGCAGCGTTTTCCCTCGCGATATGAGCCCGCCCGTCCTGTCGAGTCGAATCCCTATGAATTGCAGGGACCGAGCGATAATCAACCGCCGCCAAGGCAACCGGCACTACCCCAGCGACCGCCTCAAAGACAAAATCCGGTTATTCCACCGCGACCCGCTGAAACACAGCCTCCGGCTCCACAAAGACCGCCCGAAAGACCAAATCCACAGATTCCTCCAAGACCTCCCGAGCAGAATCCTCCCGCTCAAAGACCTCCTGAAAGACCTCCTGAAAGACCTCCCGAGCAGAATCCTCCCGCTCAGAGACCTCCTGAAAGACCTCCCGTGAATAATCCTCCTGAAGTTCAACAAACGGTCAAACCGTTTGATACAACCTTGCTTGCTCCCAGCGGCGATATCTATAGTCCGGCCGGTCCTCCCGGTCTGGGTGAATCTGCCCCCGGCGAAACTTTCAGCTCTGAAAAGAGCGGCAAAGGTGGATGGGACATAGATTGGCGCGAGCTGGTCAGCAAGAAGACTGATGCTCAGGGCAATACAGTTTATAGCTATAAAGGAGAAATCGATGACAGCAACGGCTGGTTGCTGGGACTCGATGGAGACACGAATTTTACCGCCGAGGAGACCTTGGACGCTAAAGGCCAGTTGATGAAACGCGTTATGACCTACGACGGCAGCCTCACATTCAAAGTGAAGACCGACGGCGGTCCCAGAGAAATCAAAGATGTGCACAAGATCACAACGACTTTCAATGACTCAACCAAGAAGTTCGAAACTGAAATCGAATGCGCTGATGGCGCTATTTATAAGGCTGAGACGGATCTATCCGGCAAAGTCCTGAAGTTTACCGAAACTCAAACCAAAGTAAATTCCGAAGCACCCGGTATCAAACAAGCGAATGTAGGCAATTTTGCAAACAGCGCTGATGTCTATCATGTGGCAAGACCGATTGGCATTGGTGGTGCAGCGCCAGGCTGGGCCGGTGACGACAATAATGTTCTCGATTATCGCAAAACTCAGATGACCCGCGCCTCCAATGGCGAGGTCACTTACAAATACGAAGGCGAAATCGAAGACAGTTCTGGATGGGTTCTCGGCATGAACGGAGATACAAACTTCGAAGCGCAAGAAACCCTTGATGCTAACAACAACTTTGTAAGAAGCTTCATCAAATACGGCTCGGCAAAAGATATGCAGTTTATCGGAGTGGGTGGACAGCCGTTTTCTATCTCGAATGTGGTGGAAGTGAGAACGGCAAGGGAAACCGATGGTAATTTTTCGAGCACCGTAAAAGACTCGAAAGGCACAACCTGGACAATCAAATTCAAAGCTGATGGTTCAGTGACCGAAGTCAAGTAATGAACTCTATCGAGTACAAAGGACTGGATTCGACTATGATAAACCTCTGGATACCATGCTTTCTTCTGTGCATTGCCTTCTCAATCGTCTTCAAGGTGACATTGGATGTCTGGCTCAGCAAAGAAGCAACTGAAAAGACAAGAGCGACTCAGTGGCAACAAAATCTAAGTCCGGAGAATTGAACCAGAAAGCTCTGGCAAAACACAGAAAGCGATTCCTGCGATTTTTCCCCAGGGCTTTCAAAGATCAGCGTTATATCGACTGGGAAGTTACATACAAAATGACCGCTCACAGTTTGTGGGAAGAACTGCTCAGCGAAGATAAGTTCAGAGCACTTCTGCGCAGCCGCGACTACGAGGAAATTGCCAGTCGTGCGCTGCGAGTGGAGGCAAAAACAAATTTCCTATTTTCATTTGAAAAGATGGCACTGCGTGATGGAGTGAAAACTCGAGAGGGCGCTCGCTCTTTTTCAGAAGGTCTATTTCAATTGCTCCATGAACGCGAACCGCTCAAGGAGCGCTTTGTGCAGTGGATAGTTTCAGTTGCAGAATTGCCGCGTATCAAATCGCGAGTTTTGTCATGGCCTGTGGTCACGCTTTTTCCCTTTATCGCTCAACCGCGCAATCACATAATTATGAAGCCGACTGCTATGCGAAACGCGGCTTACGAGTTGGGTTATGACCTGGATTATTCCTCTAAGCCGAATTTCGGAACCTATGACAGGCTTCTGCACTTGTCCGATTTGGTGAAACAAGAAATTGCCGATTTAAAACCAAAGGATCATATGGACACCCAGGCTTTTCTCTGGGTGATTGGTTCATCGGAATATGAACACTTGAGTCCTGACGATTAGCATGCTGACCTCGCTAAAGCAGGCGCCAGTTTTTGTCGTGCTCAAGGGTTTCATGCGATGTATTCGGCATGTCCTCAACGCCGAAAAGGCGGAAACCGCCTCTGAAGGCAGTTTGATTGTGTCCTCTTCTGACGCCCGGAGGCAGTAGTCCCAACAGTTTCGCATTGCCTCCACCCACGACAATATAGTCCGCATTGAATGATTTAATTGCGCTGTTAATAAAGGCCCAGGCAATCTTTCTCCATTTCTTCCTGCCCAGCTTTTTCAGCGCCTTACGTCCCAACATCTCGCCGGAAGTGGCTTTGTCGTTCCACCTTATATTTCCCAATTCCAGCGATATAACGGTACTGTGGCAGATGAGCGTGGACCCGAGCCCGGTACCGAAGCCAAGGAAGAGCATGCGCCCGCCTTCATAACTTCCCAGTGCCTGCATGGCCGCGTCATTCATAAGTTTTACAGGCATGTTAAATGCTGCTTGAAAATCGAATGCTACCCAGCCTGGTCCTAGATTGCCCGGTTCTGAAAGCGGTCCGTTTGGTCCAGTCAATCCCGGATAGCCGATGGAAACGCAGTTATAGTCCCAATCAGCAGTATATGCTTTCACTTGTTCGATGAAATCAGCCGGCGTCATTTCTTTTGAGGAAGGAAATTTCCTGGTCTCGGTCTGACCGTTCAGGAGCAGCTTTACGTTTGTACCGCCTATGTCTATGGCTAGTACTCGCCTAGATTCGAGGTCTTCTGCCGTGACAGATTTGGTTATGTGGCGTACGCTCTTTGATTCGGATTTGTGTCTGATGCGCGCACTTGCAGAAGCTTTGGCACTGCCGCGCTTCTTATCCACGGTCCTCTTTTCCTTTGGTGCAGCCTTGGGATTTCTTTTGGGCATGTGAATCTTCCTTACCGAGTGATATGACACTGGCTGGATGACTGCCAAATACCTGTCGAGTTCCCGCGTTAGGTGTCAGGCTTCACTGCGTTTTCCTTTTGTGGTCTTTGTATTTCTCTTTGACTGCATGCATGCCAATTTTTGTACCGGCACCTGTAGCTGCCCCGCCGGCCACGCTGTGCCCGAGAACAACAGCGCCTACGCCTCCGGTGGCGGCTCCGACACCACCTAAGAGCAGGATCTTTTTGAGTTTTTTATGTCTTTGAAAAAATCCCGGTCGCTCGTCGGTATTCCTTGCCGTGGCATAAGGAAAGCTCCAGCACGATAAAAGAGACGCGCAGCAAATAAAAATGAAAATCTTGCGCAGCATAGTGGATTCCTCTCAAACCCACGCTCTTGCCACGGTTTACGACCGGCAAATTGTGTCAAGGTTCCTGAATTTATCGGTTCTAGTCTGGCAAGGCCTCGAAGCCTAGAGCTTCAATCTCTTTTGCGTCAGGGTATTCGGTGACCTCGAAGCGCTTTGGATAACAGTTGATCTCCTTAAGTTTTCCTTTGAGTACTGCCTGAGCTCTATCCCAGGCGCAGACGGCATCAGGCTCTTCGCCATCGCCGAAAAATATGAAGTCGGCTTTGGGAATTAAACAGGGCAAGAGTTCTCTCATCACTACGGTAGTTGAAAAAGGACTGATGCGGTCGTCGCAGAATTTGTACTTCGAAACGAATCTTTTGCCGGTTAGATTCTCGAAGCGGGCATCAAGGTCCGCTTTCTGTGCACCATAAAGGCGGTTCAAGAACTCCAATTCCAGACTTCTATACTGATTGCGCAGCGGATGGCCAGTCGGCAGTATGTATGGATGGTAGTAATCATCCACTAATTTGAGCAAGATTGGCGGCAGCGATCCTGGTTGTCCCTGTAATTCGGCTACTGCCGATAGCGTATGGCGTAAACCAAAATTACAGTCGCTGCCAGTTATGAAAAGATGGTCCCGGTGAGGCACCATCACCAATGTGTCTCCCAGTACCGGCAAATCTTTCATGATATTTGTGAAAACGGCTCGCGCCGAGCTATAAGAATCGCTGGCAGAAAAGAAATGGCAGCAGTCATTTTTGTTGCTGTCGCTCCTGTATGTGTCAAATGCAAATTCAGTCAACTGCGCCATTTGCCTGTGTGCGATTGAAAATGCATCATCAAAACTGACCTGCCAACAATCGAGAATGTCGTTGTCGACGTAGAGAATATTGTCAGGCATGTCGTAGGCAAGAGTGGCAGAAAAATGCTCCCCAAAGTCGATGCGCGTATATTTGTCATCTTCGAAGAACCAGCGTTCTTTAACTTGTATTCTCAGATGAGTGCGGGCTGTTTCGAAGTCTCTAGGAAAGTCGAGTTGTGCGGTCAATCCGACTATCTGATTGAGGATCTTGGACTGGGTGTCTGCGTCTGCCGACGCAGATACATAGCGATCGAAAAAATTGGCCAGATAAATAGTATTGAGAGGACGTCCGAGCCCGTCTTTGACAACCAGTGAATAGCGAGCTTGATCAAGAGACAGTGAATCTCTTGCAATACCGTTCTTTAAAAGGGCCTCGGCCGCAAGGAGGGCAAAATCCTCTTGCGAGATATTGTTTGTCATTGCAGTTGCCTTTCGAAACCTATTTGGACTGAACTCTTGCAGCCTTGAGTAATTTGTTCAAGTGGTCTTCAAGAGGACCGAGTTTCGCAGGCTGACCGCGAAAGCCGATATAGCCATCTGGTCTTATCAGATACAGACACTCTGAATCGGCACAATAAGTCTGATGAACGGCTAAATCGGGATCCAGGAAAACTTTACCCGGAAAACGCAGTGAAGGCATTTTTTCGGTTGCAAGAATTAAGTGACAGGTGACCAGCCCACCAAATTGTTCGCCAACTGACCAGGCAATTTTTTCAAGGTTGCGATAACCTGCTTCGGTCGGCTTTCCGTCAAGAAGCAGAAGATTGTGGGAGATGCCGCGAATCGCCTCGTAAACCCGGATGGGGTTCATATCTTGATCGACCATCACCGCATCCGGTGCACGATCGCCGGGCAGCGGTCCGCGTCCGAATTCGATATAACCGGGAATGCTCGGCTTTTCCGAATCATCCGAAGGCTTGATTTGAATTTCGCCGAGATCGCGCTTCTCACCGACAATTGGACTGGATCTGTAATTTACAGCCAGCATAGAACCAACTTTGCGCATTCGTTGCTGAATCACTTCTTGCTGGCTGAGAAAAGACATCACATGATTTCTGATCTGCTGGGCAAGAGGGTTTTTCAACGTGGCGACAGAGGTGGCTACGTCCGTTCCTTTAAGCAGTTCTTGTCCAACCGGATGGCGCTCTTCATTGTAGCTGTCTAGAATATTGTCGGCACCGCGTCCGCGAATTACCAGGGCGAGTTTCCAGGCTAGATTGAAGGCGTCTTGCATGCCGGTATTCATGCCCTGTCCGCCGATTGGGCTGTGAATGTGAGCGGAGTCTCCGGCGAGAAACACACGTCCGACTCTGTACTTCGGCACGCTTCTCTGATGGATCGTGAACCAGGCCAGCCAGACAGGATCATGAAGTTTGATATTGCCGGGACCTCTCCTATCAGCGAAACTCTGCATGTCGTCTAGGCTGGGGGCATCACCGATAACTTGCTGAGGGGAGATGTTAACGACAATGCGAAAACGTTTCTTGCCTAAAGGAAAGAATACAAATACTCCATCTTCATGGAAAAATGTCGAGATTTCGTCGTCGGGCAGGTCTGACTTTACATGGCAGTCGACGAGTCCAAAACGCTCTTCATAAGCGCTTCCTTCAAAGGGCAACTCGAGAATTTTTCTGACAGTGCTGTGGGCGCCGTCCGTCCCTATCATCCAGTCTGCGACAATTACTTCCTCTTTTCCTTTTGCGTTTTTTATCGTAACTGTAATTCCGCCTTTGCCCTGGCTGAATTTGGTAAGCTCGACTCCGCGCTCGATTAGGCCGCCGTGCCTGGTGAAGCGCTCCGTCAGCAGTCTTTCCGTATCGGTTTGCGGAATCATCAGCGAGAAAGGAAAAGGAGAGTCCAGCTCCGACATGTCCAGGTGTACGATTCTTTCGCCTTGATGATAGAGGCTGGCGCCGTAAGCCGGACAACCGCTTTCGATAAAGCCCTCGACCATGCCCATGCTTTCCAAAATTTCCAGAGTTCTTGCGTGCAAAACAAGAGCACGTGACTTGTCCGACGCTACTGTCGCCTTATCGATGACACGGCAGGCAATGCCATGCCTCTGCAATTCGCAAGCAAGCATCAAGCCGGTGGGACCGGCACCGACAATAAGAACCGCTTTCTCTTGACTATCGGGCGCCATGAAATATCCTCCCTGGGACCTCGCCAATTCTAGACCAGTTCGGATTCTTCGACCGAAATTTCTTTGATTAGTTCTGCCGGCAAGTACGAATTTATGAAATGTCTGACTACTATCGGATTCGCGCCGACATGAAAAGAGTTCACTTTATCTTCTACGACACGGTCCGAGACGGTAACTCTCTGGTGCTGGAGCATGTGCTCGGCCCATGACTCGACCATGAATGCTTCCATCTGCTTCTGTGGATTGGCGACATCACAGACCAGATGCCACTGGAAGGCGCCATCGCGGCGTCTTTGAATACTGAGAGCAGACATGGCTTCTGTGAATTCGCTCAGTTTGGCAGGGTCGATTATGTATTCGACAGTAATTAAGACCGGCCCATGATTTGGATGGGGTTCATTTACAAGTTTGGGATCGCTCCAGTGATCGGACATGGTTGTGTCGATCATCTCGGCTATGCCCAGAGGAAACGGACGGCAAAGAAAAATGCTCACGACGAGAAGCGCAGAGGCTGCAATCAAGGGCAGATCAAGCCCAGTATACTGAGCAATTTGCCCCCAGATCGCACTGGTGACTGCAAAGGTTCCCAGAAAGACAAGGATATGAAATGCCAGAGCTCTGGCGCGCACCCAGGCCGGGGATGCTTTCTGCGCGCCCATACTGAACATGGAATTGACGATAATCCATGAAACGCCGGCGCCGATCATGAAAAGCGAGGCTGTGACCAGATTCTGAGCATATGCCAGACCAAGCAGAGCACCGGCGAAAAGAATTTTGCCGAAGCCTGTTACTTGATCGAGCGAAATTACACTGCGCAGCCGTGGCAGGACAGCCGCTCCGATTAGCGTACCGACTCCGAAGATTGCAAGAAGTGTGCCATATCCCAGGGAATCAAGATGTAATTCCTGTCTGGCAATCAAAGGCAAGAGAGCCCACATGGCGCTGGTGCAGGCGGCATATGAACCGGAGCGGACTAGAACCGAGAGAAGCGCTGGAGAATGTCTGACAAAACGGAACCCTGCTCTTACAGCACCAGCCATGCGTTCTTTGTGCCGACCTGGAGTTTTTTTCACTGGCTTCCAGTTGAAGAAGACTATAAGTACTCCGACAAAAGAGAGCGCATTCAAAATAAAAACAGGACCGGGACCAAGCGCGGCAACCGCCAGTCCACCCAGAGCCGAACCCACTCCACGTGCGGCGTTATAGCCGACTCCGCCTAGAGCAATAGCCGACTCCAGTTTTTCTTTCGGTACAAGTTCTGGAATGGCTGCATTCCAGGCCGGTCCTGTAATGGCACCGCCCACTGCGAGCATAAAAGTAAGACCAAGCAGAACCCAGGCATTGACTAGACCATAGATAGAAAGTACACCCAGTGCAAGGGAGGATACAAGCATCCAGAACTGTCCGAGTATGAGTAATTTACGCTTGTCTACGACGTCTGCGAATGCCCCGGACGGAATAGCCAGAAGAAAAAATGGGAAGTATGCGGCCGTTTGCAATAACGCTACTTTGAGCGGATCTGGCGCTATCGAAGTCATTAACCATGCGGACCCGACTTCCTGCATGAAGCTGCCGACATTGGAAACAACGGCGGCTATCCACAGGGCTCTATAGATCGGCTCGCTTAGAGGCGACCACATCGAGCGTACGCTGCTCATTCTCGTACTATCCAGGTACCCAAACAACGATTGAACAAGGTTAGCATTTCGCTTTGCTTCCAGTTGAATGCTGTCAGGCTAAGTGTATAAAGATGATCACCTTCGTGCCTGTAGGCAGTGATCTGACGAAAAGGCAGTCCGCTGACCTCGAAACTGAATTCTTGAAGAAGACCGCCGGCACCGCCCGTAAGACTGATCGGCTCCTGCCTGATTCGCCGGTAATTTTTCAACTGTTTCAAATAGTTTGTTTCCAGGCTGAGAGCGATTTCTTCCAGCGTATTATTGTGGTCGATAGGACTGCGCCTCACTTGAAGATCGGCTTCACCATCCTGGTTCTTTCCATGAATCTTGGCTATGACTTCCGGTTCGGGATGTCTGCTGACCTGCCATCCTTGTGGATAATTGATAGTTATTGGTCCGTCCTGAAGGAGAGCCATGCTTGACCAGGGTTGAGGTTCTTTGGGCTGTGGCGCACTTACGGAGGCGAGCGTACCTCCTGTGAAAGTAAGGCTCATGAGCACTTTGTTGAGGTCGGGTATATCATTGCGCTCGGCGCCCTCTGGAATTGTAATGACTGCGTGCAAGACATGTCCTGTCTGACCGAAGAATATCCATCTCTGCTTGAGACGGATGTCGTTGGCTGTGAATTGAATGACGCTCGTCAGACCATCAAGTGAAGCGTTCTTACCTATCTTTATGCGATTTGATGAAATCAGCTTGAAACCCGGCAATTGAGGCAGCACAACTGTCTGCCACAGGCGTGCGACTTGCTTGACCGGCAGTCCTGACGATTTGTCTTGCCCGAATGCAATTGCTAGAGTCGGCGATTCGATGCGGAAAAGCGTGTCTGAATCGGGTTTTTCAATCAACCTCCAGGGCGACGGATAGCTGACAGTAAGCCCTGTAGAAGGCTCTCTGAAACTGGTTATTCTGGTTTGGGAGGCACCGCTTGTATTGAGCACTTCGAGCTCTTCTGTCCTGGCATTTGCTTGCCTCTCCGGCATGGGCGGCTTGGCTGCGTGGGATATGTCATTAATCTCCAGCGATGACAGCAATTCGGCTTTACTTATTTGTTTGCTGCCAAATGCCTTGATATCGCCTTTGGAAACGCTCACCTGTCGCACCATATACGGTGAGGCATTTCCCTTTTTCGGAACAGTGAAGCCGATTTTCGCTCTTACAGCTTGAGGATTATTGTCGAAAACACATTTTGCAATCAGGACGGCATCGATCTTGATTACAGAATCGTCAGTTCTTTTGTATGGACCACCATATATGGTGACCAGGGTCAGCTTGTCTTTTTTTTGGACAGATAGCTTAGATGTTGGCGGCAGCAAGCCTAAATTCCAGATCGCCCCCTCCATCTTGCCTGTGTCGTCGACGGCAAGAGCAGATGGACCCTGGCAGGCAAGAAAGAACAGCGAGGCCGTCACAGCTGCCAGTATTGAAGTTCTCAATCTCATGGGCACCTGTGTCGGTCACGACTGTGATGAAGGGTTTCTATTTTGCTTTGAAGACCGATTTGAAGAACTTCGCAATCGGGTCGTAGAACTCATCGACGACACGCTCTTTCATCGGAATGATCGCATTGTCGGTGATATGAATATCTTCCGGACAAACTTCCGTGCAGCATTTTGTAATGTTGCAGAAGCCGATACCGGCATCTTCTTTGACCATCTTCAGGCGATTGGCGTCGTCCACCGGATGCATTTCCAGACCTGCCAGCCTGACCATGAAACGTGGTCCGTAGAAGCCGTCTTTGCGATTGTGATCGCGCAGAACATGGCAAACGTTCTGGCAAAGGAAACATTCGATGCACTTGCGGAATTCTTGCACGCGCTCGATGTCTTCCTGGTAGACGACCCAGTTGTGGCCGGCTTTCGGTGTGAAGGGAACAATTTTTTTGTTCACTTCATAGTTCCAGGAAACATCGGTGACGAGATCTCGAACATGCGGGAAAGTCTTGATCGGTTGCACGGTGATTTCTTCACCGGGCTCGAACTTATCCATACGCGATTTGCAGAGCAATTGCGGTCTGCCATTGACTTCCGCCGAGCAGGAGCCGCATTTTGCAGCTTTGCAGTTCCAGCGTACCGCGATTGAAGGGTCGATGTTTTGCTGGATCCAGTGAATGGCATCCAGTACAACCATTCCCTCCTCAATCGGCACTTTGTAATTTTCGAAAGTACCGTTGTCCTTTTCGCCGCGGAATACTTTCAAATTAGCTTCAGCCATTGTGGGTCGTCTCCTTCTTCGCGAAAAGTTTCCTCAATTCTTCAGGCATCTCTGGGCATGGAGTCTTCTCCAGCTTCATCGCATCGCCATCTTTTGAAATCGCCGTGTTGAACTTTCCAAGCTCAGGGCTGAGCTGTTCGAAATCGGTACGGCTATGCGCTCCCCGGCTCTCTTCTCTGGACAAAGCGCTGCGGGCAATCGCCTCAGAAGCGATCAGCATGTTTTTCAAATCGCGACACATATGCCAGCCGGGATTGTAGGCTTTATTTCCCTTCGTAGCGACATGCTTTACTTCTTCTTTCAGCTCTTGCAATTTGGCAATGCCGATTTCCAGATCTTCCTTGTTGCGGAAGATTCCGACATAAGTGCTCATTACCTGGTTGAGATGCTTCTGCACATCGTACGGATTTTTTGCATCAGCATCGCCGGCGCGCTTGAAGGGCTCTTCCATCTCATCAATGGCCGCTTCGACATCTTTGTTGTTTATCGAAGGAGCTCCGCCCAGTTTCTTCACATACTCGGCAGCTCCCAGACCAGCCAGCCTGCCGAATACGATCAAATCAGAAAGCGAATTGCCACCCAGACGATTGGCTCCGTGCATGCCTCCCGAGCATTCACCGGCAGCGAACAAGCCGGGCACGCGGCTCATTTGACTGTCAGCGTCGACACGGATGCCACCCATTATGTAGTGCATCGTCGGACCTACTTCCATCGGTCCGGCAGTGATGTCAACGTCAGCCAGATCTTTGAACTGGTGGTACATGGAGGGAAGTTTTTTGCGAACGCGTGCCGGATCCTGATAGCTGATGTCCAGGAATACTCCGCCATGCGGCGATCCGCGTCCGGCTTTTACTTCTTGATAGATGGCTCGGGCGACGTTGTCGCGTGTTGATAATTCCGGTGGGCGTCTGTCGTTTGTCTTTACACCAGCGATTGCCGCTTCTACCCAACGCTTTGATTCCTCGTCGTCGGCGGAGAACTGGTCTTTGGTGCTCTCCGGCAAATAATCGCGCATGAAGCGTTTGCCTTCCTTGTTGGTGAGAATTCCGCCCTCACCACGAACACCTTCGGTAACCAGAATGCCTCTTACTCCCGGCGGCCATACCATGCCTGTCGGGTGGAATTGAACGAATTCCATATCGATCAAATCGGCGCCTGCTTCATACGCCAGCCCCTGTCCGTCGGCTGTGTATTCCCAGGAATTGGATGTGACTGTAAACGCTTTTCCTACGCCGCCCGTGGCCAGGACAATCGCTTTGGCTTTGAAGAGGACATAGCGACCATCTTCTCTGTAATATCCAAATGCGCCTGCAATCTTGTCACCATCTTTGAACAGTTTGGTGACCGCACATTCCATATAAACCGCAAAACCACGGTGCACGCCCTGGTCTTGCAATGTGCGGATCATTTCCAGGCCGGTTCTGTCACCCACGTGGCAGAGGCGTTTGTATTTGTGTCCGCCAAAAGCGCGCTGAAGAATTTCGCCTTTTTTCGTTCTGTCAAAAACAGCGCCCCATTCCTGCAGTTCGCGCACTCTGTCCGGTGCTTGCTGCGCATGCAATTGAGCCATGCGCCAGTTGTTCATCATCTTGCCACCATTCATGGTGTCTTGAAAGTGAACTTCCCAGTTATCTTCCGGGTCGACGTTGCCCAGCGCTGCTGCGACACCACCTTCAGCCATTACTGTGTGCGCCTTGCCGAGCAGAGACTTGCAGACAAGACCGACATTCATTCCTTGCGCTGAAGCTTCGATGGCGGCTCTCAGACCGGCCCCACCGGCGCCTACAACCAGAACGTCATGTTCGTGAGTTTCGTAATTTGTCATTTTATTGGACCTTCAATCAATTAAAAGAAAACCGGGTTTGGGAAAACACCAGCGCATACCTGACGGATATAGAAATCTGTAAGACCAACCGAGCAAAGTGAGAACCATGCCCAGCCCATGTGATGTTCGTTGAGCTTGGTGACGAATTCCCAGACTTTGAATCTTCGTTTTGTGCTCTCGTTGGCGCTGAAGCAGTTCAATCCACCACCAGCCAAATGCCTGTATGCGTGACATCCGAATGTATAACCGGAAAGCAGCACGCAGTTTACGAGCATGATCAAAGTGACCAGATCGAAGTGGAAGGATGGCTCCAGCATCGATTTGAAGGCGTCGTACCAGAGAATGCCCAGAACAAGAACCGCCAGATAGAAGAAATAACGGTGCAAATTCTGCAACACGAAAGGAAATGCTCTCTCCCCCGTATAAGACTTATCGCCCCAGACTTTCACACCGCACGCAGGTGGAGTCAGGAAGTAGGCACGATAATAAGCTTTCCGGTAGTAGTAGCAAGTTGCTCTGAAGCCGGCCGGCATCCACAAAATCAGGATTGCCGGGGAGAATGGCCAACCCGGCAAAGTAATCTTGGGCGAATAGAAGGGCGAAATTATCGACCCTATCTCGTAATAGTTGTTCTCGAATGCGCGAAATGTCGCGTAGACGATGAAAATGGTAAATCCGATAAACACCAAGAGCGGAGCCAACCACCATGTATCATGGCGAGTTGTCATCCCTGTGTGAGGATGCGTACCCGGTGTACTCGCTGTCGCTGCCTTTGTCTCGTTCATTGCTGTCGTCCTGTCTTAGCTGTCCTTGGGGACTAACTTCATACTCTGCGTCGCACTTTTGGCGATCCGGAGAGCATCAGAACTAGCAGCATCCCGACGAAAACCGCGCCTCACAAGAACTGCAGAGGCGGCATGGGTTCCCCGAATCGAACTTCTTTAATTATATCAATTGCCCACACTCAAACCCGAAGTATGTGAACCATTCCCGCCTATAACTAGGAAAAATTGCACTCATTTTTCCGGATGTCATTAAGTTCGAAGAAAGGCTCATCAGACTTGAGATGAAGGCTCCAGCAGCATCTGTATATACAGGCGCTCGCGTGCGCATAAAAGAGCGATATGAAGTGCATCTGTTCCGGATGCAAGAATCTGAAGAATTTCTGTGAGGCGGAACTAATAGTAGGGGTAGTCGTCAGTCATTTTTGTAGGACAGATAGACCAGAAAGTTGTCCACATGCAACGAAAACAACGGATTTATCTCATGACAGCCCCGGCGAAAACTGAATTGGTCCACAGGAAAAATGCGGTTCTCAAGCGGTTCCTGTCTTTGAAATCTCCGACTAATTTCTTTCTGGTCACCGTCATGCCTTAGGCGACGTTCGGTGGATCCAAAGATAGATCCACATTGATGGCGAACTAAGCAGTCTGGGAGTTATAGAAATGAAACGCGTCAAATCGAGTCAGAAGACACAGGCCAAGAAAGCACAAGATCATCGTCACATGGTCACGCAGCGGCTCGACGAATCTATTCCGCTGGACTCAAAAGAGTGGCAGGCGGTCGAACAAATCTTGATGCGCATGACTGAATTCGCTCCGTCCAGCTTGATCACGGAGTGCGTAAATGCGATAGCCGTCTATGCAGATGAGCAGGCACAGCAAGGTTATATGCTCGGGCAAGACGACCTCATCAAACAATTGAAATCGCGTGCAGCTTAGGAATTATTGCAGCTTCCCGTCAATGAACTCAGCGTTTTTCTTGAGCAGCTGCTCCATAGGCCAATCATGTGTGTTGGCACCGCGATTGAGCCATTCTATGTCGGTATTGGCTACGGTAAATTCGCGGTAATTTTCAGCGTCGAAATCAACCCAAACTTTCGGTAGGTTGACGCGCATTTGTCTTGCAAATTCGAGTTTCTGCGCGCCGCTCCACTTCATGCTGGCAATTTTGACAGTGCGAAGATTAGGAAATTTAGCCAGCTCTCTCCACACTTCCGGATTGACACCGGTCAAACCCAGATCAATGCGGACAAGCGATTTGAGGGCAGCCAGATTTTCTATGCCCTTATTCGTTATATGCTCGTTCCACGATATGCAAAGTGTTTTCAAATTGGAATGAGCTAAAGGAATGAGGTCTCCATCATTCAATTTGCATTTTGCTGCAATCAGTTGATGCAATTTGGGAAACCGGTCGATTTTTTCGAACAGTGCACGTGCATTGTTCGAATGAGTGATATTCAGATAATTGAGGTTTTCTGGACGGATGAATTCCAGCAGTTTTTGGCAGTCGACTTCATTCCATGCGATGTCCAGATAGCGAAGTTCGGGAAGTTTGCTCAAAGTGGGCAAATCGTTATTTATCTGCGTGAAAAAGACGTTCAAGAACTTCAACGAGTGAAAGTTGGCCAAACGTTTATAGAATGCCTTCTGATCGATGCGACTGGAATTCATATCGATAAGTGTTAATTCGTCGGGTGCGAACTTGTCCATTAGCTGGCAGTGAGAGATTAGATATTCGCTCGGAATCAGTCCAATCAAGTCATCTTTTCTGACTGAGAATTCTCCGGCCGCATCATGCAGTTCGCCGCCGGCAGTAAGAATTTGCCCCATGGACAGCTTTTGCGGAAATTTATAGACTCGCCTTGCGCCATCCAGAGAAGACCAGCGCGATGATTTGCGCACATTCTCTTCATATACTTGATCGACCCGGCTCAACTGGACCGCTGCTTCAGCCGCGGCATCACCGCCTTTTACCGGGAGTTTTTTCGGCTCATTCTCCTGCCTGTCTTCGAAAAAGAGTTTGGCTTCACCGAATGCCCTTTTCTGATTCGGATCAAGAACGAGATAACTTGTCAGCGCACCGGCGGCAAAGACGATACCCGCTGCCAAGAAAACTAGAGAAGCGGTAGCCGGCTTTAAACTCGTCTCCCACATTTTGGCTGCGGCTTCGGCGTCTTTAGCAATGGGGACCGTAACACCGGCCGACTGCATGGTGCCTATCGACTCTTCGGTCAGCCGACGCTCCAGTTTGATCAGATCCTTTGCCAGAGCATTTGCCGTTTGATAACGGTTGGCCGGGTCTTTTTCCAGTAATTTAGCGACGATATTCTCCAGCATCTGAGGATATTGCCTGCCCAGAGATGCTTCCTTGAGTGACAGGGGCTTTTCCGTTTGATGTTTCATCATCGTTGATAAGGCCGACTCGCCTATGAAAGGCGGTGCACTCGTCAGCGTTTCATAAAAGACGCAACCCAGCGCGTAGAGGTCGCTGCGCTGATCTACCGAGACTCCCGTACACTGCTCAGGGCTCATGTATAGAGGGCTGCCGAAGATTTCGCCTGTCTTGGTCAGGGTCTGCTGATTGAATTCGTCGACACCGGTCAGTTTGGCGATGCCGAAATCGAGTATTTTGACAAGCTCAGTGTCGTCCTCTGATTTTCTCGTAACCATGATATTGCTGGGCTTAATGTCCCTGTGAATTACTTTGCACTCATGGGCATAGCTAATCGCGAACGCCACTTGAATAAAGATCCTTACGGCTCTATCCACAGGCAACTGGCCGAGTTTCGTTATCTCATCCGCAAGCGTCTGACCTTCAACCAATTCCATAAGGAAAAATGGTTGACCTCCAGGTAGCAAGCCGAACTCAAAAACCTTGAGCAGATTGGGATGGTCGAGCAGGTGAGCGGCCCTTGCTTCATTCTGAAAACGTCGCCAAGATGCATCAGCTTCCTGGAACTTATTCAGGCATTTGAGCGCAAATTGGCGTCCCATGAGCAGGTGTTCAACCCTGTAGACGCTGCCCATGCCTCCCTGCCCAAGAAGGTCGATGATTCTAAATTTCTCCAGGACAATCAAGCCGGGCTCCAGTACTACAGGAGCCTGGCTGAAGAGAGACATCGTCTGTTCGCCGATAGTGTAAGCGCCATCTGTGCTCTTTTCTGGAGCCGGTTCGCTCTTTTCAATATCGATCGCGTCTTCTGTCAAAAGAGTATGCCTGAGGAAACAGTTTCATTTTTGATGATTCCATTATTTCAGAGTATACGCGCGGGCGTTGCTTTTCTTAAGGAGCCGAAGACGACGGCGCTCCCCTTCTTTCGGTGATCGAATCTGTAGGAGGGGGCGGAATCAGGCGTTTGGTATTCGCGTGTCCTATAATTCCGGCGCCGGTCCAATTAATTCCGGGCAGGCTGGCAGGGTCATGAGTAAGTGCATCGTAAAAGTACACTTCGATTTTTGGATGCGATTTTCTCAATTCCTTGACGAAATTGTCGCGTATATCCTTTGACCAGTCGCGAATGCCCAGCTCTACCTTTTTTAATTTGGGAAATTTTTTGAGCGACTCGATGACCTTCGGAGTAATAACAGTTCTCGACAAGTCGAGCCACTCGAGAGTCTTGACGGGAAGGAGATTAGCAACTCCTTTGTCGCTTATTGTATTTGAGGACAGGTCGATTACTCTCAAGGTTTTGCTCTTTGCCAGTGTCGTCATATCGTCGTCCACAAAAGCATTGACGCTCAGTTTGATCTCGTAAAGATGAGGGAATTTTGCAATATGCTTTATGAAGACATCGCTGCCCACCGTGTGGCTGATTTCAATACAATTGAGATTGTAAATGCCAGGCTGTTTCAAGAGATTGGCGCAGTCGACATCGGTGTGCGATAAATTCAAGTACTGGAGCTTCTTGAAGGCGGACAGAATTGGCAAATCTTTGTCACTAAATGCGGTGCCGCTGACATTGAGAATACGCAGGTCGGAAAAGCTCTTAAGCGCATTGAAAAAGCTTGAATCAACAGTCTCTGCATTGAAATCAAAAACAGATATTTCTTCCGGTCTGAACTTTTCGATGTATTCCGGTGCGATGAAGTCCCCGGCCACAAAACCTGTCTGCAAATTCTCTGGAACTGTTACTCGTCCGCGAGCCAGGCATCTGGAACCATTTGCCGCTACAAGCAAACCAATGATCTTATTGTCAGGGAAATAGAAAGTTTTCTTTGTCTTTCCAGGATGCGCTCTGTCCGGCTCGGTCTGCGACCAGTACTGCACACCTTCTTGATTGAGCTGTGGCTCGCTTGTCTCAGGCTCGACGACGGCGGTTTTTATACCCTGTTTGCTGGCCGCATATAAGCATCCGTAAAGCGTTGCAGCGCCGAGCAAATACATTGAAAGACCGAAGCATACAAGCTTCGTAATCGTCATTTCTTTGGTTATTGTATTAAGAGTCGCCTGGAGCCCGTTTTGCTGCTCCATACTCAGAGAGACCGATTTCTTTCCGGTGACCTGCTGCTTATGGTCATTAATTACTCGCTCTAGCGACATGAGATCGCTGGCCAGATCCTGAGCCGACTGATAGCGCTTGGCTGGATCTTTTTCTAGAAGCTTTGTAATAATGGCTTCAAGAGCAGGTGGATAACTGATACCCAGTGAAGCTTCTTTTAGAGATAGCTGCTTGTCATTCTGATGCTTCATCATGGTCGAAAGAGCAGTCTCGCCCATGAATGGAGGAGCGCTGGTGAGCGCCTCATAGAAAACGCAACCCAATGAGTAGAGGTCGGACCTGTGGTCGACAGGCAATCCTGCACACTGCTCGGGGCTCATATAGAAAGGACTGCCGAATATCTCACCGGTGCGGGTCAGCGTCTGCTGATTGAAATCATCGACACCGATTAATTTGGCGATTCCGAAATCGACAACTTTGACACCTTCTGCTTCATTATCGCTCTTAGCCGGCACAAGCATTATATTGCTGGGTTTCAAGTCTCTATGAATGACTTTTCTCTCGTGCGCATAACCGATTGCAAAGGCAACCTGAATGAAAATGTGGACGGCGCGATCGACAGGCAAATGTGTAACGGCCTTGATCTCATCAGCCAGTGTTTTGCCTTCAACCAGTTCCATAAGGAAAAAAGGTTGACCGCTATCTAATAATCCCAGCTCGAAAACCTTCAAGAGATTGGGGTGATCGAGCATGTAAGCGGCCTTTGCTTCGTTCTGAAAGCGCCGCCAGCTGGCATTGGCTTCCTGAAACTTATTCATGCACTTAAGCGCGAATTGAGTTTCCATAAGCAGGTGGTCGACACGATAAACGCTACCCATGCCACCGGCCCCGAGCAGCTCGAGCACTCTGAATTTGCCCAATAGAATAGTGCCCGGCTCAATGTATGGACCGACCACCGGATCCATGGCATAAGTCTTTTCGCTGGTAGGCGTGATTTCCTGATAAGACCCCATGAGGATCTTTTACCCGCAGCTGCCTTGCATATGCTTATCTTTTTGGCAGTTCAAGGTATCTGCTTAAGTCGGTCGGATGGAAGGACCTTATGCAATTCCCGGACCAGACTGATTCAGGCAGGCATGACTCCAGGTCGACTGTGTTTTGATCGCTAAAGAACATTTTGATATCCGGTCGTTCTTTATTGATGTATTGCTCGAAATTTCTCTCCTCTTCATTAGACAAGACAGAGCCAATCTCAATCTTCTTTAGAGCCGGCATCTTAGCCAGAATTTTGCAGCAGTCAGGTTTTACACCAGATTTTGTGAGGTCTATCCACTCCAGCGTTTTAAGAGCCAGAAGGTTTTTCAATCCACGATTGGTTATGCCGTTATGGGCCAGACACAGGACCTTTAGAGACTTACTTCTGGCGAGATTCTTCAGCTCATCATCGCTAATATCGCTGGCTGCAATGACCAGCATTTTCAAATTCGGCAAACTTGCTACTCTGGCGGCAAGGGCACCAGCACCACTGGCTGCCGTGATATCCAGGCATCTCAAATTAGCAAGTATCGGCAATTGCAGAATATCGTCACAGGAAACTCCAGTGGCGCCCACATTAAGATAGAGAAGATCAGTCAGTCCGGCAATATTGAGCAGATCCTTGCTGCCGAAATCGGTGCCGCTCAAGTTTAGAAGCTTCAAGCCTTTCAATCGGTGCAAGTGCGTATAAAAGCCAGGATCAATCAACTTTATTCCATTTAGACTCAAGGCTTGAAGATCATGAGGCGCGAAACCATCCAGTAAAACCGGATTATTTAGTAGATAGCTGTTTGCGATAAGTGCCACAGGTTTATTGGCAGGAATACTCACAATTCCCCTGGCTTCCAGAGTCTTGCCGTCTTGGAGCTCAAGCCTTCCCAGGCTGTGGCTTTCGGGAAAATGGAAAACAACTCCCCTCTTTGACCTTACTGCCCAATTGCTTACTTTCAAATTTTCAGCAGGCTTAGGCGCCGGAGTTACATCCAGTTTTTTTTCGTCGACAAGCGCATTCGTAATTCTCTTTGGAAATGAAATTTGAGGTGCAACCGACTCGCGGCTGATTATCCAGTAACAGAGAGCCAGTCCCAGGACAAACGTCATCGAGCAGGCAAGAATGGTTGTGTAAATGTTCGACGTCAAAGCCAGCTTTTCTTTGCCTTCATCAAGCTTTTGAGAAACATTATTGAAAGCGGACTGCACTCCTTTCACTTCGTCTAAGCGCAGTGTCTTATCGAGAGCGATCAAATCTTCGGCGAGCTTTTGGGCTGACTGGTAGCGCTTATTTGGATCCTTTTCCAGAAGCGTTTCGATAATTCGCTGCATCTGCTCGGGAAAGTCCTCGCCAAGAGACGCTTCTTTCAAGGAAAGGGCATTTTCCGACTGATGCTTTAGCATGGTGGAAAGAGCACTGTCGCCAATAAATGGTGGTGCGCCTGTGAGTGTTTCATAGAAAACACAACCTAGCGAGTAAAGGTCTGAGCGATGGTCAACTGCTATGCCCATACATTGCTCAGGGCTCATGTAGAGAGGGCTGCCGAATATTTCGCCTGTTTTTGTAAGAGTCTGCTGATTGAATTCGTCAACACCTGTCAATTTAGCGATTCCGAAATCAACTACTTTGACAATCTCCTCTTCCCCCTCGTAAGGAGGTCTGGCAAGCATAATATTGCTGGGCTTCAGATCTCTGTGTACGACCCTGTGGTCATGGGCGTATTGAATGGCGAACGTGACATGAATGAATATTCTAAGAGCGCGCAGCAAATCGATTTTGCCTCTCTTCTTGATCTCATCGGACAGGGTCGGCCCATCCACTAATTCCATGAGGAAATAGGGCTGTCCGCCCGGTAGAAGACCAAAATCGTAGACCCGGATAAGATTGGCATGGTCTAGCAAGTGAGCAGCCTTGACTTCGTTCTGAAAGCGCCTCCAGCTGCTGTCATTTGTTTGTGCCCGGCTCAAGCATTTAAGAGCATAGACTCTGTTGACCAAGAGATTCTCTACTCTGTAAACGCAGCCCATCCCACCGCGTCCCAGCAATTCGATGATACGGTATTTCTCCAGAACAACCTGGCCCGCGCACAGCACCGCAGACGGTGCAGCGCCTTCACTCGGAACTGTTTGGTCGAGAGCAGCGTCTGCTTGTCCGAGCTTAATCTCGTGCTCTGCGCTTTCTTTCTTTGACTCGTCTGTCAAATTGGCCTCAGAGGTGGCTGAAAAGTAGGGTGCCCTTCTGTCTTACCTGAGATTTCCGACTTCCCATCTAAATTCTGGCAGAGTTTTTGCCAGATCTGAAGTTTCCTCATCGCTCCAATAGACTTTTATGCCGGGTGCTTTCTTTCTTAAATCTCGTTCGAAAGCCTTCTTTTGTTCTACACTCCAGTCCATCTTGCCGAGTTCGACTTTTCTTAGAGCCGGCATCTTGCTCAAACTTTCAGTGCAATTCGGAGATACGGATGTTCCTGAAAGATCAAGCCAATAAAGCTTTTGCAGATCGCATAGATAACCTACCCCGGAGTCGGTTATGTCTTTGTTATCCGAAACAGACAGCACACGCAATTGCCGGCATTGGGATATATCTTTTGCTGAAACATCATCTAGCTGGCAGTTTTGCATCTGTATTTCATTGAGATTCGTCAGTTCCTTCAAGCGTTGGCAGAATGGCAGCATGCCCTGATTGTTCGAAATGTCTATCGCATTGAGACCTCTTACTGCCGGTGATTTGATCAGAGCTTCTCCGTGCACTCTGGTTGAATTGAGATTGGCAAAGCGCAAATTGACAAGCCGGTCGATGCTGGAAAGTGATTTGTCATTGAACGGGCTGTGCTTCACATTGAGAGCCTTCAGTCCTGTTAAATCAGAGATATAGGAGAAACCATCCGCTCTAAAGCCGTTGGCGAAAGAGAAGTTGAGAAAAGCAAGATCGTCGGGAGCGAAACCGGACAGCAGTTCTGGTGATTCTATCGCGCTATTTCTGACCATTAAAGACAGTCGCCGTTGCTTGGGAAATTTCTTTTGCCCCTCCGCTTCACACACAAATGCAAAATCGTCGATGATGGTGCCCAGGCAGACCCCTTTCGGAAAGGTCAGCAGACGCTCATCGCCAACGATCCGTGAGAAGCTGCCGGCGGCAGGCACAATTGATTCTGGGGCCGGTTCGGTAGGCGTTTCCGGTGGACTGGTGCTCTTGGCTGGCGCGGCAATGGAAGGCTCTTGCGCCATGCGAGTTTCGTAGTAATCTTTCAATTCTTTGATTTGATTGCCGATGGCTAAATAACAAATGACGCCTCCTGCAGCCGCTCCAAGAAGAGCTGCAATGCAAGCAATCAAGATTGTGTCGGTACTGAGAGGGTTCTTTTTCGTGAGCGCAGACTTTCCTCTTTCTGCGCGCAATTCTCCAATTTGTTGGGTGGAACTGCTTGATTCACCGCTTAGATTGCGCTCCAGCTCAATCAAATCAGCAGCCAGAGAATTGGCCTTTTGATATCTCTGGCTTGGATCTTTCTCCAGTAAGGACGCTACTACTTTCTCCAAACCAATCGGAAAGCCAATACCCATTGAAGCTTCTTTCAGTGAAAGAGGAGCCTCCTGCTGGTGTTTCATCATTGTGGCAATCGCCGTTTCTCCGATGAAAGGCGGTGCACCGGTAAGCGCTTCAAAGAAGAGGCAACCCAGCGAATACAAATCTGAACGGCTGTCTATTCCTGTTCCTGCACATTGCTCCGGGCTCATATAGAGAGGACTGCCAAAAATCTCCCCGGTTTTCGTGAGAGTCTGCTGATTGAATTCGTCGATACCCGTTAATTTTGCGATGCCAAAATCCACGACCTTGACGGACTCTTCACCGTTTTTTGTTTCCAGCATGATGTTGCTCGGCTTCAAGTCCCGGTGAATGATGCGGTGCTCGTGCGCGTAATGGATAGCAAAAGCTACTTGAATGAAAATCTTGATGGCCCGCTTCATAGGAAGCCGCCCAAGCTTTCTTATCTCATCTGCAAGCGTGACTCCCTCGACAAGTTCCATAAGAAAATAGGGGCGACCACCGGGAAGCAGCCCGAATTCAAACACGCGCAGCAAGTTTGCATGATCAAGCATATTCGCGGCTTTCGCTTCGTTTTCAAAACGGCGCCAGTTGATGTCGTTGCGTTGACACTTGTTGAGACATTTCAGGGCATACTGCTGGTTCATGAACAAATGTTCGACGCGATAAACGCTGCCCATCCCACCTACACCCAACAATTCAATGATTTTGAACTTCTCGAGCAAAATCATGCCTGGTTGCAGATCTTCCGGTGCTTGCGCCTGCAAGGACATGGTCGTGTCCGCAAAAGGAATTTCATTGCGAAGCTGTGCTTCGGACTTTTGCTCTTCAGCTTCGGTCATGCAGGGGCTATAAGCCTTCTCCCTTCCATTCGAAATCAAGACAATAATCTGGGGTATTGCTTTCGGGGCTGCCCGCGAATAGCTTGATTCCAGGCATTGCCTTTCTGATAGTCATGACATTTTTCTTGTCGGTCATGTTCATTGGTATGCCCAGTTCTCTCAGATTCGGAAGCTGTTTTAACGATTCAAGACATTTGATATCGATTGAAGTGCCGCACAAATCAAGGAATTTTAAATCTTTCAGTTTTGCCAGATGTTTGACGCCTTCATTGGTAATGCCCATATTCGAGCCTACTGCCAATGCCCGCAGTGTGCGAGCCTTGGAAATCTGTCTGAGGGATTCATCGCTCAAAAGATCAGCGTGCAATGAAAGCTGATAAATCCGCGGCATGTCTTCTATGCGCTCCAGAAAGGTTTCAATGTTTTGAATACCGCCGGCGTGCAGAGAAGTGAGCTTGGACAGAAATTTCATTTTTGCCAGTCCGCTGCCTGTAATCGTTGACATACTGGCGTTTAAGTAACTCAGATTCGGCAATGAATTCAGAAAAAGCAAATCTGAATCGCTGAAATCAGAGAACTTAACGTTCAAAGCTTTCAGTCCGGTGAGGTGAGTGAGTGCCGAAAATACCTTGGAAATTGCCATGTCATTGCGCGACATGAAAACGAGCGTCAAATCGTTGGGTCCGAATTTCTTCAGCAACAAAGGGTTCTTTGCCAGGGCATCATAAGTGGGGTTGAATCCGATCAGCTGGTCGTGGGGGATGCGTACCTCTCCGATACAGTTGATGCCTGGTTTGTCCGAGAATATGAAAGCACCGATTGGTGTTTTGGGAAATTCGAAAACTCGCTCTTTTGTTACCGGGTCGATATGTGAAAAGGGCTTCTCATCAAGTTCCGGTGCGCTTATATGAGGCTGAGATTGAATGATGATGGGACGCTTTCGAGCGCGTTCTGCGTCTAATTCACCCTGGAGCAGCAAGAAACTAACGCCCATACCCAGAAGAAAAGAGAGAGCCCCGATTATGCCCTGCCCTATACGGTTGCCGGAAAAAATCGATGTCTCTTTGGGAAAATATGCCGCTCTGCTGCCGCCTTTAGCTCCTTCGCCAACTGTTCCTTGAAGAGCGCTGTCGTTCTTGAGTTGGGTCTCGAGCTGAATCAAGTCCTGAGCTAAAAGACTGGCATTTTGATACCGCTTATTTGGATCTTTCTCCAGAAGCTTAGCGACAATACGCTCGAGTTCCACAGGAAAGTCGATACCCATGGAGGCTTCTTTCAAGGAGAGTGGCGGCTCGGATTGATGTTTCATCATTGTTGCCAGCGCACTTTCTCCAATGAATGGTGGGGCGCCGGTAAGTGCTTCGTAGAACATGCAGCCCAGTGAATAAAGATCGCTGCGCATGTCTACAGCCAGTCCCATGCACTGCTCGGGGCTCATAAAAAGCGGGCTGCCGAAAATTTCGCCTGTCTTAGTGAGAGTCTGCTGATTGAATTCGTCGGCGCCGGTCAATTTGGCAATACCAAAGTCGACTATTTTTACGAGTTCTTCATCCGCTCCGTCTTTTTCCGATTTGACGACCATGATATTGCTTGACTTCAGGTCGCGGTGAATTACCCCATTTTCGTGCGCGTAGGCAATCGCGAAGGCGACCTGGATGAAAATTCTGATGCAGCGCTTGACAGGCAGCCGGCCCAGGCGCTGTATTTCTTCGGAAAGGGTCTTTCCTTCCACGAAGTCCATAACGAAATATGGGCGGCGACCAGGCATCAGCCCAAAGTCGTGCACCTTAATCAAGCTTGGATGATCGAGAATATGGGCGGCCTTCGCCTCATTTTGAAAACGCCGCCAGGTATTATCTTTCGGCTGCTCTTTGTTCAAGCATTTAAGAGCATAGACCGTGCCCAGGTGCACGTGGGTGACCCGAAAAACGCTGCCTACGCCACCCACACCGACCAGTTCAACGACTTTGTACCTGTCAAGAACAACAGAGCCCGGCTCGAGAACCACCGGTGTGATGGTTTCTTCTATCCAGGTCGAATTGCCGGTCCCACCAATGTCTGACCGGTTGGGCTTCTCGCCCCCCGATCTTTCCGGTTTTTCATGCTCTGTGGACTGCTTTTCAGTCATTTCCGCACGTCTAGATGTCCACTATCTTGTTCCACGAAGGATCAGGCTTATTACTACTCTTATGTCTGATAAGCACCTAAATCAAACAGACCCTCAGTCCAGCTCCTTCATGATCTCTTGCATATCTTCGCTTTTGTCACCAAATGTCAGGTCACTTTCACTTGTGGTTTTATATCCGGACGGAACAAGAAAAACATTCTTCCGAAATGGTTTCATCGCTCCGGACATGGTATCGAGTATGGTGACAACTTCTTCGCTTCGATTATAGGCAAGGCCTTGCCCAAAGCTGTACGGCTTACCGATTTTGACATATTTGAGAGGAATGCCGTCGGCTGCTTGAATGTGAAACATCTGCTGCAAGAAACTACGAATATGCGGATCAACGGCAAAACTTGTGTTGACAAGATAGGAGCCTACTTTGCCACGTTTCAAGTCCACCAACTTTCCATCTCGGGACTTGAATGGCAGTGCGTAGGCCTTGGCCTGCAGCCCCCTGTACCGGCAATTTTCAGCCTCTACGACCAGAGACCAATCGATCGCGCCCTCAAAATACTCAATGTGTTTCGGTCCGTTTCGAGCGAAATTGGCGTACGTAAGAACGGCGATTTTCTTCTTGCGCGGCTGAAAAATGCTGACATTCCAGCTGGGAGCAGCAATCACGAAGGTCAGACCGTTTTTCTGCCTCACCCGGACAGCAGCTCTGGCAATCGTAACTTCGATATCGCCCATGGCTTTGTGCCGCTGATATAGCTCAAGCATTTGTTCAGCCCGAGCCATTAGAGGTGAAAAAACACCGAGAGCCAAAGCAAGCACAAGCGCGATTGGTGTGATTGTGACTGTGTTCTGGCGTCTCATTCGCTTGCTGCGCTCATTTTGTATGTTTTTCCATTCTTTCACAAAGAGTGCGCTCGCCGAATCTTTTAGACACACGGGTATAAAGACGCTAACATTATGAAAAGCCGGTGAGGGGTCATTGTTTCAGGTGTTTATTTCTGGAATATCTCTGGCGGTGGGCGTTTACGTTGCTCTGGCGCCCCGCATGGCCCGGCCTCTATACCGGCAATTCCTGTTTCATCCCGATCCTTTCCCTGGTGATATTGATGCGGCTCCAGAGCTGGCAGGCATTCAAGGTCAGGATGTCTATTTTCAAAACCGGCAGGGGCGCCGTTTGCATGGCTGGATATTCGAAAAGCCCGGCGCTCGCGACTGGATGCTCGTCAGCCACGGAAATGCGGGCAATATCGCCAATCGAAGAGAGCTTGTGCAGCTTCTCCTGAAGGCAGGGGTTTGCGTATTTATTTACGACTACCAGGGCTATGGACAGAGCGAAGGAAAGCCGGATATTCCGGACATTTGTTTTGATGGAGAAGCCGCCTACGATTTTCTAGTTGCCGAAAAGAAGGTCCGGTCAGAGAACATTATTCTCTACGGTGAATCACTCGGTGCTTCTGTGGCAGGCTACATATCAAGAGTGAGGCAGTCGAAAGCTCTAATTCTGCAGTCTGGCTTTGCTTCGCTGGAGCGGATCGCTCGAGAGTCGCTGCCGATTCTGAGAATCTATCCGGACTTTTTGTTTCCCCAGTCTTTTTTGAATAACACGGCAGTTTTACAACGCCCCCATCCACCAGTGCTTATCGCGCACGGACTCAACGATTCTGTAATCGCCTTCGACCATGCGCACCACCTGTATAAGACAGCGGTCGGCAAAAAGACATTGCTGGAATTGCCCGAAAGTGCGCACAGCGACATCACAAGCAGTGCGCCCGACAAATTTCAGTCGGCGATCACTGAATTCCTGTCCGCCCTTACTTAGCTGCGCAGCTGTTTATTTAGCGGCCGAAACACCCTCGCGACGCAGGCGGATCAAGTTCAAGGCCGAGCCGGCTTTGAACCATCCAATCTGCTCTTCGGTCATGGTGTGTTTCAACTCGATTTTGTCTTCACTGCCGTCGGCATGTCGAATCTTCATTTCTACATTCTTGCCCGGAGCCAGATTAGCCAGATCCGTGAGGCTGACTCTGTCGGTCTCGGCGATCTTGTCGTAATCCGATTCTTTGACGAAAGTGAAAGGCAGAATGCCTTGCTTCTTCAAGTTCGTTTCATGGATGCGAGCGAAGCTCTTCACTACAACAGCTTTGCAGTTGAGGAAGCGCGGCGACATCGCTGCATGTTCGCGACTCGAGCCCTCACCGTAATTGTGATCGCCTACGGCTATCCAGCCGAGACCCTCAGATTTGTAATGGCGGGCAACGGCTTGATACGCCTTTCTTTCTCCATCGAGAACGTCCAATCCGATGCCGACGTCATTGGTGAAGGCATTGGTTGCACTCATGAACATGTTGTCGCTGATTTTGTCCAGGTGACCACGATAACGCAGCCATGGTCCGGCAGCGGAGATATGATCGGTTGTGCACTTGCCGAGTGCTTTCATCAAGATCGGCAGGTCTACATAGTCTTTTCCGTTCCAGGCTTCAAATGGTTCGAGCAATTGAAGTCTTTGAGAATCGGGCTTGACGTCGACAACTACTTTGTCGCCATCTTTGGCTGGTGGGATGAAACCACTTTCGTCTGCGATAAATCCTTGTTCCGGTAACTCCTGGGCGACTGGAGGATTGAGCTTGAATTCTTTGCCGTCAGAGCCTTTCAGCGTATCGGTCAGAGGATTGAACTTGAGCGATCCGGCAATTGCAAAGGCTGTCACAATTTCAGGGCTGCCGATGAATGCAAGTGTTTCCGGATTGCCGTCGTTTCTCTTCTGAAAGTTTCTGTTGAAAGAAGTAATGATCGAATTCTTCTCACCAGGAGTTATGTCTTCTCTCTTCCACTGCCCGATGCAAGGTCCACAAGCATTGGCCAGAACGGTACCGCCGATGGTTTCAAGAGTCTTTAACTGACCATCGCGTCCGATGGTTTTATAAATTTGCTCGGAACCGGGCGAGATAAGAAAACCGATGTCTGCTTTTATTCCATGTTCGCCGGCTTGATTGGCTACATGAGCTGCTCTGCCCATATCTTCATAGGAAGAATTGGTGCAACTGCCGATCAGTGCATACTTCAGATGCTCAGGGTAGCCTTTCTCATCGACTTCTTTGGCGAGAGCCGATATTGGACGCGCGAGATCTGGTGTATGTGGTCCGACTACATAAGGTTCGAGAGTATCGAGGTCGATTTCGATCACCTGGTCGAAATAATTCTTGTAGTCTTTCTCCACTTCCGGATCAGCAACCAGGTGCTCACGGAACTGCTCTGCCAGAGCGGCAATATCAGCACGCTTGGTGGCGCGCAGGTATTTGGCCATGCGATCGTCGAAGGGGAAAATCGATGTGGTGGCACCCAGTTCGGCACCCATATTTGTAATTGTGCCTTTTCCGGTGCAGCTGATCGACTCGGTGCCCGGTCCAAAGTATTCAATGATGGCGCCGGTTCCACCTGCCACAGTCAAGATTCCTGCTAGTTTGAGAATGACGTCTTTCGGTGCCGTCCAGCCATTCAGCTTGCCGGTCAAACGAACGCCGATCAGCTTTGGCCATCTAACGCCCCAGGCTTCTCCCGCCATTACATCCACAGCATCAGCGCCGCCGACACCGATAGCGATCATGCCCAGACCGCCGGCATTGGGAGTATGTGAATCAGTGCCGATCATCATGCCGCCGGGAAAAGCGTAATTTTCCAGGACAACCTGGTGGATGATTCCGGAGCCTGGTTTCCAGAAACCAATACCGTGCTTCTCAGCGGCTGTTCTAAGGAAATTGTAGACTTCGTTGTTGTCGCTCAGCGCTTGCTCCATGTCTTTGTCAGCGCCGACTCTTGCTTGAATCAAGTGATCGCAGTGGATAGTCGAGGGAACTGCCACGGTTTTCAGCTTCGCTTGCATGAACTGCAGGACTGCCATCTGAGCAGTCGCATCCTGCATGGCCACACGATCCGGACGCAAGAGAGCATAGCTCTCGCCACGTTTCGGATGCTTCTCACTGGCATCCCAGTGGTCAAGGTGGGCAGTGAGGATTTTCTCCGCCAGGGTCAAGCCACGCCCGAAGCGTTTGCGAGCTTCGTTGTGCTTTTCAGGCAATGACTCGTAGATTTTTTTGATGTCATTGGCGCTAAGTTCAGTCATTGGCAAGCCCTCTTCTTTCAATACGTGGATATATTGATCATACTGTAAACAGTGGCTTAAGCCCCCAAATTTTAGGGTTATTGCGCATTTCTAAAAAAGGAGGCCGGTCTTGAAAACGCCAGCCTCCTTGATTTCATTTATTCGAATCTAGTGAAACCCTGATGATAACTCAGTAGTTTCTGATCTCTACGCCAGGTCCACCTGATTCCGATTCGCTTCCGGCACTGCCGGCCCCGCCGGTTTCGCTCTCTGAGCCGGAATTGGCCGGTCCGCCTGATTCTGAAGAGGAGCCCGCGCTGCTGGCGCCGCCCGACTCGGACTCGCCTCCTGCACTGCTTACTCCGCCGGTTTCGGTCTCCTGCTCTCCGCCGTACACTCCGCCGGATTCTGATTCACCGCCGCCAAAAAAGACGCCGCCCGATTCTGACTCGAGTTGTGTCATTTTGCCGGACGAATGAACAGGCAGATTGGTCTGGGCGAAATTGTTGTCAAATGCTCGAGCCGATGGACTGTAGGTCAAGATAAGAGCGGTGGCGGCAAAAAATGCACAGGCCGGATACTCATTTAGTTTCAACATCTCTAAATCCTCAAATTGAAAAACTTATGTCTATCTGGGGTCTGCCACCTTAGTGGAGGGCGCAGTGAAACCCATCTTCTTTGCTGTTTCAGAGTCGCTTTGAGCCTTCTTGTCGCTGCCCAGAGCCTTGTAGCTGAGTCCTCTGTGGTGATAGACGTGAGCCAGGTGCCCGTTGTATTTCAAGGCTTTTGAGAAATCATCCACGGCCTTGTCGTGGTAGCCCTGTTTCGCCAGAGCCCTGCCTCTGTTGACATAGGCGGCCGAAAGCTTGGGATTGATTTGCAGCGCCAGTGAAGCAGCGTCTGCAGCATCGTTGTGGTTTCCCTGCATGTGCAGAGCATGCGACTTATTGATCAACGCCAGCGCGCGCGCGTGCGGAGACTTCATATCTGCTGCTTTGTTGGCATCGGCAATCGCCTTATCGTATTGCTTCAAGCCATTGTATGCGTGTGCCCTGTTGACATATGCCATTGCCAGATTGGGATCGATCTCGATGGCGCGATTGAGATCTTCAAGTGCCTGTTTGTATTTGCCGGTCTTGTTATAAGCCCAACCGCGGTTCACATAGGCTGAAGCAGACTTGGCGTCCAGCTGAATTGCTTTACCGGCATCATCGATGGCGGCACTGTAGCGGCCCAGGCGGTCGTTGGCCAGAGATCTGTCCGTGTAAGCCTTTGCATTATTCGGATTAGCTTTGATAGCCTCATCAAGTTTGCCGCGGGCATCTTTGTACTTGTCTTTCTTCATCAAATTCTCTGCATTCTTGACCGCCTCCGCCGAAGGGTCTGCTGACGCGGCACAAAGACCGGCTGTCGATGCGAGTGCAGCGATAGATAATGCGGAAAGAAACGAGCGAGCATAAAGCGAGCCACTCGGTGATTTCATCTTGAAAATCCTCCTAAGCCTGATTTCTTGCGTAATTTTTCAGCCTTGTCTGAGACGACAAAATTGAAAACCAGCAAGGCTAATTAGCATTGTGGTTAATCCCCCAATATTCTGGCAGGCGCAATGCGCATTTACAGAATGTTTAATTGCCGCTTATCAATTCTTATCCCACCTCCTGCAGCCTGAAATTGCCTACCAGGCCTACAGTTTAGAGTTTCCATGTGGGGGAATCGTGAAGGTGATCAGTCTGTCAAGAACCGTTTTTTGCATCTCTGATTCTCTTGACCAGCTCCACTTTTGCCCCCTCGAGCTGCCTGTCTTCGGCGCTATTTTTGTTGTTGGAAATAATCAAGTCAGGCTCGACGCCGATACTTTCCAGTCGAACTCCGTCCAGAGAGCAATCTAGAATAGCCAGGTAGAGAAAACATTTTTCGTTGATGGGCTGAATCGACCCGGCCAAAAAATAGCCGGCGGTGCGCTCACCTACCAGATAGGCTCTTCTGGTCCGCTTGAGCGCAAATGCTAAAGCTTCCTTGCCACTGCGGGAGCCACCATTGATGAGGGCAACGACCGGCTTGTCGAAAATCACGGTGGAAGTACGTTTCTTTCCATCACGATTGGTCGTTTCGAAATTTGGAAAGGCTTCCGGGTGGCGGAAGAAAGGGTCGAGTGCATCGGGAGAACAGGCTCCGTAACCATCTCTTAAATCGAGAATCAAACCATCGCATCCACTTATAGGCGCTGAGAACAGTGCCTCGGCCATCGCCTCTTGTGCCAATTCCCCTCCGCACCAGAGATGCACGTAGCCTAAATTGAATCCATCGACTTGAAACTTTAGAGCACTCTTGGTGACGGCATTGACGTATGTTTCATACATCGATTTCTTATCTGCCGACACTGTAATGTCTTTAGCGTCCTCGCCTCTTCTGAGCGAGATTTTGATCGGTTTTCTCTGCAGTCCGAAGAAATTCGCAAGACCTGTGTACTTATATCCGTTTACAGAAAGAATTTTGTCTCCTACCTGTATATGTGCCTTTTTTGCAGGCGAATCATCCAATACATAACGCACGCGATCGGAGTCGAATCCTGCCCCACCCGTGACAAAACCCGGAAAGACACACTCGCCCCTGGCTTTTGATTTGGCATTGCCGCTAAAGAGCGAGTAGAGGAAGTAATAAGTATCGTCGTTTATTGTAAGAAAACGACAGTGGCTGCTCTTCAATTCATCGATTGCTGTATTGATCGCTTCTGAAAGCTCGAGCAAATTTCCGGACTGCAAGATTTTGGTCTTCTGTTTTTCCAGAGCTTTCGGCCATACATTTATGCTCAAATCCTTTGAATAGAGAGACTTTCTGACATGCTTATCGACTGCTTTTAAAACGGACTCATTGAACTTGGCGTCGCACTTGAGAGCGGACAGAGGATCGGCAACCGTCTTCTCCTGTGCATTGGATGGCAAAGTGAAAAGCATGCTGCAGAGAGCTACTGAGAGAATATTCAGAATCTTCAGCTTGGGGCGATGGTAATTTGCACACAGCAACGTATGATCTTTCATCGATTATCCTTGCCACTGAGCTCGCTTGACGAAATTTCATAATAGCCGATCACCAATGAGCCTTGCATGACCACAGACGCAGAAGAGACAAAAGGCAAGGCAAGTGGAGAATCCGTCCAGGTTTCACCTGCCCTATTCATTCCCACCCTCTATTTCATGGAGGGTTTGCCGTACACCATCGTCAACATGATGTCGGTTGTCTTCTATAAAAATCTGGGCGCCAGCAATGAATTCATCGGGGCTCTGTCGTGGTTGTCCTTTGCCTGGACTCTGAAATTTCTGTGGGCTCCTCTAATTGATCTTTATGGAACACGGCGCGGTTGGATCGTGGTGTCACAGTTGGTGCTTTCAATCTTGTGCGCGCTATTGGCGGGCACTGCCTTCCTTCCTGAGAGCGTTTCGCTTTCTGTCTGGGCTCTGGCTTTGATATCTCTGGCTTCGGCTACTCAAGATGTGGCTATAGACGGCTACTACATGGATGTTTTGAACAAGGAAAAACAAGCCGTCTACGTAGGTGTGAGAAATGCAATCTATAAAATCGCCATGCTTTTTGGGCAGGGTCCTATGGTTATGCTGGCTGGTTATATAGCCCAGCAAAAGGGAAACAACT